>JAPYOC010000195.1 GCA_028278955.1 Candidatus Poriferisocius aerobius
CCCTGGGGCTGGTGGGGGAGGTGGTTCTGCGGACATGGCCCCGTCCCGCCGCCCAGCGCTGGATGGCGGGACGGTGCGAACCCGCCGAGTTACGCCGTTGCTTGTACTGGCCATCGTCCATCCTCTGGGACGGCCGGACGGCGTGGGTTCATCTCGAGGGCCATGAGGCAGACGTGGAGTCCGAGGCCGAGTTGGCGGCTGCACTGGGGTGCGCGCCGGTGGACGGGCCGCCGCCGCTGCCAGATCACAGGATGCCTGCGGGGGTGCTGGAGGGGGAGGGATTCCAGGGCAGCTACCTTGTGCAGTTCGGCACTGGAGTGGCCTATGGGTCGGCGCCCGGCCCGGCCGCGAGCCCCGACCCGGCGGTGGCAGGGCTGCACCAGCGCTTGAAATCCGAGTTCGACCCCCGCGGCCGCCTCAATCCCGGGCGCAACCCCTTGGCGGCGACATGAGCAGGCGGGTCTCGCTGGGAATCGACCCCGAAGAACTGGCTTCGTGCGTGTCATGCGGGCTGTGCTTGCCCCACTGCCCCACATTCAGGGTGACCGGGGAGGAGTGGGCCTCGCCTCGGGGCCGCATACGCGCCATGCGCGAGGTGCAAGACCGCCAGATGGCAGTCGACCGGGCGTTCTTGGCGTCCATGGACTCCTGCGTGCAGTGTCGGGGATGCGAGCCGGCCTGCCCGTCGGGCGTCCCCTTCGGATCGATGATGGAGTCCACCCAAGCCGCTCTGGCCCGAAGGCGGCGGGGTGATTGGCGGCGATGGGGATTTCGGGTCTTGGGCCACCGGCGGCTGCTGCATCTGCTCTCGTGGATGTTGGCCCTCGCCCAGCGAGCGCGGCTGGTGCCATCCAAGCGCTTGGGCCTGCCCCTCATTCCGCTGACCCAAGAGCGACTTCGAGCATCCGGTGACGACGTCTGGCTGTTCACCGGCTGCGTGATGGATGCCTGGCAGCGGTCGACCCATGCTGCGGTGAAGAGAGTGCTGGAGGCGGCCGGCGCCGGGGTTGCCCTGCCCGGCGCCGGCGCAACATGCTGCGGAGCGCTCTCCCTGCACGCCGGTTTGGAAGACCACGCTCGCGCTCTGGCCTCCCGCACGATGAAGGCCTTGGAGGGCTCGGCCCCGATCCTGGTCGACTCAGCCGGTTGCGGAGCAGTCCTCAAGGAGTACGGCAAGCTGCTGGGCACCCCGCAGGCGGAGGCTTTCAGCAGGCGGGTGGAGGATGTGCACGAGTGGTTGGCGGTCCGCGTCGACCGGTTGCCGCCGATGGGGGAGCAAGACGAGAGCCTGGCCGTCGCAATCCATGATCCCTGCCATCTGCGCCATGTGCAGCGGACCCATCAGCCGGTGGCGAGGGTAGTGGGCCGCTATGCAACGGTGGTGGCCCTAGACGACGACGGGCTGTGCTGCGGGGCGGGAGGCGCGTATGCGGCTCGGCAACCGGAGTTGGCGGCCTCCATAAGATCGCGCAAGCTCGAGGCCATCGAGCGCTCCGGCGCCGCGGTCGTGGCGAGCGCCAACCCCGGCTGCACCATCCATTTGGCCAACGCCGGGGTGGTGGTGCGCCACCCCTTGGAAATCGTGGACGAGGCAATGAGCCGTGGCTGCTGAGCACATTCGAGCCCAACTCCAACACATCGCCGAACAGCTCGACGACATGGCCATCTCGGTGCTGCGCGACGCGGTGGAACAGGGCGCCACCTCGCGCCCCGAGGAGGAGAAGAAGCTGGCGCGTGCTCGCCGGTCAATTGAGAAAGCGATCTCTATCTTGGAAGATTAGGCCGCCTTACAGCGCTTCAAGACTTCCCGAGCGAGGGCTCGGAAATCGCGGTAGCAGTCTTGGACGGCATTGATATGCCCGCCGATTGCCCCGTCTGCGGACGTCAGCTTGAACATGGGCTTGCGGGCATCCTGGGCATACGCCATCAGGCTTCGATAGTGCTTGAGCATTCCCAGGCAATTGTCGTCCACCTCGATCATCCGCCTGCTCGCCGGCTCCTCGCTGAGGATTGATTGGCAGTATTCACCGGGAATGGCATCCATCCACCGGGCGTAGGCTCGTACGGGGCGATCCAAGCGGACAGCATGTTGCAACACCATGTAACCGATTGGGGCCATCGCGCCGCTAGGCATCGTCAAGTCCGCCAACCCGTCAAGCCCTTTCCCGACAGCGGCGCGCTCGGCCCAGCCCGTTCGCCAGCTGCGCAGAGCGGGCCCCAGATTGCGAAGGCCTTGAAGTGAGAACAGATCGGGCGAAAGGGGAACGGCGACGAAATCCGAGGCAATCAGCGCAGCCCTGTTGATGGCCCCAAGATTGGGTCCGACGTCGATCAGCACGAGTTTGGCTTCAGCGTCGATTCTCGCTTGCTCCAGTATTCGGCTGAGGGCGGTGATGACGCGGAATGCCCGTTCATTTTTGTCCAGGCACAGAGGCCATTGGCTGGAGAAGTCGTCTTCGGCTCGAGACAAGGCCAAGTCCCCTGGAAGCAGGCTGATAGCCGGTGCCAATACCCGCACTGCTGGGGCGCCAACGTCACCAACCCCGCGCAGCAGCGGCATAAGCGAACCGTGGATGGTCTGGCGCAAAGGATCAGGCTTCAATAGATCCTCCGTTTCCCGCTCATCGAGGAACATGCTGGTGAGATTGGCTTGCGGGTCCAGATCAGCGGCCACAACGCTTATGCCGAGGTCGGCGTACATCCAAGCCAGGTGATACACAACTGACGTCTTGCCCACACCGCCCTTGTTGTTGAAGAACGCCACGGTGGTCACTGGGCAGCCCTCACCGTGATCCGCACTCGGTTTTGGTCAACCGCGAATTCAGGCTCGGGGTTGCCGTTTTCGAGCAGTGCCCGTCGAGCCAAAGGGATGCCGAGGCCGAAGCGCTGGGCGAAGCCGAGGTTGGCCATGATCTCGGCGATCAGCTGGTTCCGGTAGTCGGTAGCGCCTTCTTGCAGATTTTCTGGCGTCATCGCTCCGAACAAGCCGCCGGGGCTCTCGATCTCCACTCGATCAGAGAACCAGTAGACCCGCGAGGGTGCATTCGTGCCCTCATAGTTGCGATGCATGACTGCGTTGTAGGCAAGCTGGCGCAGCGCCTCGATCGGATAGTCGGGGAACCTCTGCTCACGCGGGCCGGATACCACGTCGATGAGGGATGAAATGTTGATCTCCAGCAGTCGGCTGAGGCTGCTGAGAACATCTTCAAGTCGTCCCGCAAGCACCTGCTGGCTCTTGACCGGGTCGGTGTGGCTGCCGCCGTCGAACCGGGCGAACTGGACATACGCTCCTGGCAACCACTGCCGTGGGTCGCGGCCGAATGCCAAAAGGCTCCCCCAGGTGGGACTCCTGTCCCGCGTGAGCCGCAGTGAACCTAACTGCTCTTCAAGGGCTCGCTGATTCTGCTCGAGCACATCGGCTGCCACCGCTCGGGGCAGGTAGTGGCGCTCGATGTGGTCAAGGTCGACGTCTGACAGGTTGGCCCCGCCAGCGGGCCGCAGATCAAAGGGCACATCCAAAGCCCGGCGCCGCTCGGCAAGGCGCCGCTCGTCTTCTGGGCTTGCCAAGCGCACCGTGGGACCGACCCGCACCCACGCTCTGCCCTTGTAGCGCACGGGGGGAAGCAGGGCAGGATGAACGATAACCACGGCGACGCTGCAACCGTCGAGTTCGCGTTTCTCCACGCTCATCGAAGGTCGCGGTAAAATCCGTCCGTCATCGCGAAGATCGGCGATCTGCTTCAAGAGCGCATCATCGATATCGAGTCCAGAGCAGCTGCCGTCTTCGTCTTCTGCTCCGATAAAGATGACCCCAGGGCTGCCGTGACCGGGGAGGTCGTTGGCGAATGCGCAAATGCTGCGGCATGTTTTCTCGGCGGCACCGCCGGACAGTGCTCTCTTGCGCTCTACGAGATCAGACTCAATGCTCGCCATCAGCTGGGCGAGGTGATCATCGGTGAATCCACTGGATGCCACCTAGCCAGCGTACTCCCGACGCGTGAGGCCAAGAGGCTCACTTGCGCTCGAGCGCACCTCTTCGGAACAGGCGACTCAGATATCCGCTTCGCCGTAGAGCGTGGTGCGTTGGCGGAGGGGGCGGCCCAGGGGAGCGCAGAGGGCGCGGAGGTCGTCCACGCCAGCATGCTGGCCGTGGGACGCGCCTGCGGCCCGAGAGATGTTCTCGTTGATCAGGGTGCCGCCGAGATCGTTCACTCCGGCCCGCAGCATCTGGCCGGCACCGGCCATGCCCAGCTTCACCCAGGAGGCCTGGATGTTGTGTATCCAGCCGTGGTACGCGATCCGGCCCACGGCGTGCATGAGCAGCGCCTCGCGGAAGGTGGGCCCCCGCCGCGACCGCCGCTGCAGGTAGAGGGGAGCGGCCATGTGGACGAAGGGCAGGGGCACGAGCTCGGTGAACCCGCCCGTCTCCTTTTGGAGCTCGCGGGTGCGCACCAGATGACGCGCCCAGTGGACGGGCCGCTCCACCGTGCCGAACATGATGGTCACATTGGATCGCAGCCCGATGCCGTGGGCGGTGCGGTGCGCGTCCAGCCATTCGTCGGTGTCGATCTTGTCGGGACAGATCACCGCTCGGATCTCGTCGTCGAGGATCTCGGCCGCAGTGCCGGGTAGCGAGCGCAGGCCGGCGTCCATCAGCCGGCGCAGATAGTCGGCCAGCGGCTCTTCGAGCCGTCGGGCCCCCTCGGTCACCTCGAGCGCGGTGAAGCCGTGGACATGGATGCCGGGCGCGGCGTCCTTCACCGCACGGGTGACGTCGATGTAGTAGTCGCCGTCGAAATCAGGGTGGATGCCGCCCTGGAGGCAGACCTCGGTGGCACCGGCCTCAGCCGCTTCCGCGGCGCGCTCGGCGATGTCGTCCAAGCTCAGCAGGTAAGGGTCGCCGCGCAGGTTGAGCGACAACGGCCCTTTGGAGAATCCGCAGAACCGGCACTTGAACGTGCAGACGTTGGTGTAGTTGATGTTGCGGTTGGACACCCAGGTGACCTCGTCGCCCACCGCGGCCCGGCGCAACTCGTCGGCCAGCGCCGCCACCGCGTGTACCTCAGGCCCCCGAGCCCGGAACAGCGTCACGATCTCCTCGACGCCGACCTCTTGGCCGGCCCGCACTCCGGCGACCACTTCGCCCACCGCCCCTCCCGCTGCGCCGCGGCCGGCCTTCGCCCGGATACCCCGCGCCGTCGGCGAGGGGTCTGGGCGGGCCGGGCCGCGGCCCTCGTCGGACGATGGCGCGAGCAATTGCGGGGGCAGGGCGTCAGCACCGGAGTACCAGCCGGCGTCGTCGGGTCGTCCGAGTCCCTCGGCGTCGCTGCGGTCGAGCACCGGGAACCGCATGTCGGGGTCCAGCCAGCGCTCGGGTTCGAGAGCGTACTGGGGATACACCGTCAGCCGGGGAGCCAAGGCGAACCCCCGGGCCTCGGTCGCCGATCGCAAGCGCTCAAGGGCCGGCCAGGGACGTTCGGGGTTCACATGGTCGGCGGTGACCGGCGAAACCCCGCCCCAGTCGTCGATGCCGGCATCGAGGAGCCGGCCGAAGTCGTCGGACAAGTTGGGAGGGGCCTGGAGACGGACTTCTTCGGGGAGGATGAGGCGGGCCAGGGCGATGGCCTCCAGGTACTCGTCGCGATCGCAGGCCGAAGCGGTCTGCATGGCGGTGCCCGGCTTGGGCAGGAAGTTCTGGACGATGACCTCTTGGACATGGCCCCAGCGCCGATGGGAGGCGGCGATGGCCTCCAGCGCCTCGATTCGGTCGGCCCTGGTCTCGCCGATGCCCACCAAAATTCCGGTGGTGAACGGGATGGCCAGCTTTCCGGCAGCGTCGAGGGTGGCCAGTCGCCGCTTGGCGGCCTTGTCGGGCGATCCTCGGTGGCAGGCCAGGTTGGCCAGCGTCTCCAGCATCATGCCCTGCGATGGCGCAACCCGGCGAAGGAGGGCCAGTTCGTCGGGGTGGAGCGCGCCGGCGTTGGCATGGGGCAGCAGCCCCGTCTTTTCCACCACCAGCCGGGCGGCGTGGGCCAAGTAGTCCACCGTGGAGTCGAAGCCGTGGGCGCCCAGCCACTCGGCGGCGTCCGGGTAGCGCAGTTCGGGGCGTTCGCCCAGAGTGAAGAGAGCCTCGTGGCAGCCTGCTGCTGCTCCGGCCTCGGCAATGGCCAGCACCTCTTGCTCGCTCAGATACGGTGACTCCAAGCGGGCGGGCGGCTGGGCGAACGTGCAGTATCCGCACTTGTCCCGGCACAGCATGGTGAGGGGGATGAACACTTTGGGAGAGTAGGTGACCAGGGTGCCATAGACCCGATCCCGAATGGCTCGAGCCTCGGCCATCAGGTCTTCGAGGCTCAGCTCTAAGCGGTGGCGGCTGCCGGCGATTGCAACGGTCACCGAGCGCCGTCCGTTCGCCCTGAACAACCGGATTCGGCCCGTCGGTCCTGCGTCAACCGGTCGGCGGTGGCGGCCAGGCTCTCCAGCAGATCGTCGAACGATTTCACGAAGGCCGACACCCCCTCGTCTTCCAGCCGGTCGGCGACTGCTTCCAAGTCGACGCCGACATCGGCGACCGCGTCGAGGACGGCCTGGGCCGCGTCGGGGTCGGCGTCCACGGTCCGGGCCAGTGCGCCGTGGTCGGCGAATGCCTCCAAGGTGGCGTCGGGCAGCGTGTTCACGGTGTCGGGTCCGATGAGCTGGTCCACATACAGAGTGTCAGGATAAGCCGGGTTCTTGGTGGAAGTGGAAGCCCACAGCGGCCGTTGCACCCGCCCTCCCCGGGCGGCCAAGGCCTCCCAGCGAGGTCCTGAGAACTTGTGCTTGAAGATCTGGTAGGCCACCTGGCCCTGGGCCACCGCAGTCTGGCCCCGCAAGGCCAGGGCCTCGGGGGTTCCAAGGGCCTCGAGGCGGCGGTCGACCTCGGTGTCGGTGCGGCTGATGAAGAAAGAGGCCACCCCGGAGACGCCGGAGAGATCGCCGGGGCGGTCCTCCAGACCGCGGAGGTAGGCCTCGATGACCTCGGCGTAGCGGTGGAGGGAGAACAGCAGGGTCACGTTGACGCTTCGGCCCTCAGCGGTCATGGTCTGGATGGCGGGCAAGCCCTCCGCGGTGCCGGGGATCTTCACATAGAGGTTGGGACGGCCGACGCGCTGATCGAGGGCCCGGGCTGCGGCCAGGGTGGTCTCGGCGTCCCGGGCCAGCGCGGGGTCCACCTCCACCGACACGAAGCCGTCGAGGCCACCGCTCTCCTCGTGTACCGGGGCCAGCGCATCGAGCGCTCCGGCGATATCGGCGAGCACCAGCTCCCAGTAGGCGTCGGCCACGCCCATCCCGCCGGCCAGCAGACCGGCGAACTGCTCGTCGTACTGATGGCCCGAGGTCATGGCCTTCTGGAAGATGCTGGGGTTGGAGGTGAGCCCCCGCACTCCCCGCTGCACCCAGCGGTGCAGCTCGCCGCTGTTGATCCACTCTCGCCGGAGGTTGTCCAGCCAGGGACTCTGGCCGTGGTCGCGGTACAAGTCGTGCAGCCTGCTCATCGCCTCGGCCCCCCGCTGTTGACCAGCGACGCGGCACAGGCGGCGACGTTGGCCGGGTTCATGCCCAGTTTGTCCAATACCACCGACCCCGGCGCTGAGGCGCCGAAGCGGTCGATGCCCACCGGAAGGTTCACCCACCGCTCCCAGCCCAACGTCACCCCTGCCTCCACCGACAGCTTGGGCACGTCCGGCAACAGCACGCCGTTTTGGTAGTCCGGGCTCTGGGCGGCGTACAGCTCCCAGCAGGGCATGGACACCACCCGGGCTGCGATGCCCTGGTCGCCGAGCGCGACTGCGGCGTCCGCGCACACCGAGACCTCGCTGCCCGTTCCCACCAGGATCACTTCGGGCTCGGGGCAGTCCGCCAGGGTGTAGGCCCCTCGATCCACCCCGCCGGCCGTCGCGGTCGCCTCCAGGGTGGGGACGTTCTGGCGGGTCAGGATCATGGCGCTGGGGCCGTCGAGGTCGACGGCCAGCCGCCACGCCTGGGCCACCTCGTTGCCGTCAGCGGGCCGGAACACCCGGAGACCGGGGATGGCCCGCAGCGACATGACCTGCTCGACCGGCTGGTGGGTGGGGCCGTCCTCGCCGACGCCCACCGAGTCGTGGCTCCACACGAAGATGGCGTGGGCCTCAGATAGCGCGGCGAGGCGCACCGCGGGCCTCATGTAGTCGCTGAACACCAGAAAGGTGCCGCCGATCGGGACCACGCCGCCGTGCATCGCCGCCCCATTGAGCATTGCTCCCATGGCATGCTCGCGAATGCCGAAGTAGAGCTGGCGCCCCGCCGGGTGGGCCGGGCCGAGCGGTTCGGCGCCGGAGAGTCCGGTACCGGTGTTGCCGGTGAGGTCGGCGCCGCCTGCCAGCAGGCCGGGGACTGCGTCGGCCATGGCGTTCAGGCATTCGGAGCTGGCCTTGCGGGTTGCCACCGACCGCCCGGCCGGCCACGACGGCAGCTTTTGCTCCCAGCCGGGGAGGCCCCGGCCGGCCAAGCAGGCCTCATACTCCGGGCGTCGGGCGCCGAGAGCCTCCACGCGCCTCAGCCAAGCCGCTCGCTCGGAGGCGCCCCGGCGGCCGGCCGCCCGGTAGGCCTCGACTACCTCGGGCGGCGTGTAGAACGACTCATCGGCCGCCATCCCCATGGCCGCCTTGGTGGCGGCGATCTCATCGTCGAACAGCGAATAGCCGTGGGCCTCGTGGCTGTCGGTCTGGCCGGGGGAGGGGTAGGCGATATGGCTGCGCACGATGACCAGGGAGGGAGCGCCCTCGGCTTCCACCGCCGTTCGGATGCCCGCTTCGAGGGCATCGAGATCCTCGGCCGCTTCGCCCAGGTCCACGATGTGCCAGCCGTAGGCGGCGAAGCGTCCGGCGGCGTCGTCGGAAAGGGCGAGATCGGTGGGTCCGTCGATGGTGATCCGGTTGTCGTCGTAGAGGCAGATGAGCCGGTCGAGGCCTTGGTGCCCGGCCAATGACGCCGCCTCATGGCTGATCCCCTCGGAGAGGTCGCCGTCGCTGCACAGGGCGAACACCCGGTGATCGCACACCTCGGCCCCGAAGCGGTGGCGCAGCCAGCGCTCGGCCACGGCCATGCCTGCGGCGTTGGCGATTCCCTGGCCGAGCGGTCCGGTGGTGACCTCCACGCCCGGGGTGCGGCCGGCTTCGGGGTGGCCAGGGGTTCGGCTGCCCCATTGGCGGAAGTCCCGCAGATCGTCGAGGGTGAGCCCTTGGCAGGTCAGATGGAGCATCGAGTACAACAAGATGGAGGCATGGCCGGCGCTGAGCACAAACCGGTCCCGGTCGGGCCACGCGGGGTCTTCGGCGTCGTAGCGCAGGATGCGGGTCCAAAGCACGTGGGCCAGCGGCGCCATGGCCATCGCCGTGCCCTGATGCCCGGAGCGGGCTCGGTGGGGGGCGTCCATGGCCAAGCCGCGTATGACGCTGACGCCTTGAGCTTCGAGGGCGGCGGGAAACGCGGCCATAGAAGGGTCGATCCTTTCAGGTGGTCACGGGAACAGCACCACCGAGGCGGTGAAGCCGTGGAGGAAATTGCGGCCGGCGATCGGCCCGAACTCGCCGGCACAGAACATTCCGGCCACAGGCGCTCTCTCTAGGGCTTCGTGAACCACGGCGGCATCGTGGTCGGGGCCGTCGAACAGGTGGGTGCCCCGGCCGTTGCAGGTGAACACCAGGGCCGAGCCGGCCGAGGCACCCGCCATCAGCTCCCGGAGATCCTCGTCTGCGGTGGCCGCGTCCCTCACCTGGAACTGGAGCGTGGTGCCCACGCCCACCGAATCGCCCACCGCCAGCGCACCGGTCTCCTCGTCGGCGCCGATCAGGCCGCGGATCAAAAAATCGCCCCGGTCGAAATCGGGCTTGTGCTCGTCGATGACGATGCCGATGTGCAGCCCTTTGGCGAGCAGAGAGCGATCGGCCTCGTCCAGCGCCAGCAGAGTCTCTCGCAGCCGGTCTACGGCCGTTCGGCCGCCCATCTCCAACACGATGTTGCCCTCGGCCTTGGTGACGGTGAAAGGCCGGCCGATTGGGCGGCATCCCTGAGACACCACCGTGCGAACCTCGACGCCAGGATCGAGGAGCACCCCCGCCGCGCCGTCGCTGAAGACCTGATGGCCCAGTACCAGCCGGTTGCCGCCCGGACGGCCCGCGGCCGAGGCCAGCCCGCCCACCACCTTCACGGCCAGCCTGTCGTTCAACAGGGCCTCGCTAGGAAAGGAGAAAGGGTCGGGGAGCACCAGCAGGGTTCCCTCCCCCGCGTCGGGCATTCCCCTCACCGTCCCCCCGTCGGGACCTGCCACCACGTCCATCCGAACCGGTTGGGCCGGGCACTGCGCCGCCGCCCAGAGAGAGACGGCGGGGCGCTCCTGCACTTCGAGGGGTCCGCCGATCACCGAAACCGCGGTCGCTCCCAGCAGGGCGGCCGGGGCCAGAACTCGGTGGACGGCATCTGCCACCTCGCCGATTTCCTCTCGGTGCGAGGCCGAGGCGAACAGGACGGCCAGATCGGGCGACGGGCCGACCGTTTCCAGGAGCTCGCCGATGACTTCACCGGCGGCGCTGGCCGAATCGGGATGCTCGGACAGGGCGGCTCCGTACCTGCTCACGACCTGCACGCTAGCCCGGTGTCTGACGGGACCAGTGGAAAAGCGCGGCGTGGAGTTAGGAGGGGGGCCCGGCCTGAACCGACGCGGTGGCCCGAGCGGCCAGCGAGTCGACATCGGCGTGGCGAATCTGGGCCAGCTGCAACCTGCTGGCCGCGCTGATGAACCACCACCCCAGGTCGAATTGGTACCAGCGGCGAGCGAACCGGGCTGAGGTGGGGGCGGCGTGATGGTTGTTGTGGTAGCCCTCCCCGCAGGTGAGCCAGGCCAGCCAGGTGACATTGGTGGCGCTGTTCTCGAACGGCCGGCGCCCGAAGGTGTGGGCCACCCCGTTCACTGAGCCCCCCAACCCTATGTAGCCCACCGTGTGAACCGCCACGGCCACGAGGCCCGGCACCCAGCCCAGCCACCAAACCAACACGGCTATTCCCAGGGCCAGCCCGATGATGCCGCGGTTGAGCAGCCAGCGGTCGGGCGCGGTCACCGGTATGTCTTTGGCATAGCGCTCAGTGGTCCGGGGGTCTCGGGCCGACCGGCGGTAGAGCACGGCATTGGTGAGCAGCACTCGCCGCCAGCCCAGCCGGGCCGGCGAGTGAGGGTCTTCGGGGGCGTCGGTGTAGGCATGGTGTTTGCGGTGGACCGCGGCCCATTGCCGGGCGGAGATCCCAGTGGCCGCCCACAAGAACACCTTGAAGGTGCTGCGAAGCCCACGATGGAGTTGCACTGCCTTATGGGCCAAGTCTCGGTGCAGGTACACCGTGGTGGCCAGATTGGCCAGCTGGGTCAGGCCAAGCCCTACTGCGATCGCGATCACTATCTGCACTGATGGAACTCCCGATGGGCTACAGCCGACCGCCCGATTTGACAGCCACCGGTGTGACCCTAGATGACGAAGTAGGGTTACATGAGGTTCAGTCCCGCATCGCCCCGGCACCCCCCTTGCTGTTGTTGCCTCGCGGTGCCGCTTCGCTGCTCGCCGCCGTCGCGGTGACCGGCGTCAACGTCATCTAGGCGGCAAAAAGACACACCACTAGGATGACCGCCGTGCGCCGGATCGTCACGCCCGTTCTGCTTCTCGCGGTCGCTCTGGCATCGCTTTTCGGCGCCAACCACCTGAACGGTGAGCTTCAGGGGAATCTGGGAGAAGTGGCAGACGACGATAGGGTGCCTTCCGGCCTCGGCACCCCGTTGGTCTCCACCCGCCGGCTGACGGCCATGCTGGCTCCGCCGCTGACCGAACCCGGATTTTTCGACGCGCTAGACGAGATGATGGCCTCGGCGCCGCCCTCGGCCTGCCTCAGCGTCACGCAAAGCGCCTACTACGAGAGCAACGCCAACATCGCAGTGATGCCTTCGGAGGCATCACTGCTGCTGACCCTAGCCGCCGCCCACAAAGAACTCGGCCCCGACCACACCTTCCTCACCTCGGTACGCTCCACCGTCCCGATGGAGAACGGCGTGGTGAACGGGGACATCTACCTCCTCGGCGGGGGCGACCCACTGCTGTTGACCCGGGAGTTCGCCGCCAGGCTGGGCGAGGCCGAGAACCGGCTGCACACTCCCATAGAGGATTTGGCCCAAAGCCTGGTCGACGCCGGCCTGGTGCTGGTCACCGGCGCGGTGGTCGGAGACGCCACCCGCTACGACGATCTGCTCTACGCCGGCTCCTGGCCAAAGACGCTGGTCGAATCCGAGAACATCGGCACGCTGCAGGCGCTGCAATTCGATGACGGCTGGGTGCAGTTCCCCCCTTCTGCGGCGGCCTCTGCGAGCGGAGAGGCCGGCGGGAACGCTCCGGAGGAGATCCCCGAAGATGGTGCGGGCTACCTGGCGGCCGAGGATCCGCCGTTCTACGCCGCCGCGCTGTTTGACGACATGCTCGAAGCCCGCAACGTGGTCATCCGGCGCAGCCCCCGCTCCGAGGCGGTTCCCGCCGACGAGGAGACATTCGTCCTGGGCGCCATCGAGTCAGCGCCCCTCTCCTCCTACTACCGGCAGATCCTCGACAACCGCGATGTCGAGACCGCCGAACTGCTGCTCAAAGAAATCGGGCTGGCCACCTCGGGCACGGGAAGCACGCAAGCCGGAGCGCGGGCGGTCGAGACGATGCTGGCGGGCATCGGCGTCAACAGCCGAGAGTCCCAGCTGTTCCAGCTCGACGGCTCCGGGCATGACCCGGCCAACTCCGCCACCTGTCCGGTGTTCACCGCGCTCTTGGACAGCGCGGAGTTCAGCCCCTTCTTCCACGAGCTGCTGCCCACCGCCGCAGAACCCGGCCCATTGCCGGGCCGGTTCGCCCGCGTCGACGACCCCGGCCGACTCAGGGTGCTCTCCGGCGGGGCGTCCAACACCACCGTGATGGCGGGCTACATCGACATCGGCCGCGGCCAGGAGCTTGTGTTCGCCTTCATCGCCAACCAGCCGGACGCGGCCGACAACCAAGCGGTTCGGGAGTTGGAGGGCCGCATCGTGAGCCACCTGGCCACGCTCGAGGCTCAGCCGAGTCTTGACGACATCCAGCTCGAAGAGATCCGTGTCGGCTGACGCAGTCGAAGCCGCGGCCGAAGCGGCCGCCCTGTCGATATCGATGGCCCGGTGATGGGCGAGAGACAGGCCATGGCCATGTTCCCGCTGGGCATGGTGTTGCTGCCCACCATGGTGGTGCCCATCCATGTCTTCGAGCCCCGCTACCGGAAGATGGCCGGCGACTGTTTGGCCGGCGACCGGGAATTCGGGGTGGTCCTCATTGAGAGGGGCAGCGAGGTGGGAGGCGGCGACGTCCGCACCGACGTCGGCACGGTGGCCAGAATCATCGAAGCCCAGGAGTTTCCCGACGGTCGCTGGGGCCTTATCACCGGCGGCGTCCGCCGGGTTCGAGTGCGCCGCTGGCTGGAAGACGACCCGTATCCCCGAGCCGAGGTCCAAGACTGGCCCGACGGGCGCCTCAGCGATGAGGAGGCGGAGAGGGCCAACGCCGGGCTGGCGCCGGTTGTAGCCGCCTGGCGCCGAGTGCTGGCCTTGCGGTCCGAACTGGGGGCGCCTGGACCGCCGGCCGGCTTCGAGGCCTCCGACGACCCCTCGACCGCACTCTGGCAGCTTGCCGCCCTGTCCCCTCTGGGGCCGATGGATCGCCAGCAACTCTTGGCCGCGGCCGACGCCGCTCAGCGGATGGAGCAGCTTGCCGCCCTCCTCGCCGACGCCGAAGAGCTGGCCCGAGCCAGAATTGAGATGGGATAGGGGGGTTCGCCGGGATAGGCTGCCAGTCGCCGGAGAGACTCGCGGGAGGACAATCGCCCATGCGTTCAAAAGCGGCTGCTGTGGCCAGTTCGCCCCAGAAGGTGTTGGAAGAGTTGAAGGGCCTCGTGGTGGGCTATGCCCGCCAAGAGGTCGTGGCTCCGCTGACCAAGCTGGGAAGAACACTGAAGCTCGGCATTCTCGGCGCGTTGAGCATCGGGGTGGGGTTGGTCTTTTTGGCGGTTGCCGGGCTGCGCCTGCTTCAGACTGAGGCGGCCGGAACGTTCGGCGGCAACATGAGCGCCCTGCCCTATGTGGTTGTGCTCGCCGGAGTCGTGGTGGTACTGGCGGCCGCAGCCGCGGTCAGGGCATGGCTGTCGAAGGGAGACCGCCGGTGAGCGAAACCTCAGCAGCCCACGAGGTCATCAGCCGAGACGACATCAGGGACAAGTTCCGAGAGTTGAGGGGCGACCTTGGCCAAAAGGCCGAAGCAGCTCGCACTCCCTTGCTGGGCGCGGGCATGGCGGCAATCGGAGCCCTGGCCGTGGTGGCCTTCTGGCTGGGAAGGCGGCGCGGCCGAGCCAACCGGACCGTGGTCGAAGTCCGCAGGGTCTGACCGGATTCGGACCATGGCCGGGCCCCTGGGTTATCTCCAGCGTCAGGGCATCGTCCGCGGCCTGCTGGGCGGGCGCCGGGGATGGCTCGTTTTGGGCGCCTTGGCCGGGGCAATTCGACTGGTGGGCCGCTTCGCCGGCACCAGACGGATGCGAACGGTGTCGACTGAAGAGCTGCGCCCGGGAGAGGGTCTGCTCATCTCCCACCGGCCCGACCACCCCGAGTGAACCGGGACATGGGCTGGATCCCCCGCTTCGGATTGTGCCCAGCGGCCGCAGGCTTCGCCCCCCGCGGCCCGGCGGCCGCAGGCTTCGCCCCCCGCGGCCCGGCGGCCGCAGGCTTCGCCCCCCGCGGCTCAGTGCCGCGTCTTGGAGGATGAGCCGGGCGCTCGAAGCCGGCGAACTGGTCCTTTTGACCGACCGGAAGGGCCGGCGCTACCTGATCAAGCTGGAAGAGGGCCGCGAGTTCCACACCCATGCAGGATCGGTGGGCCACAACGCGTTGATCGGCGGGGCCGAGGGGGTGCAAGTTCGGACAAGCCGCAACGCCGAGCTGACCGTCTGGCGCCCCACCCTCTCCGATTACGTGCTGAAGATGCCCCGCGGGGCCCAGGTGGTGTACCCTAAGGACAGCGCAGCCATCGTGATGCAGGCCGACGTGTTCCCCGGCGCCCGGGTGCTGGAGTCGGGGGTGGGATCAGGGGCGCTGTCACTGAGCCTGCTGCGGGCCGGGGCCGAGGTTCTGGGCTATGAGATCCGAGAAGACTTCGCCCAGCAGGCGGTTGAGAACGTGAGGGGCTTCCTCGGGGCCGAGGAGGCCGGCCGGTACCGGGTGGAGGTCAGGGACTGCTACCAGGGCATTGAGGCCGAGGGGTTGGACCGAGTGGTGTTGGACCTGCCCGAACCCTGGCAAGCGGTGCTCCACGCCGGCGCCTCGTTGCGCCCCGGCGGCATCCTGGTGGCCTACACCCCGAGCATCGTGCAGGCCGCTCGGCTGCGTGAAGCCTGCGAGGCGGGTGCTTGGGCCCAGACCTCCACCGTGGAGATACTCCACCGGGGCTGGCACATCAAGGGCGACGCAGTCAGGCCCGAGCATCGAATGGTGGGCCACACCGGTTTCGTGACCACCGCGAGGAGACTCGCCGACTAGCGGCGAACTCGGATCAGACCTCGATGAAGATGCACTCTCCCGGGCACTCTTCCGCCGACTCTATGGTTGCCTCTTCTTGGCCTTCGGGCACGATGGCCAGCCCTTCGACGCCGCCAGGCTCGCTGAACACCTTGTCGCCCTCTTTCACATAGGCCAGACCGTCGTCAAGGAGCGTGAAGACATCGGGGGCAATCTCTTCGCACAGCCCGTCACCAGTGCAGAGATCCTGATCGATCCAGACCTTCATTTGCATTGGTGTTGAGCCCTTTCACGTCTGATGGCGAACCACAATCACGATCAATCATGATCACGATCAATGGTAGACGCCCGAGTGCGTTATCAGTGTAACCGACCGGCATTCGATTTCCGCTTCGCCGCGGGAATTCCCGTCAGAGCATTGGCGGCGCCCAGCGGACGTGCGTCGGCAACCGGGTTGGGGGCGTGTAGAGTCGGGCCGGTATGGCTGACGGCGATAGAGCGGCTGAGGAGGCCCCAAAGGAGCAGGCGTCTTCGGCTGGGGAGCTAGCGGCGTTGACAGAAGAAGTGGCCGTTCTCCGCCAGCGGCTTCAAGACGCCCCCAAGCGGGTGCGCACCCTGGAAGAGCGGCTGCTGGAGACAAAAGGACAGCTGGCCAAGGCCGTCTCTCAAAACGAGAAGCTCACCTATACACTCCGCGAGGCCCGAGAGCACATCTCGGCTCTGCGCGAGGAAGTAGACAAGCTCACCCAGCCGCCTTCGGCCTACGGAACGCTGCTGGGCCGCAACGACGACGGAACCGTGGACGTGTTCTCCGGAGGCCGGAAGATGCGGGTCGCTCTCCATCCTGAGATCGAGTCCGACGAGCTGAGCCGAGGCCAAGAGGTGGTGCTGAACGAATCGCTCAACGTGGTGCTGGCGCGAGTGGGCGACGGCACCGGCGAGGTGGTGATCGTCAAGGAGCTGCTCAGCGGCGGCCTGCGGGCCCTCATCGTGGGCCGGGCCGACGAGGAGCGGGTGGTGGAGCTGGCCACCGATTTGATCGGCCAGCCGCTCAGGAGCGGGGACACCGCCCTCATGGACTCCCGCTCGGGCCTGCTGGTCGAGCGCCTCCCCCGGCCCGAAGTCGAGGACCTCGTGTTGGAGGAGGTGCCCGACGTCACCTACGAGCAGGTCGGAGGGCTCGACGAGCAGATCGAGCAGATAACCGATGCGGTCGAGCTCCCCTTCATCCACCACGATCTGTTCGCCGAGTACCAGCTGCCCGCCCCCAAGGGCATCTTGTTGTACGGCCCCCCCGGCTGCGGCAAGACCCTGATCGCCAAGGCGGTGGCCAACTCCCTGGCCCGCAAGGTGGCCGACATGAGCCCCGACCGCGAGGCCCGGTCCTACTTCTTGAACATCAAAGGCCCGGAGCTGCTGAACAAGTACGTGGGCGAGACCGAGCGCCAGATCCGGCTGGTGTTCCAGCGGGCTCGGGAGAAGTCGGCCGAGGGCTGGCCGGTGATCGTGTTCTTCGACGAGATGGAGTCGCTCTTTCGCACCCGCGGCACTGGGATCAGCTCTGATATGGAGTCCACCGTCGTGCCTCAGCTCTTGGCCGAGATCGACGGGGTCGAGGCGCTGCGAAACGTCATCGTCATCGGGGCGTCGAATCGGGAAGACCTCATCGACCCCGCCATACTTCGGCCGGGCCGCTTGGACGTGAAGATCAAGATCCAGCGCCCGCACACCGACGCGGCCTGCGCCATCTTCTCCCGCTATCTCACCCCTGAGGTGCCCATTGCCGCAGAAATGGTGGAGGGGCCAGGCGGCGGCGACCCCGACAAGGCCATCCAGGCCATGGTGGAGCAGACCGTGGCCGAGATGTACTCGGAGGAGGAGCGCAACCAGTTCTTGGAGGTCACCTACCAGAACGGCGACAAGGAGATCATGTACTTCAAGGACTTCGCCTCGGGGGCCATGATCGAGAACGTGGTCCGCAGGGCCAAGAAGCTGGCCATCAAACGCCTGCTGGCGGGGGGAGCGGCGGGCATCCACGTCAACGATCTGCTCGAGTCCGTCCACCAGGAGTACCGGGAGCACGAGGATTTGCCGAATACCACGAACCCCGACGACTGGGCCAAGATCTCCGGCAAGAAGGGGGAGCGGATCGTGTTCGTCCGCACCCTGTTGTCGAGTGAGGAGACCAGCCAGGGCGGGCGGTCCATCGAGGCCATCGGCCCCGGCCAGTACCTCTAGCCTCGACAACCACCGGTCGGACAGCCCGACTCCGCTAGCGTGCCAGCCATGGCGGTTCCCAAGATCTGCGGCATCGAGACCGAATTCGGGATTGCGCACACCGGGGCCGAAGACGCCAATCCCATCACGGCCTCGTCGCTGCTCATCAACTCCTACCTGTCGGAAGTCGAGCGCACCGGGGAGGGCGGGCCGGCGAAGGGAGTGAGTTGGGACTTCGAGGACGAGAAGCCCGGCAACGACATCCGCGGCATCGCTCCCCCGGGATCGCTGGCTCCGGAGATGGAGACCCATCTGGTGAACGCGGTGCTCACCAACGGCGCCCGCTACTACGTCGACCACGCCCATCCCGAGCTGTCCACTCCCGAGTGCAGCAACGCCTTGGACGCGACCCGCTATGACAAGGCAGCCGAGCTGATCTTGATCCGCTCGATGGAGGCCGCCGCCGCGGTGCTGCCCCCCGGCCAGGCGCTGGTGGTGTACAAGAACAACTCCGACGGCAAGGGCAACAGCTATGGCTGCCACGAGAACTACCTCATGGCCCGGACCACCCCCTTCTCCCACATCGTGGTCCACGCCACCGCCCATCTGGTGACCCGCCAGATCTTCACCGGCTCGGGCAAAGTCGGCGCCGAGGCCCCCGGCCTCACCACCAGGGAGGTGCCGTTCCAGATCACGCAGCGGGCCGACTTCTTCGAGGAGGAGGTCGGCCTTGAGACCACGCTCAAGCGGCCCATCATCAACACTCGCGATGAGCCCCACGCCGATGCCCGGCACTACCGCCGCCTGCACGTCATAACCGGCGACGCCAACATGTCGGAGGTGGCCACCTTCCTCAAGGTGGGGACCACGGCCGTGGTCTTGGCCATGGTCGAGGACGATTTCTTGGCCCGTGAATTCCGGTTCCGCTCCCCGGTGCAGGCCATGCGGCAGGTTTCCTACGACTTGGGCCTGGCCGCGCCGTTGGAGATGGCCGACGGGGCTTCCGCCACTGCGTTGGATATCCAATGGGACCTGTTGGACCAAGCCCGCAAGTACGCCGACAGCCACGGGCTCGACGCAGTCGGCGGCCCAGTGGGCGAGATGGTGCTCGATCGGTGGGAGCAGGTGCTGGCCGGCTTGGAGGCCGACCCCGTGAGCATGGCCGGCCAACTCGACTGGGTAGCCAAGCACCGGTTGGTCCAAGGGCTGGCCGAGCGCCACGGCCTGCGTCCCGATGATGCCCGGCTGGCCGCCCTCGACCTCCAGTACCACGACCTGCGGCCAGAGCGGTCGGTGGCGGCGCGGGCGGGCTTAGAAGCACTGGTCTCCCCCCTTGACGCGCGGTCGGCCGTCTCCGAGCCGCCGAGCGACACCCGGGCCTACTTCCGCGGCCAGTGCCTGAAGCGGTGGGCGTCTAGCATCGTGGCCGCCAACTGGGACTCGGTTGTGTTCGATGTAGGCGAAGAGCCGCTGCGGCGGGTTCCCATGATGGAGCCTGCCCGGGGCACGGCGGCCCATGTCGGCCGACTCCTCGCCGACTGCGATACCGCAGTCGAGCTGCTGGCCCGCCTCCGGGACCAACAGACCCGCTGAAGCAGCCCACGATTTGCCCCCGCTTCGGGGTCGGCGCGGTATCGTGATCGACACGCACCCAGCCACGAGGGGATGGAGATGGCAGAGCGAGAGCAGATCAAAAAGCCGGCGCCCCAGCGCGAGCATTCCGAGGCCCCCGAGGCCCCGGCGGCTTCCGGCCAGGGCGAGGAGTTGAAGGCCGAGCTCGACGATCTGCTCGACGAGATCGACGAGGTGCTGGAGTCCAACGCGGAGGACTTCGTGAAGTCGTATATCCAAAAGGGCGGACAGTAGCGGTAGTCTTCAAGCCGTGACGTTGCCCCTATTCGAAGCCGGGGGCGACCCGGGTCCCAACTTCTCGGCGCTTCTGCGCTCCACCGGGCTGACCCCGCCGGTGCCCGGCGCCCCGGCGGCCGATGCCTCCATTGTCCATGCCACCACGGTGGTCGCCATCCGCTGCCTCCAGGGAGTGGTGATGGCCGGGGATCGCCGGGCCACGGCCGGCCACCTCATAAGCCACCGGACCATCGAGAAGGTGTTCCCTGCCGATCAGCACTCCGGGGTGGCCATTGCCGGCGCCGCCGGACCGGCCATGGAGATGGTGCGGCTGTTCCAGTTGCAGCTCGAGCACTACGAGAAGGTGGAGGGCAAGACGCTCAGCCTCGACGGCAAAGCCAATCAGCTCGCCATGCTGGTTCGCAACAACCTGCCCGCAGCGATGCAGGGATTCGCGGTGGTCCCGCTGTTCGCCGGCTACGACACCGGACGCGGGGAGGGGCGCCTGTTCCAGTACGATGTGACCGGCGGCCGCTACGAGGAGCGGGAGTACGCGGTGGGGGGCTCCGGGAGCCTGCACGCGGCAACGGTGGTCAAGCTGGGCTACCGGCCTGGCGCCGAAGCTGACGAGATGATCGACTTGGCGGTGTCGGCCCTGTTCCGCACCGCGGAGGAGGACTCGGCCACCGGGGGTCCCGATCTGGTCCGGGGCATCTATCCGGTGATAGCGGTCATCGGCGCCGGTGGATTTGAGCGAGTGGCCGACGCTGACGTGGAGGCGCGGTTCCGCGGCCTCCTGGCCGGTCTGGAGAGCCGAGGGGGAAACCAGCGATGACCATGCCCTTCTACGTCGCACCCGAGCAGATGATGAAGGACCGGGCCGACTTCGCCCGCAAGGGCATTGCCCGGGGTCGGGCCCTCGCCGCGCTCAGCATTGGCGGAGGCATCTTGATCTGCGCGGAGAACCGATCCAGCACCCTGCGCAAAGTGAGCGAGATCTACGACCGCATCGCCTTTGCCGGGGTGGGCCGCTACAACGAGTTCGACCAGCTTCGCATCGCCGGGGTGCGCCACGCCGACCTCAAGGGCTACACCTACAGCCGCGAGGACGTCGATGCCCGGAGCCTGGCCAACCAGTACGCACAGGTGCTGGGACAGACCTTCACCCATGAGATGAAGCCGATGGAGGTGGAGATCCTGGTGGCCGAGGTAGCGCCTGGCCCCGGTGGAGATCAGATGTTCCACGTTCTCTACGACGGCACCGTGAACGACGAGTCGGGCTACACCGTGCTGGGGGGGGAGGCCGACTCGATCGCCGAGCGGCTGGGCGAGGCCTACGACCGGGACTGGGAAAGAGGCGATGCCGTCAAGGCGGCGGCCGCGGCGCTGTCGGGCGAGGAGCGGGTGTTGGAAGCAGCCGACCTTGAAGTGGCCATATTGGTGCGGGAATCCGGTCGGCGGGCCTTCCAGCGAATCGAAGACGACGAGCTGGCCGGGCTTTTGGGCTGATGGACCGTCTCGGCCTTGAAGGGGAGTAGGCCTCGACATGCAACGCCCTGTCCTCGAAGGAGAGAACGACTAGACGTGCGACGGCGAATCTTCGGGATCGAGAACGAGTACGGCGTCACCTGCGCCCTTCGGGGCCACCGCCGGCTGAGCCCCGACGAGGTGGCGCGCTATCTGTTCCGCCGGGTCGTGTCGTGGGGTCGCAGCAGCAACGTCTTTTTGGTGAACGGCGCCCGGCTCTACCTCGATGTGGGCTCCCACCCCGAGTACGCCACCCCGGAGTGCGACTCGGTCTACGAACTGGTGGCCCACGACAAGGCGGGCGAGCGCATCCTTGAGACGCTGATCGAGAACGCCGAGCTGCGGCTGCGCGAGGAGGGAATCCAGGGGGACATCTACCTGTTCAAGAACAACACCGATTCGGCCGGCAACAGCTACGGCTGCCACGAGAACTACCTGACCAGCCGACAAGATGACTTCTCGGAATACGCGGAGGTGCTGATCCCGTTCCTGGTCAGCCGCCAGATCTACGCCGGGGCGGGCAAGGTGCTCCAGACCGCCCGAGGGGCCGCGTACTGCATGAGCCAGCGGGCCGAGCACATCTGGGAGGGGGTCTCGAGCGCCACCACCCGCTCGCGGCCGATCATCAACACCCGAGACGAGCCCCACGCCGACGCCGAGCGGTACCGGCGGCTGCACGTGATCGTGGGCGACTCCAATATGAGCGAGTACGCCACCTTCTTGAAGGCCGGGGCCACCAGCATCCTGCTGCGCATGATGGAGGATCCGTCCGTGGCGCTGCGGGACATGACGCTGGACAACCCCATCCGGGCCATCCGGGAGATCAGCCACGATCCGACCTGCACCCGGCGGATCCGCCTGGCCAGCGGACGCGAGGCCAGCGCGCTGGACATCCAGTCCGAATATCTCGACCGCGCGCTCAAATACGCGGACAGCCGCGACCTGGAGCCCCAGGACAAACAGGCGCTGCAAATGTGGGAGCACTGCCTGACCCAGATCGCTGAAGAACCCCTCGGGCTGACCCGGGAATGCGACTGGGTGATGAAATTCCACCTGATCGAGGCCTATCGCGAGCGCCACGACCTCGATCTCAGCGACGCTCGAGTGGCCCTGGTCGACCTCCAGTACCATGACGTCAACCGGTCGCGCAGCCTCTTCTACCGGATGCAGGACCGGGGTCTGGCCGAGCGGATGTGCGTAGACGACGAGATCAACCACGCAGTGGAGAACCCGCCGGCGACCACCCGGGCCCGGCTCCGGGGAGAGTTCATCCGGCGGGCCAAGGAGCGCAAGCGGGACTACACCGTGGACTGGGTGCATCTGAAGCTCAACGACCAGGCCCAGCGGACTGTCCTCTGCAAGGACCCGTTCCGAGCCCATGATGAGCGGGTTGAGAAGCTGATCGAATCCCTGTGACAGCCATGAGAGAGCCGGAAGAGGGGCGCTGATGACGGCCGGGGCGAGGCGAAAGCCGGAACAGGTCAGATTGGAGCGCCTGCTTCGGCTCATCGCCGCGTTGATCGACACCCCCCGCTTCTTGTCCATCGAAGAGATCCACGCCCGGGTGGGCGTGGCCCGGGGGGCCGACTCGGCGGGCTATCCCGAGAACCGGCTGGCGGCCAAGCGGGCCTTCCACCGGGACATGAACGAGTTGGCCGATGCCGAGATACCGGTCATCTCCGGGCCGGTGCCGGGCCAGGAGCGGGAGACCCTGGGGTACCGCATCCGAAAGCAGGACTATTCGCTGCCTGAGATGGACTTCGAGGCCGACGAGCTCGCCGCGCTCCACCGGGCTGCTACCGCGGTCCGCTTCGACGGGGTCTCGGGGCCCGAAGCGTTGTGGAAGCTGGGCGGCCGGGTGGGGGAAGCGACGGAGGCCGAGCTGGCCGCGGTGCCCGCACACCCGGCGCTGGCCGACCTCTTCCAGGCGGTCACCGAGCAGCGGGTGGCGGGCTTCGCCTACGGAGGCCGGCACCGGGCGGTGGAGCCGTGGACCCTGGCTTTCGATCAGGGCCACTGGTATGTGGCCGGCCACGACCGGGGGCGCGAGGACAGGCGCACCTTCCGGGTGGATCGAATTGAAGGCCGGGTCGAGCTGGGCTCTCCCGGCGGCTTCCACCAGCCGGAGGGCCCCGCAGGCTGGATTTCGTTGCAGCCGTGGAAGTTCGGGGCCGCCCCACCGGTCACCGCCATGCTGAAGGTGGACCCTGAACAGGCGGTTTGGGCAACCCGGCGGCTCGGCCAGGCACCATCGACGCGGGAGTCCGACGGCTCGGCGGTATTCGAGGTGGTGGTTCGCAGCCCCGCTGCCTTCCGGTCGGTAGTCTTGGAGTTCCTCGAGCATGCCGAGATACTCGGGCCCCCCGAACTGCGCGCCGACATGGTGGCCTGGCTCGAGGGGTTGAGCCGATGAGCCGGCTGAGCGCCAGAGACCGGCTTGTGCGGATGCTGGAGCTGGTTCCCTGGATCATGTCGCAGGGCAGGGCGGAGCTGCGCGAGGTGTCCCACCGGTTCGACTATCCGGAGGCGGAGCTGCGCGAGGACCTGGTGAAGGTGCTGTTCGTGGTGGGGCTGCACCCCTTCACCCCAGACGAGCTGATAGACGTGATGGGCTTGGACGAGGAGCAGAGCGGAGGCTGGGTGGCCATCGCCAACGCGGCCTACTTCTCCCGCCCGCTTCGGATTGCCCCCGGCCAAGCCCTGGGATTGATCGGGGCCGGAGAGGCGCTGCTGTCCGAGGCCGATGCCGACGGGCCGTTGAGCCGGGGGCTGGCCAAGCTGGCCGACGGCCTGGGAGTGAGCGTCGGCAAGGATCTGGCAGTGAGCCTGGGCGAGTCGGCCGGTGAATGGGTTGAGCCGCTGCTGGGCGCGGCCGCCGACCGCCGCCACGTTTGGATCCGCTACTTCAGCTACGGAAGAGGCCGGGAATCCGAACGGGTCATCCATCCCCACCGGGTGTTCTCGGAGTCGGGCAACTGGTACGTGCAGGGCCACTGCCAGCAGGCCGACGGTGTGCGGGTGTTCCGCATCGACCGGATCAGATCGCTCCAAGTACTGGAGGCGGTCTTCGAGCCGCCTGATGAGACGAGGCCGCCGTCAGCCTTCCAAGCTCGACCGGGCGATCCCCGGGTTGTGCTGCGGCTGGCCCCGGGGGCCTCGTGGGCTATCGAGAAGCACCCGACCGACGACCAGGTGGCTCTCGACAGCGGCGAGATCGACGCCACCATGCCGGTGAGCCACATCAGCTGGCTGGAACGGCTGCTGCTCCAGCTCGGGCCTCAGGCCCAACTGCAGCGCGCCGATCCGCCCGTTGCCGTCGATCAGGCTCGAAAAGCCGCCCAGCGGGTGCTGGCCCGCTACCAGTAGAAGCACAGGCGGCCATGAGCATTGACAAGCCCGAGCCGATCGGCCGCTCCGAGCATGATGAAGCCGCGATGGCCGGGCCTTTCCCGGGGAGCGGGGGGCAAAGCAGCGTCGACGGCAAACAGAAGAAGTCCACCGCCCGGGTGGCGGCTGAGTGGATTGTGGTCTTGTCCGGGGCCCTGGTGCTGGCCCTGGTGCTGCGTGCCGTGCTGTTCCAGGCCTATTACATCCGCTTCACATCTATGGAGCCCACCCTCCAGAACGGAGACCGGGTTCTGGTCAACAAGCTGAGCTACGACGTGGGCCGCGGCGACCTGGTGGTGTTCGAGCGGCCCTCGGGGGTCGGCGGAGGCCAAGAGGACGACCTCATCAAGCGGGTCATCGCCCTGCCCGGCGAGGTGGTCAAGTTCGTCGAAGGGGTGGTGTACATCGACAACCGGCGGCTCCACGAACCCTATCTGGAGTCTCCCGACATCACCGTGGGCGGGATGCCGCCGGGATGCGAGGCCATAATCGACGGCGGCTGTTTGATCGGGGCGGACGAGGTCTTCGTCATGGGCGACAACCGGGAGAACTCCACCGACAGCCGGGCCTTCGGCCCCATTGCCCAACACCTGATCGTGGGCCAGGCCTTTCTGCGGCTGTGGCCGGTAACCGACTTCGGCCGGCTCTGACTCCCGGCGGCTAGCCGCCGGAGTGGCCGTGGCCGTGGTCGTTGAAGACGTGGGGAAGGCCGCCGCGGTGGCTGTGGTGCTCTCCGTGGAACACGCAGTCGTCTTTGTCGCCGTGTGCCATGCGGAGGCCGAAGGTCTCCTGCAAGTTCTTGTTGGTCAGAACGCTGCTGGGCGCCCCCACCGCAATCATCCGGCCGGCCAGCAGGAGCACTTGGTCGCACTGCTCGGCCTCATCCATGTGGTGGGTGGAGATGACCACGATGCGGCCCCGACTGCGCTCTTCATCGACGACTCGAAGGATGGTTTCCTGGCTGGGCATGTCCAAACCGGTTATGGGCTCGTCCATCAAGAGCACATCGGCCTCGTGGGCCAGGGCCTGGGCCACCATCACCCTTTGGCGCTGGCCTCCTGACAGCTGTCCGAACTGGCGATTCACCAGGTCGAGCACTTCCATGCGCTCGGCCGCCTCTTCGATGACAGCCCGATCCGCCGGACCGAACCGCTTGACGAGGCCGCGGTCGCGGAAACGGGACATGCGGAGCACGTCGGAAACCGTCAGCGGCATCCACGCCCGCAGACCATGCTGCTGGGGTACCAAGGCCACCGATTTGCCGGAGGGGTTGGGCCTGATGGCGCCCTCCGAGGGCTGGGAGAGGCCCGACAAGAGGCGCAGTACGGTGGTCTTGCCCGAGCCGTTGGCGCCGACTAGGGCGGTAGAGGCACCGTGCTCGAACCGACAGGTCACCCCCCGAACCGCCATGCGGCCCCGACCGTACCCGGCGGCGACATCGGTGAACTCGAGGGGCTTTCGGTCGTGGGCCACCGGTACGGTGAGAGAACCGGGACGCTCGCTCATTGCCCTTCAGGGTACCAGTTGGCCACTGCCGCTCCCATGCGGTCGACATGGTCGCTGTACACCCCGTCGATGCCCATGTTCAGCAGGTCATCGAGCACTCGGGGTTGCTGTGCATCCCATCCGAAGCACAGGATCCCGAAGCGGTGGAACAAGACGACCAGGCCCCCGGTCCAGTCGGTCTGATGGAGGTTCACCGAGTCGATTCCCGCCTCGGCCAGCGCCGCGGCCCGCTTTTCGGGCCCGTCGGGCATGCGACGCAGTCGGGTGGAATTGCACAGGCGCACATCGGGCCACCGCTTCCGAAACCCGACCAGGGTGCCCACGTCGCCATGGCACAGCCAAAGCCGCTCCCGCACTGGACGCCCAGTGCGGGCGGCGGCCTCGTCGGCGCTGTCGATCACCGCGGCCGCGGCAGTCGGGTCTTTGAGGTCGAGCGACAGCTCGAAATCGGCCCCGCAGTGGCCGAAGAACTCGGCCAGGGTGGGGATGTGGTCGGGGAGGTCGTCTCGGCGGCACGCGGAGACGGGCTGTTTGCGCCGCCAGCGGCCCGGGCGAACGGCGCCGTCGTGGTCGAGGACGGCATGGCCGTCGGCGGTCACCCAGGCGTCGCTCTCCAGGCCAGAGGCTCCCATGTCCAGGGCCCGGGCGAACGCGTCCAGGGTGTTCTCGCGCTCGTGGGCCCGAGCGCCCCGATGGGCGAAACCGATCGGCGGCGAGCGGAGTGCGGGGATTCGGGGCGGCATCTCAGCGGCGGCACGGCCCGGCCATACCGCCATCATCGGCCGTCGCCCGCGGCGCAGACAACCCAGGTCGGCAATAGAGGGCCCAGGTTGGCAATCGAGGGGTAGCATCTGTTTGTGGGAAACCTCGGATGGGCCGAGATCGCGGTGATCGTGGTGGTAGCGCTGGTGGTGTTGGGGCCGGAGAAGCTGCCCGGTGCGGCCCGCCAGATCGGCAGCGTGGTCCGCCAGGTCAGAAAGATTTCCACCGGGTTCCAGCAGGAGCTGCAAAATGCCCTAGACGACCCCATCGAGGCCGAAGCCCGCCGGCGCGGCAAGCTCGCCGTCCAAGAGGCCAAGGCAGAGGCCCCCCAGGAAACCCAAGAGGCCCGGGCAGAGGACAGCGGCGCCGGCGACCCATCGCAAAACAGCCCGTGAGCGAGGTCGGGATGGGCCGGTCCCGGTCTGGCGACCGGACCATGCCCCTGATGGACCACCTGGTGGAGTTGCGGTCGCGGCTGATCAAGAGCCTCTTGGCCGTGTTGGTCGGGGCAGTGGTCTGCTGGGTGTTCTACCCTCAGATTCTGGATTTCCTGGTCCAGCCCTACTGCGATGTCGCGCCCGAGGACGCTGTGGCTGCCGAGGCGGCCCGGCAGAACCTCCTCGGCGGCTGCGAACTGTTGGTGCTTGACCCGCTGGAGCCGTTCTCGGTTCGACTGACCGTGGCCGGCTATGGAGGGCTGACCTTGGCCATTCCGGTGGTGCTCTGGCAAATCTGGAGGTTTGTCCAGCCCGGGCTGTATCCCCGTGAGCGCCGCCACGCGGCGACGTTCACCGTGGTGGGCGCCCTGCTGTTCGCTCTGGGCGCCGGCCTGGCTTACTGGAGCATTCCCCGGGCGCTCCGATTCCTGGCCTCCGTCGGGGGAGAGGATCTGGTGACCGGCTTCTCCCCAGCCAAGTACCTGTCGTTCGTGGTCAAGATGATGGCGGCCTTCGGGATCGGCTTCGAATTCCCCATCCTGCTGGTGTTCTTGCAGTTCGCCGGCATCCTCCACTACCGGCAGCTCATCAGGGCACGGCGCTTCGCCATCGTGGGCATCGTGGCCCTGGTGGCGGTGATCACTCCCAGCGGCGACCCGTTCACCTTGATGGTGCTGTCGGTGCCCATGTACCTGTTCTACGAGGCGGCCATCGCCATCGGCTGGCTGCGGCTGCGCCGAGAGCGGCGCCGGAGTCCCGAAGAGCCTTCCGAGAATGCCCACGCCGGCGCGGTGGCAGCCGGGGAGTCTGCCGCGGGGTCCACGGAGGAGGCGTCGGACCTCGGGGGCGA
This sequence comes from Candidatus Poriferisocius aerobius, assembly GCA_028278955.1. Taxonomy (GTDB): domain Bacteria; phylum Actinomycetota; class Acidimicrobiia; order Acidimicrobiales; family Bin134; genus Poriferisocius; species Poriferisocius aerobius. The sequence goes on from JAPYOC010000195.1 coordinate 28,163, forward strand.
AGCGCCCAGGGAGGGCTGAGGCA
>JAPYOC010000196.1 GCA_028278955.1 Candidatus Poriferisocius aerobius
CCACCCGGTTGTCAAAACTCAAAGTCATGGCCCCACTCTAGAACCTCAGAAAATCCAATCTCGCGTGTAGAGGCCGGTTTCGCCGTCTGTCGTCGTCCGCCGCGGCGCGGGTACCGTGGCCGTTGCATGGGCATGGCGCACAGCGCGAGAAGGCGTCAAAGAGCACTCGGAGGTCCCGACACCGTGGCCCGGGTTCCGCCCGGCGGCCCCACCTCCGATGCGGTGTCACCTCACCCCGTGACCCTCGGCCCGGCACCCTCTGAGCGATGAGCGGGATCGCCGACCGGATCCGGGCCCTGGGCCCGGCGCCGGGGGAGGTGGACCGCAACGCGGTCGTCCTGATCCTGCTGGCAATCGGCACCGTCATCGCCATCCGCTACGGCGGGCTGTCGAGCACCACAGGCTGGCTCACCACCACCCTCGACGGTGTGGCCCTCGACGGGCTGTCCGACCGCCTCGACCGGGCGCTCGGCCAATCCGAGCACGCCGGGTTCAACCGCCGGATGTACTGGGGCTTGTTCCGCTGGGTGGTGTACGTGGTCCCCGCCGTGCTGGTGGCCCGGTACGTGCTGCGCGCCCGCGTGCGGGATCTCGGCCTCAGAGTTGGCCCCGAGCTCCGCCGCCACGCCCATGTCTACCTGGGCCTCTATCTTGTGTTGTTGCCGTTCGTGGTGGCGGCCAGCTTCAACGGCGAATTCCAGGAAACCTACCCGTTCTACAAGCCGCCCCCCGGTGTCGGCTACTGGCCCCGCTTCTATGTTTGGGAGATGGTGTACGCCGGGCAGTTCCTGGCCCTGGAGTTCTTCTTCCGCGGCGTGTTGGTCCACGGCCTAGCCCGCCGGTTCGGGGCTATGGCGGTATTCATCGCGCTGATCCCCTACGTGATGATCCACCTCACCAAGCCGCTGGCCGAGGCCCTCGGCTCCATCGTCGCCGGCACCGTCCTCGGCTTTCTCAGCCTGAGAACCGGCTCGGTGTACTTGGGCGCCGCCCTCCACTTCGCCGTCGCGCTGACGATTGACCTGCTGATGGTGGCCGTCCACTAGCGATCGGACCCCGTCGCGAACGTCGCCTCAGCCTCACCGGGCGGGAACGAAGCCGCCGTCGACGATAATGCATTGGCCGGTGATATAGCTACCGGCGTCAGAGGCGAGCAGGAGGGCAGCGCCGACGAGTTCGTCGGGGTGGCCGATACGGCCGATGTGGCTGAGGCCGGCCATGCGGGCCATCGCCTCAGGGCCGGTGTTGCGGGTCATGGTGGTGTCCACGGTGCCGGGGGCGATGGCGTTCACCCGGATTCCCCGGGCGGAGTACTCGCCGGCCATAGTCCGGGTGTACGACAACAGGCCCGCTTTGGCCGCTGAGTACATGGAGGTGGTGCCCGCCGGTATGTAGGCCCCCACTGAGATGACGTTGATGACCGACGCGTGGTCGGACCTCAGCAGCGCCGGCAGGCACCGCTGGAACAGGAAGAACGGTCCCCGCAGGTTGACGGTGAACGACTTGTCCCAGATCTCGGGGGTGATGTCCTCCATGGGCACGCCCAGCGGGTTGGCGGCGTTGTTCACCAGGATGTCGATGTGGCCGTAGTGCCCGGCGGCGTCGTCGGCCAGCCGCATCACGCTGTCGAGGTCGCCCATATGGGTGGGCACGGCCAGCGCCTCGCCCCCGGCCTCGGAGATCTCGGCCACGGCCCGGTCGCAGGCGTCGGCCTTGCGGCTGGCCACCACCACTTTTGCCCCCTGGGCCGCGAAGCCATGGGCGATGGACAGCCCGATGCCCCGGCTGCCCCCGGTGACGATGGCCACCCGGCCAGACAGGTCGAACATCTGGGCCGCGTCCAGCGCAGCCGGGTCGGGCCGGGGGACGAAACGCGGGTCGGCAGCGGGATCAGCAGCGGGGAAGTCGGCCATGGCCGCACCCTAGAGCAGGACTAGAAGCGGTAGGGGAACTTCGAGAAATCCGCGTCCCGTTTGGTGAGGAACGAGTCTCGGCCTTCAGCGGCCTCGTCGGTGCCGTAGGCCAGCCGAGTGGCCTCTCCGGCGAACACCTGCTGGCCCACCAGTCCGTCGTCGATGAGGTTGAAGGCGAACTTCAACATGCGCTGGGCGGTAGGGCTCTTGGCGTTCACCGCCGCGGCCCAGTCCAACGCCGTCTGCTCCAGCTCGGCGTGGGGCACCACCGCGTTGACCATGCCCATCTCGTATGCCTCGGCCGCGGTGTAGGCCCTGCCCACGAAGAACACCTCCCGGGCCCGCTTCTGGCCCACCTGGCGGGCCAAGTAGGCCGATCCGAAGCCGCCGTCGAAGCTGGCCACGTCGGCGTCGGTCTGCTTGAAGCGGGCATGCTCGGCCGATGCCAGGGTCATGTCGCACACCACGTGCAGGCTGTGGCCGCCGCCGGCCGCCCACCCCGGCACCACCGCGATCACCACTTTGGGCATGAACCGGATGAGGCGCTGCACCTCCAAGATGTGCAGGCGCCCGGTGCGGGCCGCGTCCACCGTGTCGGCCGTCTCCCCGCTGGCGTACTGGTAGCCGTCGGCCCCCCGGATGCGCTGGTCGCCCCCGGAGCTGAACGCCCATCCGCCGTCGGTCGGCGATGGCCCGTTGCCGGTGAGCAGCACGGTGCCCACATCGGGGGTCGTGCGGGCATGGTCCAGGGTGCGGTACAGCTCGTCCACCGTGTGGGGGCGAAAGGCGTTGCGCACCTCGGGACGGTCAAAGGCGATTCGCACCGTGGCCTGGCTCACGGCCCGGTGATAGGTCACATCGGTGAGGTCGAAACCCTCCACCGGCTTCCACGCTTGGGCGTCGAGCAGCTCCGAGACCATGCCACAAGACTACGGGCGGGTCGCAGGGGGCCGGTACTCGAAACCGGCCGGCGAGTCGTCCCGCCAGTCTTGATAGGCCTCTTTGGCCTTGGTGCTCGCTTGCTTCCGCACGGTCTTGGCCAGCTTCTTCTTGGCCTTCTCCGCCGACTTGACCATGGTGTAGTACTGCATCTCCTTGAACGCCCGGCGGCGGCCCATCTCCACCAGTGCCCGGGCTGCGCTCAGCGTCTTGCCCGTCCCCAAGGGCATGGCCACCCTCCCGGCGAACATCAGCGCCGAGCGCCAGTCGCCCTGGCTTAGCGCATAAAGCGCTCGGGTGGTGTCGATTATCTCGCCCATCACCGGCACCACGCCGCCGGCCTCCATGGCCCAGAACCCCACGTCGTCCCAGCCGAATCCGTCCTTGCGGTGGTAGGCCCCATGGGCTACGACCGCCGCGGCTGCCTCCCGTACCTCCGGGGGCAGGCTCTCGTCGGCGGCGATGGCCTCGAAGTCGGCTTTGGACAGAAACCGGTCGGCTTTTGCCGGGTTGCCTTGGGCGGCGGTGTCGATGGCGGCCAAGTAGGGCAAAAGGGTGGTGTAAGCCGACATCTTGGCCTCGAAGGAACCCAAGTCGTCGACGCTGATGCGCCCGTCGCCGCCGCTGGCCGAGAACCCCTCGGAAGGGTCGGCCAGGTAGTCGCGGTTGTTGCGGGCCGTGTCCACCATGGCGAAAAGACTGGGGTTGGTGAGCAGAATCCGGGCGGCCTCGCCCAACTCGTCGGTGCGGGTGACGAAGCCCTCCAAGTCGCCCCGCGACACGATGTGGTCGCCGCCCCATGCCTCGGGAGTGTTGCGCAGTATCTCGACGGCCCACAGGGCCAGGTTCAGCCCTTCGGGTCCTAGCAAGATCATCTGGGCTCGCTGGGAGATGTCGGCGGAGTCGATGCGAAGCTGCTGGGCAATTCCGCCCAGCGACAGGTCCACCGGATACTGCCCGCCCCTTAGCCAGTACTCCACCTCGGGCACCACCTCGGCCCATCGCCGGCGCCGCCGGTCGATCTCGTCGGCCGCTGCCAAGTAGTCTACGGCCAGATCGAAGGCGGCCTTGGCGTCCATCGCCACTGTGGGCATACATATAATGTATAGAGAATAATTGAAAATATCTATACGTCATTGTCAACTATACGTCATTGTCAAATGGTCTTGCCGGAGCGAGGTCTGCCGTTTCGAGAAAAAGGCTTCGGCGGGTGGCGCAGCAGATTCACGGCCATTGCCGACGCCCGCATGGACCAGGGGACGAATTTGCCCTGCTGCTCGAGCGGGACGCCTTCTCGGGCCAAAATCCGCCAACCGGTGTACACCACCACCACCGCATGGGCGCCTACCAGCACCAAAAAGAAGGCCCAGGGGGCGGTCAACGACATGGCCACCCCTCCTGCCACCGGTCCGATGACCGCCCCCACCCCGGCGGTGCGCACCAGCGCCGCGCTGGCTCCGTTGAGCTGCGCCGACGGCACCCGGTCGCCGGTCAGGGCAATGGCCAGCGAGTAGAGCGGGAAGGTGGCGCCGCCAAAGCAGAAAACGAGCGCCAGCGACAGCACCGACCCCGGCTCGACCAGGGGCAGTATCCCAGAGACGGCCACGGCTGCGGCGGCCACTGCAAAGATCACTGCTCGGCGCGACACCCGGTCGGAGAGCGCGCCCACGGGCCATTGGAAGGCGATGGCCCCGGCCGTGGCCGATACCAGGAACAGCGCGATCCGGGAAGTGGACAGGCCTACATTCGCGGCGTACACCGCGCCCACCCCCAGCAGCGCGCCGTGGCTTATGCCGGCGCAAAAGGCGGTGACCACCCCGGCGGGGGCCAGAGAGATGAGCTGGCGCAATGACAGCGGCTCGGGTACGGACAACGGGGGAGCGCTCGTGGCCGATAGCGTGATGGGTACCAGGGCGGCGGAAATGAGCACCGAGGAGATCACAAAAAGCTCGAAGCTCTCGGGGTCGCCCCCCTTGAGCAGTAGCTGGCCTAGCGTGAGCCCGCTCATTGACGAAACCATGTAAGCCGACAGCAGGCGCCCCCGAGTCGCGTTGGTGGCCATGTCGTTGAGCCACGACTCCACCACCACAAAGACGCCCGCGATGCACAGCCCGAACAGCATCCGCAGCAGAGCCCAGGCAGCGGGGTTGATCCATAGCAGATGAAGAATCGACGCGCCTGAGGCCATTGAGGCCAATGCCGCGAACACCCGGATGTGGCCTACCGCAGCCAGAAAGTGCTCAGCCAGGCGCGTCCCGATCATAACCCCCAGGAAGAAGCTGGCCATGACGATGCCGCTGACTGCGAGGCCGAATCCCTCCGACTCGGTTCGGATGCCCACCAGCACCCCTTGGAGGCCGCCACCCACTTGGATGAGCAGTATTCCCACCAGAAGCGCCCGGGCCGCACCAAGGCCGCGCTGTTCGGGCCCGGCTTCGATCCACGGCCCACCGACGACTCTGCCGTCGTCCACATCCACCTGCCCGACGGCATTCTCGGCCACTAGCGCTCAGCCTACCGGCGCGACCCCGACTCCCACGATGAATTTCCTGCAACCACCCCCTACTATCGCACCTGGCTCTAGTTTGGGTCGTAGAACTCGCCCGCCCACGTAGCTCAGCCAGGACAGAGCAGGGACCTCCTAAGTCCAAGGTCGCAGGTTCGAATCCTGCCGTGGGCGCCGATGCCCAGACTGCGGGCCGGCCCCGCCACCGGTCCCCCGACCGCGGCCAGCCTTCCCGCAGCCTACTTGCCGGCCTCGAAGCGCTCGGCGACAACCGCTGTGTTGTGTCTGATTTCGCGCGACGGGTTTCCGGTTTTTTCAGTCTGCTTGGGG
>JAPYOC010000197.1 GCA_028278955.1 Candidatus Poriferisocius aerobius
GCCAAGGCCACCATCTGCCCGATGGATTTGTATTTGGCCAGCCGGATCACATTGACCCGCCCCCGCTGGCCGAGCGCCGGGGGGCGAGCGGAGACGCGGTGACCATCTATGGCGCCATCGGAACCATGGACATCGCCGACATCGCGGCGGACAACGGCCGCTCCCTGGCCTGGGTCATCGGACAATCGCTGGCCTATGTGGGCACCAACGCCTATATCTCCCATTGGGGGGCCGAGGTCATGGTGGTGGTGCCCCCGCCCTGGGCCGACCTGCTGGCCGCGGCCTACCCGACTATCGAAGACGTGCAAGAGGCGCTGTGGCGAAACGCCTGCCACCAGGTGGACCAGTTCCCCGACACCCACCAGAGATGGCTTGCTGAGCGCGACCGGATCAGCCCCGAGGGAACCGCCTACATCGTGGAACAGCCCTCCGATGTGATCGTGATGTGCGCCGGCGGTCTCGGCAACCTCCATGCCGGCGGCCTCCACAATTTCGGCCCCACTCGGGCCATCACCCGGTCGTTCTGATGCCCGGGTCCGGGCCAACAGCGGTGACCGTGGTCGTGGTGGCCGGCGGCGCCGCTCCGACTGGTGAGGAGATCGCTCGCCTCCCTCCCGACCCAGTGGTGGTGGCCGCCGACGCCGGACTCGATCATGCCCAGGCAGCCGGGCTGACGACGGCGGCAGCGATCGGCGATATGGACTCGGTCTCGCCCGAGGCTCTGGCCGCCGCCGAGCAGGCCGGAACCCGCATCGAGCGCCACCCGGCCGACAAGGACCAGACCGATCTGGAATTGGCCCTCGAGCTGGCCGCCCGTCTGGCCGACCGGGTCATCGTTATCGGCGCGGCCGGCGGACGCCTGGATCATCTCATCGGCAACCTGGCCGTGCTGGCCTCCCCGCAATGGTCTGGCGTAGACATCGAAGCCTGGCTGGGCGATGCCCGAGCCTTCGTGGTCCGCGGCGACCGAGAACTAGATGTCGAGTTCGGCGCAACCGTGTCCTTGTTCGCCCTCGGCGGCCCCGCCCGAGTGTCCACTGCCGGCCTTGCCTGGCCGCTGCACGACGAGGTTCTCGAACCCTTCGCCAGCCGGGGATTGAGCAACCGAGCCGTCGCCTCTTCTCCTCAACTATCAGTGCGCGAGGGGGTTGTGCTGGCGGTTACCCCGTAGGCCGCTCTTTCGGAAACACGCTAGTCGTCTGAGAGTCGCCCGAACCTGCGGTCGGCGGCCCGGTGTCAGGGCTGGCCGCGGGCCAGGTCGCTGAGTCGGTCCAAGTCGGCGCGCTCGAGCATTGCGATGACGGCGCGTATCGGCTTGCCGTGGCCGGTTACCGCTTCGAGCGCCCGGTGGCCTGAGCTGTTGGCAGTTGGCCGGTCGGTGGTCAACAGCACCAGCGGGGCGTCAACGCCGGATGAATGCAACACCGAGGCCTTTCCCACTGCTTTCCACAGGGTGTCGGTGCGGCGCAGCCCCGGCCGTTGGGTCACGGTGAAGGCACCCGACACGTCGAACAGCCACGCCTGGCCCTGCTGGTCGGTGGCCTCGAAGTTCACTTCCACCCCGCAGGCGAACTTGACCTTTTCCCGGATAGCGCGGAACCCCCTCTGGTCGAGGACAGCTCGGGCCACTTCCCGGGCCTTGCGTCCTTGCTGTGTGGCCCTGACTTGAAAGTCGTCGCTCCACTCGGGCTCGGCACCGGGGGCCGAAGGCGCGACGGTGACCTGACACCGCTGCTGCTCTTTGGGGTGCTCGAGGCGGTTTCGCTCGTCGTCGATGCGCTTGTTGGCCAAGGCGATGTAGTCGGCGTCGGTGTCGAATCCCACATAGTGGCGGCCGGTGTGGACCGCGGCCACTGCGGTGGTGCCGGCACCGATGAACGGGTCGAGCACCAGATCACCCCGGTAGGTGTAGAGTTCGATCAGCCGCTGGGGCAGTTCCACCGGGAAGGGCGCAGGGTGGCCCACCCGAGTAGCCGACTCGGCGGGTATCTCCCACACATCAGTGGTGGCCTCCATGAACTCGTCCACAGGGGCGGTACCCTCAGAAGGCAGCCCCTGCTCAGCACGCGCCGCGGCGGGCACGGCCCGGTCGAAGCGCCCTTTCGAGGCGATGACCACTCTCTCAGTGAGATCGCGCAATACCGGGTTGCCCGGTCGCTGAAAGCTGCCCCACGCGCAGCTGCCCGCCGCGCCGCGGGCCTTCTGCCAAACGACCTCGCCCCTCAGCAACAGCCCGAGGCGGTCTTGGAGTAGGGCAATCACATCTGCCGACAAGGAGCGGTAGGGGCGGCGTCCCAAGTTGGCCACGTTCACCGCCATGCGCCCGCCGGGTTCAAGCTTGCGCACGCACTGGGCCAACACCTCTTCGAGCATGCGCAGGTAGTCCAGGTAATCGGCAGGAACGTGGCCCTTGCCGATTGCCTCCTCGTACTCCTTGCCCACGAAATAGGGCGGGGAGGTGACAACCAGCCCCACCGAGTTGTCGGCAATGATCCCACAGCCGTCCATGTCCCGGGCATCGCCAACCCAGAGCTGGTCCACACAGGCCGGTTCGGCAACCTCGTTGTCGTCGCTGATGGCTGGCACCGGAAACCGGCGGTAGAACGAGGAGGCATCGTGGCCCTCCCTTCGGCCTACTCCGAATTGGGAAGTGGCGGTGGGCTGCCGTCGCCGCAATGAATCCACGGCTTGAAGCTACATCGCCGAAGCGAGCACTTGGCGGAGCTGCGCGTTGCCGACGTCAAGAGGCCTGGGCGTGCCATCGGCCGTCGCGGTGTTGTAGCGACAAGGGCAGGTCGAAGCAGGCCGACAATGCCTCAGAGGTCAAGACGTCTTCCAGTGGTCCCCGGGCCAGCACTCGGCCGCTGCGGAGGATCAGCGCGTGGGTGAAGCCCGCAGGTATCTCCTCCGTGCGGTGGGTGACCATCACCAGGGGAGGGGCGTCGGTATCGGCGGCCAAGCGGGCCAGGTCGGCCACCAGCATCTCCCGGCCGCCCAAGTCCAGGGTGGCGGCGGGCTCGTCCAGAAGCACCAGGCCGGGATCGGTCATCAGGCTGCGGGCGATCTGCACCCGCTGGCGCTCGCCTGAAGACAAGGTGGCCATCGCGCGGTCGCCCAGACCCGTGGTTCCCACCCGCCTCAGCAGCGCTTCGGCCCGCTCGCGGTCGGCGTCGGTGTAGTCGTGCCACCAGGGTTCCAAGGCGCCGTGGCGGGCGGTCATCACCACGTCGGCCGCCTTCAGCTCGGGCCGCAGCATCTGGGCCAGGGCGGGCGACGCGAACCCCACCCGGCGCCGCAGCCGGCGCACGTCCACCTGACCCAGCCGCTGCCCCAGCACCTCGACGGTGCCGGTGGTGGGGTGCTCGTACAGGGCGGCGACCCTCAAGAGCGTGGTTTTGCCGCTGCCGTTGGCGCCCAGCACCACCCACCGCTGGTCCGCCGCCACCTCCCAGTCCACCTCAGAGAGGATGGGCCGTCCGTCACGGGTGAAGCCCACCCCGGCCATCCGCAGCGCTCGAGCCTGCTCGGTCATCGCCCTCAGCTGGTGTGGGACATCCAGGTGGCGTACATGGCGGCGTAATGGCCGCCGAGACCCACCAGCTCGTCATGGCTGCCGAGTTCGGTGATCCGGCCGTCCTCCACCACTGCGATCCGATCGGCCCGCATCGCAGTGGCCAGCCGGTGGGCGATGATGATGGCGGTCCGTCCCTCCAGCACGACGTCGAGGGCCGTTTCGATCTTCGACTCCGACTGCAGATCCAGGTTGGAGGTAGCCTCGTCCAGCACCAGCACCCGGGGCCGGGCCAGAAACGCCCGAGCCAGCGCCAGAAGCTGCCGCTCGCCGGCTGACAGGGACGCTCCCCGTTCGTGAACGAGGGAGTCGACGCCGGCGGGGAGCCTCTCCAGCAGCTCGGTCAGCCCAACGGCCCGACAGGCATCCAGCACTTCGGTCGTCGTCGCATCGGGCCGGGCGAAGGCCACGTTGTCCCGGATGGTGCCGTAGAACAAGAACGGCTCTTGGGGGACTACGCCCAGCTGCCGGCGCAATGACGCCAGCGCGACCGTGCGAAGATCGCGGCCGTCAATGCGAACCGCTCCCTGCTGGGGGTCGTAGAACCGCGCGATGAGCTTGGCCACCGTGGACTTGCCCGCCCCGGTGGGCCCCACCACCGCCAGGCTCTCACCCGGTGTCAGATGAAGGCTCACGTCGTGCAGCACGGGGACGTCGTCCTCGTAGCCGAAGCTCACCCCGTCGAGGGTGATCTCCCCTTCGATGGAGGGCAAGTCTTCGGCGTCGGCGGCCTCGTGTACCGATGGCTGGTTGCTCAGCACTTCGCGCAGCTTCTTGGCTGATGCCTGGCCCTGCTGGTAGCCGTTGAAGAGCTGTACGAGCTGTTGGATGGGGGCGAAGAAGAACGTCAGGTAGAGCACGAAGGCGGTCAGCTCGCCCGCGGTCAAGCGCTCGTTGATGACCATCGTCCCGCCGATCACCACCAGGAGGGCCTGGCCCACTATCACGATTGCCTCGGTGGCCGGGGCATAGACGGACGCCGCTCGCACTCCGGCCAGATTGGCGTCCTTGTGCCGCCCCACCACGTTGATGTGGTGGACGACGTTGTGGCGGCGGCGGTTGTGGGCGGTGATCACCCGGATGCCGGCCAAGCTCTCCTGCAGGTCGGCCAGCACCTCGGCGATGCGGTCTCGGACCCGGCCGTAGTAGAGGTTGGACACCCTGCGGAACCAGATGCTGAGCAGGAACGTGCCCGGCACCACGATCACGAGGGTCAGCACGGCGAGCAGCGGGTTCAGGTAGAACAGCACGGCGGTGATCACCACCAGCACCAGCCCTTGTACCGCAAAGTTCACCAGGCCCTCTTGGAACAGCACGGTCAGAGCCTCGATGTCGCTGGTCATACGGGTCATCAGCACGCCCGCCTTCTCCCTGGTGAAGAAGTCCAGCGAAAGCCGTTGATAGTGGGAGAACACCCGCATTCGCAGGGCGTACATGAGCCGTTCGCCCAGCTTGCCGGTGTAGCGGATGCGCAGCGAAGAGCTGAGGGCGTGGGCGACCACCGTGCCCAAGAACACGGCAGCCACCGCCAGCAGCACGCGGAGGTTGCCGGAGCTGACGCCTTGGTCGATACCCACCTGGGCCAGCAGCGGTCCCGACTGCATCATGGCCGACTCGATCACCACCAAAAGCAGCGCCAGCGCCAATTGGCGCCGGAATGGCCACAAAAGGGTGCGCAGGGTGAGCGGCGGGTCGGCCGGCTGGCGATGGCTGAAGTCGACCTCCACCGGGGGATATTCGGGCTCCTTTCCCAGCACCTCCTCGACCTGGACTCGCAGGTGGCCGGGCACGCCAGCATGGGGAAGCCCGGCATCGCGGGCCGCGCTCTGGGCCTGAGGACCCCCGAAGTATCCGCCCCAGCTCACCGCTAATGCCCGCTACCGACTGGCCAGAGTTTGCCGTCGCCATTGTCCGATAGGCCCCTCGGTCGGCCGTGGGAGCGGCGGGCGAGTATCTCCACATAATGGGGGTCGGTGGCCAGCAAGTCGGCATGGGTGCCGGTGTTGGCCACCCGGCCCTGGTCTAGGACCACCACCCGTTCAGCCAGGCTGATGGTAGACAGGCGGTGGGCGATGATGATGGTGGTGCGGTCGGCCATCAGCGCGTACAGCGCCCGGTGGATGGCCTCCTCCACGGTCACGTCGATGGCGCTGGTGGCGTCGTCCAACACCAGCACCTTGGGGTTGGCCAGCAGCGTCCGGGCGATGGCGATGCGCTGGCGCTGGCCCCCCGAAAGGGTGTAGCCCCGCTCGCCCACCACGGAGTCGTAGCCGTGGGTCAATTCGCCGATGAACCCGTGAGCCTGGGCTGCCTCAGCCGCCGCCGCCACCTCGGCGCGGGAGGCCGACGGGCGGCCGTAGGCGATGTTGTCGTGGACCGAGGCTGAGAACAGGAACGGCTCGTCGAGCACCAGCCCGACCGTGTGGCGCAGGCTGCGCAGAGTCACATCCCTCACGTCGACCCCGTCGATGCGAACCGAACCGCGGTCGACGTCGTAGAACCGGTCCAGCAGTCGGGCCACCGTCGACTTGCCGCACCCCGTGCTCCCCACGATGGCGACTCGCTCGCCGGGCTCGATGTGCAGGGTGAAATCGCGCAGAACCGGGGTCTCGGTGTGGTAGCCGAAGCAGACCCCTTCGAAGCCAACCCGCCCTTGGGGATCGACGATGTCCACTGCGCCCGGCGAGTCGGCGACCTCGGGCGCTTCGTCGAGGATCTCGTAGATCCGTTGGGCGGCGGCACTGGCCCGCTGGCCTTGCATGAGCACGAATCCCGCCATGCGGAAAGGCACCTGGAGCATGATCACATAGGCGCTGAAGGCCAGCAGCGTGCCGATGGAGACCTGTCCCTCGATGGCCAGCCAGCCTCCGTAGAGCACCACCATGGCGGTGCCCAGCCGAGGCAGCGACTCGATGAGTGGATTCCATCGGGCCCGGCTGTTGGTGATCTCCACGTTGGCCCACTGGATGCGCTGCGCCGACCGGCCGAGAAGGGCGATCTGGCGCTCCTCAGCGGCGAACGACTTCACCACTCGGGTGCCGTTCACGTTCTCGTCCACGATGGTGGCCAAGTCGGCCATACGGGCCTGGGTGACCCACGACAGCGGAAACACCTGGTTGCGGAACTTCAAGCCGAACCAGTAGACCCCGGGCAGCGGGGCCAGGGCCACCAGTGCCAGCCAGGGATGGACGTACACCATAAACCCCAAGGCCATCACGAACATCAGCACGTTCATGCTGATGAGCGGTCCGAAGGCGAGCAGCAGCTGCAGCGAGCGGATGTCGCTGTTAGCCCTCGAGATGACCTCCCCCGATTGGGTGCGGTCGTAGTAGGAGAACGACAGCCGGGTCAGATGGTCGTACATGATGGCCCGCAGGTCGGTCTCCACGCTCCAGCCCAGCTTGAAGAGCTGGTAGCGGTAGACGCCGCCGAAGACCAGCCGTCCCACCCCGAAGGCCGCAGTGAGCCCGAAGACGATCCACAGCGCTTGCCGGTTGCCTTCGAGGGCCGCGTCCACCGCCGAGCGGCCCAGAGCGGGGACTGCGGCCTGGATGGCCAGTGCCACCACACCGGTGGCCACTCCGATCACCAGCGTCCGGTGGTGGGCCCGGACCAGTGGCCAGAGCCGCTTCATCCACCCCTTGGCCCGGTCGGGGTCGATGCCCGCCGGGGGCGGGTCGTAATGGGCCGCTACCGCCACCGGCTCGAAATCGGGCGCACCCCCAGATTCGGCGTCGACCGCGGTCACTGGTGGGCCTCCATTGCGGCGCGGTGGCGGTTGAGCGCCTCACTCCAAAGGGCCAGACCGTCGATCGCCCGATCGGGCTGTTCGTCGTCGAGACGGGCGGCGATGCTGGTGATTCGCTCAGCCACCGCGGCGTTGGCGGCGGCCAGAGCCTCCCGCCCGGCATCGGTCAGCTCATGGGCCACTCTGCGGCGGTCGTCCGAGTCGGGTTTCCGTTGCAGCAGACCCCGCCGCTCCAGCCCGTCAGCCAGGGCAGTCACGCTGGGGCGGCTGACCGCCAGCCGCCCGGCCACCGCCGATGCGGCCGCGTTTCCTTCCGAAAGGAACAGCAATAGGCGATACTGGGAGGGTGACAAGTCCAAGCCTCCCAGGGCCAACGCCACCTGGCGGGCGAGGCGCGCCGCCGCCTGCGCCGCCGCCTGCGCCGCTCGCGGCGACGATGGTTTGAGACTCATATGTTTAGCTTCTCTAAAGAATGTAGCCGATGCCAAGCCTGGTACCTGGTAGCTTCCCTGTGCCGGGAACTCGGTAGCCGATGAGTTGGACCACCGCGGTGGGCCTGGTGGTCGCCGCACTCTTGGTAGGGGCCAATGCGGTGTTCGTGGCCGTCGAGTTCGCCCTGGTAGCGGTCGACCGGATCCGCATCGAGCGGCTGGCTGCCGAGGGTCGCCGGTCGGCCCGAACCACCCTGTCGCTGCTCAAGTCGCTGTCCTTCCAGTTGTCCGGAGCCCAGTTCGGCATCACCGTCACCTCGCTGGCCTTGGGTTTCATTGCCCGGCCGGCAATCGCCACGGCGCTGGAACCGTCCGCCGCCCGGGTTGTGGGAGGCGCCGCCCCGGGTCTGTCTATCGCCGCTGCGCTGATCATTGCCGTGGTCGTCCAGATGGTGTTGGGGGAGCTGGTGCCCAAGACACTGGCCATCTCCCGCCCGCAGGCCACGGCCACGCGCCTGGCCGCGCCCATGAGGGGGTTCTCCGCCGTCGCCCGCCCGTTCATCCGCCTGTTCGACGGGTCGGCCAACCGGGTGGCGACCCGGCTAGGGATAAAGGTCGCAGAAGAGCTGAGCGAGGCCCGCTCGCGCGAGGAGTTGGCCTGGTTGATCCGGTCTTCGGGCCAGGAGGGATCGATGCGTCCGGCCCGGGCCCGTCTGCTGATTCGGGCCATTCGCTTCGCCGGGCGCGACGCCGCCGACGTGCTCGTTCCCCGAGTGTCGGTGAGCACCATCGAGCACCACCAGTCGGTGGCCGAACTGGTCTCGCTTTCGAGCCAGACCGGCTACTCCCGCTTCCCAGTCGTCGGCGCCGACATCGACGACGTGGTGGGCGTGGCCCTGGTCAAGAACGTGTACGAGGTGCCCACTGGTCAACGGGCTTCCACGCCGGTCTCCGCCATCATGCGGCCCCCGCTGGTCGTTCCCGAAACCCGTGACCTGCGCTCGCTGCTGCTGGATATGAGAGCCCAGCGCAGCCCGCTGGCCGTGGTCATGGACGAGCACGGCGGTACCGCGGGAATCGTCACCCAGGAGGATTTGGTGGAGGAGATCGTGGGAGACATCGCCGACGAGCACGACGACGCCGAGGCGCCGGTGGTGGCCCGCGAAGCCGGAGAGCTGGTGATACAGGCCGGGGTCCACCCCGACGAGTTGGAGGACATGACCGGACTCCGGGTGCCCGAAGGCCACTATGAGACCTTGGCCGGATTCATCCTGGACCACCTTCAGCGCATTCCCTCTGCCGGCGAGGTGTTCCGCTTCGGCGGTTGGGAGTTGCAGATCGAGGTGGTCGAACGCCACCGGATTGACACCGTCCGCCTCCGCCCGGTGGCCCCAACCCCGCGAGCCGTCCGATGACCGCGCTGTATATCGCCATTGCGGTGGTGCTACTGGTGGCCAATGCCGGGTTCGTGGCGGTGGAGTTCGCCCTCATCGCCGCCCGGCGATCCCGCCTGGAACCGCTGGCCGAGGCGGGCAACCGCCGAGCCCGGATGGCGCTGACGGCCATGAGCGACCTAAACCGGCAATTGGCCGGCGCCCAGCTGGGAATCACCATGGCATCGCTGGGGCTGGGCTTTGTGGCCGAGCCGGCCGTGGCTCGCCTCATCGAACAGGCGGTGGAATCGTTCGTCCATCTGCCCTCAGGGGTACTGCACATCATCTCGTTTGCGGTGGCGCTCACCCTGGTGGTGTACCTGCATATGGTGCTGGGGGAGATGGTCCCCAAGAACATCGCCCTCGCCGGGGCTGAGCGCACCGCCATGTGGCTGGCCCCGGTGAACCGGCTCTATGCCATCGTTTTCGGTCCGCTTATCGGGTCGTTGAACCGCATCAGCCGGGGAATGGTCCGCCTGTGCGGGGTGGAGCCCGTCGATGAGCTGCCCACCGCCCGAACCCCCCAAGAGTTCGCCGCCCTCGTGGAGCACTCGGCGGCCGAGGGGCTGTTGGACGAATTCGACCGGTCGCTGCTGTCCAGCGCGCTGGAGCTGGCTGCTCGACCAGTGCGGACTGTGATGGTGCCCCGCGACCAGATCGTGGCCGTAGAGAGGGAGGCCACGGTCGACGAGGTGCTCGACGTGATGAACGCCCGCGGCCACTCCCGGGTCTTGGTCCAGGACGGCTCGCCTGATCAGGCGGTCGGGTTCGTCCATGCCAAAGACCTCCTTGAAGTGACCGGTGCTCGGGCATCGCAGCCCCTCGGCGACGATCTGATCAGGGCGGTGCCGGCCATCGAAGAGGAGACCTCGCTGGAGGGGGCGCTGGTGCTCATGCAGGGAAGCCGCCGCCATCTGGCCGTCGTCCGCCGGGGGGGGCGCCGCACCGTCGGCTTGGTCACGCTGGAGGATGTGCTGGAAGTGCTGGTCGGCGATCTCATCGATGAGACCGACCGCGCCCAGGGGGCATAATGGTGCCATGAGATTCTGGTGTGTGACCGCGTTCATGAAGAGCACTGAGCTGGTGCCCGTCGCCCGGATGGCCGATGAGGCCGGGTACCACGGGATGATGCTGTCCGATCACATCTTCTACCCCCGAGACCTCAAGAGCCCCTACCCGTATTCACCCTATGAGGATGGCCGGCCCATATGGGATCCAGAGACCTCCTGGCCCGACACATGGGTCACCGTCGGGGCCATGATCGGGGCCACCGAGCGCTTGCACTATTCCAACAATATCTACATCGCCCCCAACCGTCCCCTGCTGGCGGTGGCCAAGCAGGTTTCGACCGCCGCGGTGATCTCCCAAAACCGGGTGGCTTTGGGCATGGCCGCAGGCTGGATGCGCGAGGAGTTCGAGCAGATGGGGCAGGACTTCGACAATCGCGGCCCCCGTACCAGCGAGATGATCCAAGCATTGCGGGAGCTTTGGAAGCCGGGCTGGGTCGAGTTCCACGGCGAGTTCTACGAGATCCCGCCGATGACAATGGGACCGGCTCCAGATGAGCCGATACCCATCTACACCGGGGGCCACTCCGGCCCGGCGCTGCGCCGGGCGGCCCGCCACGCCGATGGGTGGGTGGGCAACGCCTACGACTGGGACACCCTGGCCGGCATCGTCGCCCGACTCCGGGCGCTCTTGGCCGAAGAGGGCCGGGCCGGCGATCCTTTCGAGATCATCACCGGCCTCTATGAGCCTCCTTCGCTTGATCTCTACCGCCGAGCTTCAGAGGAGCTGGGCGTCACCGGAATGTACGCCCTTCCCTGGGCCGGCCTCGAGAACGTGAGCGCTGACAACCGGGCGGGGCTGCTGGAAAACGCTTCGGCCTACCGGGACGCGATCAACCGCTTCGCCGAGCAGTTCGTCCACCCCCTCGCCGGCGAATGACCGCTGGCGCTGGTCAGGCTTTGGCCGCGGAGTTGCCGATGAAGATTCGAGACGCCACCAAAGCGATGATGAAGATGCCGTGCTGCTCCATAGCGGCACGGTCGCCGAAGAGGACCGCTCCCGCCGACAAGAGGGCGAAGAACAAAACGCTGAGGGTCAAGCAGGTTGAGATTGCCTCGCCGGCGTCGGCCCGGCGCCACACGAAGTTGACCAGCGCGGCTAAGAACAGCAGCGCCAGCACCAGCTCGCAAATTCCCACAATGACGGCGATGGGCGCAGCCCAGCCATCGCTGAACCCCAGGTTGGACAGCAATCCGTCGGCACCGGGAGGGCCCTTGAGCTTGTTCTTGAAGTCGACTCCAAAGAAATTGTCGGCGTTGAGGAACTTGTCCAGGCCGTTCAGCAGCCAGAACACGAACCAGTGCAAGGCAAGGGCCCCGGCGAGGGCCACCTTTTTGTTGAGATTGGCGAGATGACCTCCGATGGAGGACAAACCGGACAGGGGTGTTTGAGCAGGCATTGGCTTCTCCTATTCCAATTGGCCGCTTCGATTATGCCCACTTTAGGCCGTGGGCGCTTGACGATGGGGGAATGTCGACCGGTCAAAGGAATGTCGACCGGTCAAAAAGGTCCATGGAGAAAAGGTCCATGGACATTGCCGCTATGAGCAGGGGTGCAACCGGTGCGGGTCTCAGGCCCCGACGGCGTGGTAGCCGCCGTCCACGTGGATCATCTCGCCGGTGGTCATCGGAAACCAGTCCGATAAGAGCGCGACGGCGGCCTTGGCCACCGAGGAGCTGTCCTTGACGTCCCAGCCCAGCGGCGCTCTAGCCGCCCAGGAGTGCTCGAAGGTCTCGAAGCTGTGTACTGCCCCGTCAACCGACCCCCACCGGTCGGCCAGCTCGCTGCGCAGGGCCGCCGGATGGCCGGCATCGGTCACGTCGAACGCCAGCACCGGCGGCGAGCCCGGCAGCTTGCGGGCGGTTCGCTTGGTGAGGCTGAGGCCTCGTCCCGCGCCGGTCAGCACCAGATCGGCGCCCTCGGCGGCGGCCGCCGAGGCGATCCCGAAAGCCATCGATTCCGCGGTCAGCACCCCGGTGACCAGAATCCGTTTCCCGGTAAGAAGTCCCATGCTCGTCGGAGGCTACTCGTCAGCGGACCCCGTGGTAGCCCCATGTGGGACCGGGAGTGCGCCTCCTATACCGTTGGGCCGATGCGGATCGGGATTATCGGGGGAACAGGGCCGGCGGGCTGCGGTCTGGCCGTTCGCTTGGCCTCAGTGGGGTTCGACACCGTGGTGGGGTCGCGCTCGGCTGAGAGGGCCGATGAGATATGCCGAGGGCTCCTGGCCGAATGGCCCGACCATGAGCTGGCCCTGTCGGGCGCGGCCAATGCCGGCGCTGCGGACTGCGACGTGGTGGTGGTGGCCACACCCTGGGAGGCCGCCGCGGCCGCTGCGGCCGCCGTGGCCGCAGAGCTGGCCGGCAAAGTCGTGATCAGCATGGCCAACGCCCTGGCCAAGGTGGGCCGAGAACTCCAGCCGCTGGCGCCGTCACGGGGCTCGATCGCCGCCGCGGTGCAGGCGGCCGCGCCCCGAGCCCTCGTTTCGGGCGCCCTCCATCACGTGCCGGCCCACGATCTGGGTGATCTGAAGCGGCCGGTGGACTGCGATGTGCTGGTGTGCTCGGACCACCCCGAGGCCATCGCCGCCACCATCGACATCGTCGGACGGTTCCCCGGCGTGCGAGCCTTCGAAGCCGGGACACTGTCTCACGCGGGCCCGATAGAGGCTTTCACCGCGGTGCTGTTGCAGCTCAACGCCGCCTACCGGACCCGGGCCGCGGTCCGCTTCACCGGGTTGGGCCCCGAGAGCGGCTGAGCCCGCCGGCCGTGGCTGCCTCCTTGTCTCCGGGCGCACCTCCGTCAGGGCCGATGCGCCTTTACGACACCTCCCGGCGGGAAGTGGCGGCGTTCGAGCCGGGCCCGGTGGTGACCATGTACACCTGCGGCATCACCCCCTACGACGCCACCCACTTGGGTCACGCCGCCACCTATGTGGCCTACGACGTCCTCCAGCGGCGGTTGCGCGACCGGGGCCACCAAACCCGCTGCGTGCGCAACGTCACCGACGTGGACGACGACATCCTCCGCAAGGCCCGGCAGATCGGCGTCCACTATCTGGACCTGGCCGCCGCGGAGACCGCCCGGTTCGATTCCGACATGAGGGCTCTCGAGATGCTGCCCTGCTGGTCGGAGCCCCGGGCCACCTCGGCCATCGCCGACATCCGCAAGATGATCGGCATGGTGCTGGAACGGGGCCACGCCTACCGATCGGGCGGGTCGGTGTATTTCGACATCTCCACCTTCGGTCGCTTCGGCCAGGTCAGCCATCTGGGCCGAGAGGCCATGCTGGCCTTGGCCGCCGAACACGGGGGCAACCCCGACGATCCCCGCAAACGCGATCCCCTGGACTTTGTGCTGTGGCAGAAGTCTGCCCCCGACGAGCCCGCCTGGGACTCCAAGTGGGGTCCGGGCCGCCCCGGCTGGCACATCGAGTGCTCGGCCCTGGCCATGAGGGAGTTGGGCGACACCGTGGATTTGCACGGGGGAGGATCCGACCTGGTCTATCCCCACCACGAATGCGAGGCCGCCCAGTCGGAGGCGGTCACCGGCAAGCAGTTCGTGCGCCACTGGATGCACCAGGCCATGGTGCGGATGGACGGCGCCAAGATGTCCAAATCATTGGGCAATCTGGTGTTCGTTTCCGACCTCTTGAAGGAGTACGACGCCCGGGCCGTCCGCCTGGCCATCGTGGCCCACCACTACCGAGACTCATGGGAATGGGACGATTCAATCATGCCCGCCGCCGCCGGGCGCCTCGAAGCCTGGCAGTCCAGCCCGGCCGGCCGGGCCGCCGAGCCGGCCGCGGTGCTGGACCGGGTCCGGGCCAGGCTCGACGACGATCTCGACACCCCTGGTGCGGTCGCGGCCATCGACGAAGCCGCTTCAACAGGGGGAATCGGGCCGGCAGCCGCCCTGCTGGGCGTCCGGCTCTCGTGAACCGCCGCTTGCGATAATGGAGCAGATGGGGGCAGGCCGAGAAGTTACTTTGGCTGGCCATGGCTGACATCAGCGTCATCCTTCCGGATGGCAGCGAGCGGACGCTTCCCGTCGGCGCCACCGCGGCCGACCTGGCGGCCGACATCGGCCCCCGACTGGCCAAGGCCGCGCTCGTCGCCGCCGTCGACGGTACGGAACTGGACTTGAGCGCTCTGCTGGCCGATGGCCAGCAGGTGGCGATCATCACTGCCGACAGCGACGCCGGTCTTGTCGCGCTGCGCCATTCCACCGCCCATGTGCTGGCCCAGGCGGTGCTGGACATGTACCCCGGAGCCACCTACGCAATCGGCCCGCCCATCGACGACGGCTTCTATTACGACTTCGACCTGCCCAACGGTGCCACCATCAGCGATGACGACCTTGCGGCCATCGAGTCCCGGATGCGGGAGATCATCGCCGCCGACCAGCCCTTCGAGCGCCACGAGGTGTCGGCTGCCGAGGGGCTGGCGCTGTTCGCCGACCATCCCTACAAGCGGGAGATCATCGAAACCGTGGCCATGGTCCCCGAGTCCGATGGGGCCGGGCAGCCCGACGGCGAACTGGCCGAAGAGGTGGCCGGCGATGGCCGGATCAGCTACTACCGCAACTCCGACTCCTTCATCGACCTGTGCCGCGGCCCCCACGTTCCCTCCACCGGCCGCTTGGGGCACTTCAAGCTGATGAGCACGGCCGGGGCTTATTGGCGCCGCGACGCCGGCCGCCCCTCCTTGCAGCGCATCTACGGCACCGCTTGGGGATCGCGCCAGGATCTGGCTGCCCACCTGCACCGGCTGGCCGAAGCCGAAAAGCGCGACCATCGCCGCCTCGCCCGCGAGCTCGACCTGGTGTCGTGGCCCACCGAGCTGGGACCGGGCCTGGCGGTGTGGCACCCCAAGGGGGCGGTGGTGCGGCGCATCATCGAGGACTACAGCCGGCACCGCCACGACGAGGGGGGCTACGAGTTCGTGTTCAGCCCCCACCTAGCCCGCTCTGAGCTCTGGCAGACCAGCGGCCACTTGGACTTCTACGAAGAATCCATGTACCCGGCCATGGAGCTTGATGGGGCTTCGTATTACCCCAAACCCATGAACTGCCCCTTCCATATGCTGATCTACAAGAGCAGCCAGCGCTCCTATCGAGACCTGCCCATCCGCATGTTCGAGCTGGGCACGGTGTACCGCTACGAGCTGTCGGGGGCGGTCCACGGGCTGATGCGCTCGCGGGGTTTCACCCAGGACGACAGCCACATTTTCGCCACCCGCGAGCAGGCCCCGGCCGAGATCGCCGCGCTGGTGGCGTTCGTGCTGTCGGTGCTGCGGGCCTTCGGGTTCAACTCGTTCGAGGC
Source organism: Candidatus Poriferisocius aerobius (assembly GCA_028278955.1). Lineage (GTDB taxonomy): Bacteria > Actinomycetota > Acidimicrobiia > Acidimicrobiales > Bin134 > Poriferisocius > Poriferisocius aerobius. The sequence goes on from JAPYOC010000197.1 coordinate 15,575, forward strand.
CCGCCTGGCCACCCGGCCGCCGGAGAAATCGGTTGGTGAAGACGCCGAATGGGATCTGGCCACCGAGGCCCTCCGCGATGCGCTGGTGGCCGCCGAGCTGGACTTCGAGCTCGACGGGGGCGGAGGCGCTTTCTACGGACCCAAGATCGACATCGATGTGCGCGACGCCATCGGTCGCAGCTGGCAGCTCTCCACCCTCCAGGTGGACTTCCAGCTCCCCGAGCGGTTCGGTCTCGAATACGTGGGATCCGACGGCAAACGCCATCGCCCGGTGATCATCCACCGCGCCCTCATGGGATCGATCGAGCGCTTCTTCGGGGTGCTCATCGAGCACTACGAGGGCGCGTTTCCGGCCTGGCTGGCCCCCGTCCAAGCTGCCGTCTTGCCGGTGGCCGCCACCCACGGCGACTACGCCGCCCAAGTGGAGGCACGGCTCAAACAAGACGGGTTCAGAGTCCAAGTGGTAGACGCCCAGGAGCCGCTGGGCCGGCGGATCCGGGCGGCCAAGCTCCAGAAGCTGCCCTACGTGCTGGTGGTGGGCGACGACGACGTGGCCCACGCCACGGTCGGCGTCAACGCCCGTGGCACCGATGCCCCCCAACGAGACGTACCCCTAACAGACTTCGCGGCCCAACTAGCCCAAGAAGTAGCCACCCACAGCTAAACCCCCAACGGCTCGTAGCGATCCATAACCACCCCCTCCACAACCGGGTGGGGCGGTGTGGTTCTTGGCCGGCTTCAGCTCCGCATTTCAGCTAGGCAGTTCAGTTCCGCAGGACGGGGTTGGCCTGGGCGGGTTTCCAGTTGGTGGTTCCGGTTTTGGGGAACGGTTCGGGCGGGGGTTCGACGCTATGTCGGCCGGTTTGGGGGTCGTGTTCTATTTGGTGGTGGTGTTCGTGGATGTCGTGGTGGCATTGGTTGCAGACGGTGACGAGGTTGGG
>JAPYOC010000198.1 GCA_028278955.1 Candidatus Poriferisocius aerobius
GGGAAAGGGGGGCTTGTTGCGGGGCTCGCCCCGGAAGCCCTCAATGGAGTTGAACAGCGCGGTCTCCTCGCCGCAGATGTAGGCCCCCGCACCCCGGCGAAGCTCGACGTCGAAACGCCGCCCGCTGCCGGCCGCGTCATCGCCCAGCAGCCCCGCAGCCCGGGCCTGGGCAATCGCCCCCTCCAGGCGCCGGGTGGCTCGGGGATACTCGCCCCGGATGTAGATCCAGCCGTTCGCCGCCCCGGTGGCCAGCCCGGCGATGGTCATCGACTCGATCACCGCGAACGGGTCGTGCTCGCAGATGATGCGGTCTTTGAACGTGCCGGGCTCCGATTCATCGCAGTTGGCCACCACGTGCTTGTCCGGTCCTGCCTCGTCGGCAACGGCTCGCCACTTGATGCCGGTGGGAAACGCCGCCCCGCCCCGACCCGACAGCCCGGAGTCGGAGACGGCGGCGATCACCGCATCCGCACCCATCTCGACGGCAGCAGCGAGCGCCTGATAGCCGCCGTGTTCCCGGTAGGAGTCCAGGGAGGTCGGATCCACCACCCCCACCCGGCGCAGCACCCGCAGGCCGACGTCGCCTGCTTGGGGCAGGCGGAAGTCCTCGCCGTCATCGGTTGGCACCCGGTCGGGCCGGCCCACGCCCTGGATGAAAAGCGCGGGGGCGCGGTCACACTGGCCCAGGCAGGGGCTGTCGTGGACTCTGGCCCCGCCGGCTTCCAGCGATGCCCGCAGCCCGTCGTTGCCGGCCAGGGCGCAGGCGGGGTCCACGCAGAGATGCGCGACGTCGTCGCGATGGCCGGGGTCGGTGGTGCGGAGCAGCTCATAGAACGTGGCCACGCCGTAGGCCTCGGCCGGAGGAACCCCGAGCCGCTCGGCCGCGCCGTTGAGCCCGCCGGGGCTGATCCAGCCGATCTCGTGCTGGAGTGAGTGCAGCACCGGCAGGAGAAGATGGCGCAGACCCCGGCGCCGGGCCCTGCCCCCCCGCACCACTCGCTCGGTCTCGGCGACGGCGGCGGCGTCGCCGGGGGGGACGATGGCGTCGATGGCAGCCAATTCGGGTTGAGTGGGCCGCTTGGCGCTGAAGTGGAGATCAGCCAACGGTGGCCGCCGCGGCCTCGGGGTCATGGACCAGCTCAACCCGCACCGCGGCCGCCTTGAACTCGGCGGTGCCGGATTTCGGGTCCCATTCGGGGTTGGTGAGCACGTTCACGTCGATGAGCTCGGGGTGGTGCAGGGTGGTGAAGGCCAACCCCGTCGGCAGGCTCGATACCAACCGGGCATACATTTCCACCGACCCCCGCGGGGAGGACACCCGCACCCGATCACCGTCGGCGATGCCCAGCTCTTCGGCGTCGCGGCAGTTCAAGTCCAGGCCGGCGAACCGCAGTGGCGAGTCGTACTGGCCGCTCTGCACGCCGGTGTTGTAGGAGTCCAGCGCCCGCCCGGTGGTGAGGCGCAGGGGGAACTCCTCGCTCAGTTCTTCGGCGGGCCCCTCGTGCTCCACGACTGAGAAGGGGGCCGGGTCGCGGCCGTCGAGGTCGTCGGCCCACAGCCAGCCGTGCAGGAAGGGGGTGCCGGGATGGTCCTCATCGGGACACGGCCATTGCAGGCCGCCGGCGGCTTCGAGGCGCTCCCAGGACATGCCCCCATGCATCGCCGACAAAGAGCGCAGCTCGTTCCATGCGCCCTGCGGGTCGCGGGGGCCGAGCTCGGCCCCCATCGCTTCGGCCATGTCGCACAAGATGTCGATGTCGTGGCGGGCCTGGCCGGGGGACGACACCGCGGGTCGGACCCGCTGCACCCGGCGCTCGCTGGAGGTGACGGTGCCGTGGCTCTCTGCCCAGGCCACTGACGCGGGCAGCACCACATCGGCCATCTCCGCGGTGCGGGTCATCAGAATGTCCTGCACCACTAGAACGTCGAGACCCTCGAGCTGGGCCCGGGCGTGGGCCGCATCGGCCTCCGAATCAGCCGGGTTCTCGCCGATCACATACAGCGCCCGCAGATCGCCCCGCTCCATGGCCTCGAACATCAGCGTGAGGTGCCAGCCGGGCTCGGGGTTGAGGGGCCGGCCGTAGGCGGTCTCGAAGCGGGCTCGATGGGCGGGGTCGTCCACGCCGGCGAAGCCGGGGAGCTTGTTGGGGATAGCCCCCATGTCGCCGCCGCCCTGCACATTGTTCTGGCCCCGCAGCGGCACCAGGCCCGACCCCCACCGCCCCACGTGGCCGGTGAGCAGAGCCAGGTTGCACAGAGCCAGCACGTTGTCCACCGCGTTGTGGTGCTCGGTGATGCCCAGGGTCCACAGAATCTGGGCCTTGTCGGCGGTGGCGTAGGCGCGGGCCATCTCCACCACCACCTCGGCGGGGATGCCGCAGATGGCGGCCACCGCGTCGGGGTTGAACGGTTCCACCGAGGTGGCGTAGACCTCGAATCCCCGGGTGGAGCGGGCGATGAAGCCTTGGTTGGCCAAGCCGGCGCGGATGATCTCCCGGCCGATGCCGTTGGCCAGGGCGATGTCGGTGCCCACGTTGATGCCCGCCCACAGGTCGGCGAAGCGGGCCGAGGAGGTGTAGCGGGGGTCCACGCAGTACATACGGGCACCGTTATCGATGCCCCTGAGCAGGTGGTGGAAGAAGATGGGATGAGCCTCGCGGGCGTTGGACCCCCACAGGAGGATTACATCGGCTTCCTCGATCTCCCGATAGGAGCTGGTGCCCCCTCCTGCTCCGAATGTTGCCGCCAGACCGACGACCGAGGGAGCGTGTCAAGTTCGGTTGCAGGAGTCGATGTTGTTCGAGCCGACCACGGTGCGGATGAACTTCTGGGCGATGTAGTTCATCTCGTTGGTGGCCTTGGAGCAGCTGAACATTCCAAAGGCCTGCGGCCCGTGCTGATCGAGCACCCGGCTGAACCCGGTTGCGGCCCGCGACAGGGCCTCGTCCCAGGTCGCTTCTCGAAGGCCGCCGTTGTCGCGCACCATCGGCACGGTCAGTCGCTCTCGCTTTGCCATGTGCAACACCCCCCCTGTGTCCAAAGCTACTTTCACAGGCCGCATCAGCCTATCTGTCCAGGGTCTGAGTGTCATTCACGGCGGCTACGGCGCGCAGCCCAAGCCCCTGTCAGCTCAGGCCGGTGATCTCGCCGTTCTCGTCGAGGTCGATGTCCATGGCGGCGGGGTGGCGGCCGAGGCCGGGCATGGTGCGCATGTCGCCGCAGATGGGGTAGACGAAGCCAGCGCCCACCGAGGCCCGCACCTCTCGCACCGGCAGGGTCCACCCGGTGGGAGCGCCCTTGAGGGCGGGGTCAGACGAGATGGAGAGGTGGGTTTTGGCGATGCACACCGGGAGGCGGCCGAAGCCGGCGTTCTCGTAGGTGTCGAGCTGGCGGTTGGCCGCGGCCGAGTACTCCACGCCGTCGGCGCCGTAGACGGCGGTGGCCACCGCGGCGATCTTGTCCTTGAGCGGCAGATCATCCTCGTACAGCACCTTGAACGCGCTGGGCTCCTCGCATGCCTCGGCCACCGCCTCGGCTAGCTCGGCGGCCCCGGCGCCGCCGTCGGAGAAGTGGGTGGTGACCGCGCAGCGGGCGCCGTACTCGTCGGCGATCTCGCCGATGGCGGCCAGGTCGGCGTCGTGGTCGCCGGGGAAGGCGTTGACGGCCACCACCGGGGTCACCCCGTGGGCCTTCATGTTGGAGAGCTGCTTGCGCAGGTTGTCGCCCCCGGCGTGCACCTCGTCGGGGTTCTCCGCCAAAAGCGCCTCGGGCAGCGGCCGGCCGGCCACGATCCGGTGGTTGCCGGAGTGGGCCTTGAGCCCCCGCACGGTGGCCACCATCACCGCGGCGTCGGGGGCCAGGCCCGAATAGCGGCACTTGATGTTGAAGAATCGCTCTGCGCCCATATCGGCGCCGAACCCGGCCTCGGTGACCAGGAAGTCGCCGGTGTGGATGGCGATGCGGTCGGCCACGATGGAGGAGTTGCCGGTGGCGATGTTGCCGAACGGCCCGGTGTGCACCAGGGCCGCCCCGCCCTCCAGGGTCTGCATGAGGTTGGGCTTGAGGGCGTCCTTCAACAGCACGGCCATGGCCCCCGCCGCCTTCAAATCCTCGGCGGTCACCGGATCGCCGGCCTTGGTGTAGCCCACCACGGTGCGGCCCAGCCGGGCCCGCAGATCCGAAAGCGACGTGGCCAGCGCCAGGGTGGCCATCACCTCGGAGGCGGCGGTGATGTCGAACCCGCTCTCCCGGGGGATGCCGTCGAGCCGGCCGCCCAGGCCGACCACGACGTTGCGCAAGGCCCGGTCGTTGATGTCCACCACCCGGCGCCAGGTGATGTTGTGCAGATCGAGCCCCGACTCGTTGCCGTGGTAGAGGTGGGCGTCGAGCATGGCCGAGCACATGTTGTGGGCCGCGGTCACCGCGTGCATGTCGCCGGTGAGGTGGAGGTTGAACAGCTCCATGGGCACCACCTGGCTGTAGCCGCCGCCTGCCGCGCCACCCTTGATTCCGAAGGTGGGGCCCAGCGACGGCTGGCGGATGGCGATGGTGGCCCGCTTGCCGATATGGCCGAAGCCCTGGCCCAACCCCACGGTGGTGGTGGTCTTGCCCTCACCCAGCGGGGTGGGGGTGATGGCGGTCACCACCACGTAGCGGGCTCGGGGCCGGTCGGCCAGCGCCTCGATGGCATCGAGGCTGATCTTGGCCGCACCGGCGCCGTAGGGCTCCAGCATCTCCACCGGGATGCCGGCTTCCTCGGCGATCTCGTTTAGCGGACGGAGGCTCGCCCCGCGGGCGATCTCGAGGTCGGAGGGAAAAGGCATGGACCCACCTCTCGTGCTTGATCGTTGAAGTCGTCCCCGTCAGCGTACACGGGCAATCCTCGGCCGCAGCGGGCGAAGAAGTCAGAGCCCGGCACGCAGAGCGCCGCCCAGGTATCACTCCCGCTTCGATCGGGGGAGTAGCGCCAAACCTGTGGGAGAGTGTGGGCATGTCCAGCGACCAGACGATGCGCGATCTCATGGCCAGCCTCCCGGTGCCTGAGTTCGACTCCACACCGTGGGCGTCTCCGCCTCCCCTGGCTGAGGCCACGGTGGCCATCGTGACCAGCGCGGGGCTGCACCGGGCTGACCAAGACCGCTTTGCGGGCCGCGGCGATGTCAGCTACCGGATGCTCGACCGGGGTGACCGAGAGCTGGTCTTGGGGCACTGGAGCCAGAACTTCGACCGGTCGGCTTTCGTGTTGGACCGCAATGTGGTGTACCCCATCGACCGGCTCGAGGAGTTGGCTGCCGACGGCACCCTCGGAGCGGTGGCGCCCCGCCATGTGGCGTTCGCCGGCAACCAGCCCGACACCGTGTCTGAGGTGCGGCTCGACACCGGCCCGGCCGCGGCCGCCGAGCTGCGGGCCGACGGGGTAGATGTGGCCATATTGACCCCGGTTTGACCGCTGTGCACGCGCACCGTGTGTGTGCTGGCCCATGTCTTGGAGGCTGCGGGCATCGCCACGGTGGCGCTGGCCGCGATGCGTCCGGTGGCCGAGCGGATTAAGGCACCCCGAGTGCTGTACTGCGAGTTCCCTCTGGGGCGGCCCCTCGGCGTTCCCGGCGACGCCGAGTTTCAGCGCAAGGTGTTGAGGGCCGCGTTCGACCTGCTGAACGCCCCCTCAGGTCCGCAGCTGGTTGACTATCCCCGAGTGGTGGAGGCCGACGAGACCCCGCTGGCCTGTGTGCTGCCTCCTCGCTTCGACCCCGACGTCGCCGCTTCGGCGGACGAGGCCCAGGGCTTGCGGGCCGCCTATGACCGGGCGGTGGCCCGCCGGGGCACGACCGAGGTGGGCCGGTCGGTCGACGCCGACGGCGTGCCCGGCGCGCTGGCCCAGCTGGAGCGGGTGATTGCCGGGGAGCATTGGAAAGAGGTGTACGGGCCCCGGCTGGACACCTTGGCCGTCGCCCACGATCTCCGGGCGTACTACCAGGAGGCCGCACTGGAGCTGGCCGGCGGCCCTCCGCCCGGCGCTCGCCAGGCGGAGGCCTGGTTCTTCGAGAAGACCGAGGCGGGCAAGACGCTGACCGCGGCCCGAGACGCCCTCAAAGAGCAAGGCGCGCCAGAGGGTGTCACCTTCTACCTGCTGCCGGTCGGGCGCTGAGCGGCGCCGGACACAGACCGCTCGGCGCCGACTGGGGCGAAGCGCTGGCCTGCCCTCCTGTCGTCAGCCGACTCTGGCGATGAACCAGCGGGTGGGGGCAGGGGAGTAGTCCGATTCGCCTGGGGTTTCTTCAGGCACCGCGACCGAGGACTCTTCGGTCTGGGTTTTCGCGATCACGAAATCTCCGCCGACGGCCACATCAATCCTGGTGAGGGAGAGAAACCCCTCAGCAGGCTCGGGGATGTCGAAGGCATCTGAGTCGGTTTGCCACACCCATGCGACCCCGTCTTCAGACCAGCCCACCAGCAGCCCGAAGATGTCGTCGATTGGGTCGAAGGCGTCTGCATACTCGCTGGATTCCAGAAAAGCGACCGTCAGCTCTTCAGTGGAGAAGCGAACCAACTCCTCGCCCTGGTCAGGGTCTTCGAACACCAGCTCCGAAAGGCCGTCGTCGGTTTCGATTTCTCGAATTCCTGGTGGGAGTTCCCCGTTGTCCAGAGCCTCCAAGTCCAGCACGTAGACCGCGGATCCCTCGGCTGCGTCCCAGAGGGTGATGCTGCCCGGCGGCTGGTTGTAGCGAAGCTCGAATCCGTTTTTTTCGATGTTGACCTGGGGAAGGGCGAAGCCTCCGTCGGGATCCTCATAGGGGCTCGCGGGCCAGCCCACCGCGGCCGCACCGGGAGGTCCGACCGCCAAATCGCTTATTGCTCCCACCCCTCCGGGACGGGCCAGCACCTGCTCTGGCCCGTACACCCCGTCGAAGCGCTCAACCCGCACTCGGCCGCCGTCTTGACCCTCGGTCCAGAGCACTTCTTTGCCGTGCTGGCTGCGGTCGCGGTCGTAGTCGGACTTCGTCCAGCGTCGCCCGTCGGGGGAGAACATCGCGTATTCCTCGCTGGTGCCGGACAACAGCAGATAGAAGCCGTCGGAGGCGCCGAAACCGCCGCTGTACCAGCCCGGCAATTCGGCGGTCCACTGCGCTGGCCCGCCGTCGCTCAACAGGATGTGGACCTTGCCCTCTCCAAGCTCGGGCTCTGCCGCCCCGTCGTCTGCTCCGGGGTAATCGGGTGGCGCCGGGAAGCTCGGGGCAACAACCAGCACCCGCTCTCCAGCTGCCATTGCGTCGGCGACTGCCACTAGGCCATCGATCTCGCTCAAGTCGACGGCAAGCTCAGTCCATGTCGACCCTTCGTCGTCGGACATAAAAACCAAGAAGGCGGGATCCTCTCGGGAGTCGTCTATCCCCTGGATCACCCAGCGGTCACCGGTGAAGTCGGCGTTCCTGAGATCCAGGTTGGCCGGCAAGCCGATTTCGGCCCAGTCCACGCCGTTGTCGGTGACCAGTGCTCGGCTGGGGCCGTTTAGGCCGAAAGAGACGGCCAGCACCCTTTCGTCCCCCAGCGACTCCAGTTGGACGGGGGCGCCAGTCTCGTCTGGGAACACAGCGCTGAGGTCCACCTCCGTCCACGCCAAGCCGTGGCCTTCAGGACCTTGCTCGACTTCCACCTCCGATTCGCCGGAGGAGGAGCGAGCCCCCTCGTGGGGGGTTGAAGCAGCGGTTGGGGGCGGGCTCTGCCGGGCCTCGGGCCCTTCGCCGGCGACGGTCAACCCGGTGCCGCCCGGCGAGGAGCAGGCCGCGGTGCCGAGGATAGCCGCGGCAGCCATGGCGCAGAGCACGGTGGTGGGCAAGCAGCGTTGGCGCGGTCGCATGGCAGTCACAGGCTACCCGTGAACTCTCGGTTTGAGGGGTGCCGGGGATGATCGGGCCGTAGCGCGCCAACAGCACTGCGTGTGGCCGGTGTGGAAGGGGAAACACACCAGCCACACGCAGTGGCCGCCGGCTAGCGAGAGCCAGAGATCGACTCCCAGGGTCCTTCTCAGTTCAATGCTGAGATGAACCAGCGGGCGGGCTGAGCTTCCGCCGCGTAGTCGTCGTCGCTTTGAGCGGGGGCGGGGGAATCGACGGGGATGCTTGAGCCCTCTAATTCCGCACCGGTGAAAGCCTGGTAAACCTCCACCCGGGCAATCACGAAGTCAGCGCCCACGGCTAGCTCTACTGAGGCATCTGAGTTCTCTGGCACTCCGAACACCTCGGCGGTTGACTGCCATCCCCAGCTCTGGCCGTCATCGGCCGACCAGCCGATCCACTGCTCGGTCGGCAGGGGGATATTGTATTGGCCGGGGTCAAGGCTGTCTGGGGTTGGGACCAGGACAGCGGAGTCGATCTCGTCCTGGGTGAAGGAGACCAGGACCTCTTCAGTGGCCGGGTCCTCGAATACGATCAGGTCGATGTCGCCACTCGGATCCTCAACCGCACTCGGGTCTTCGACATAGCGGAAGCCGGCACCCGCAGGCGGAGACTCGGCTGCCATATCCTCGGCGCTGATTTCGAGTACCGTTGTCTGGCTCATCGAGTCGAACAGGGTCGCGCCTCCCGGAGGCTCGTTGAGGCGGAGCTCGAACCCGTCCTTGCTGGCCACCAGCCTCACCGGGGGATCAGCGCCCACTGTGCCCGCAGGCAGCCCGGGCTCGGCCAAAGCAGCTACCCCGGCGGGGCCGGCTGCTAGGTGCTGCATCCATCGGATGCCCTCGGGCAGCTCCGCCACCAGCCCCGGGGAATAGCTCCCGTCGCCGCGGTCTATGCGAACCTCGCCGGCATCATCGCTCCCAGAGGTCCACAAAAATCCGTCAGAAGTCGCCGTGTGCGGTGCCAGTGACTCTTTCAGCGGCGAGCGATCCCAAACCCGTCCGTCAGCTGAGGTCAAGAGAAATTCGCCCTCATCGCTGTACAGCACGAAGCTGAAGCCGTCGGCGGTGGTGCGCCCGGACACGGCGTAGCCCGGGTACTCCGCGGTGAGCTGCGCTGGGCCGTCTTGGCTGTGATAGAGGCGGACCACATGGTTTTGCCCGAAAACCTGATCCATCTCCTCTGGGGTCAGGGCAAACGACTCAGTGGGGGAATTCGAGTCCCGCGCGAAACTCACCGTCTCACCCTCGACCAAGGTCCATCCGGTTATCTCCGACTCGTCGGACGCCAGGCCCCGAGCCACGATCACCGATTTGACGTCAACTCGGTCTTCAGCCAAGACCGCCGCCACGATATCGGAGCCGTTGATGAGGGTCGCGGTCAAGTTGGTCTGCTCGGAGGGGTCGGCTGCCGGCAGCTCGATTCCCTTCCAGTCGGCACCGTCGTTGTCGGAGTAGAGCACCACGTCCTGGGTGCTCACCCCGTCGAAACGCCAGCCCGATAGCAGCCAGCGGCCGCCGGTTATCTCCACGGATGAGAAGCCGACATCGTCGGGAACGCTCAACGGCGTCCAAGTGCGCCCGTCTTCGGTCACCAGCAGCTTGTTGCCGTCTGGGGAGGAGACCAGAGCCGTTGCCCGCCCATCGCCGGTGGAGTTAAGGTCGTAGGCGAAGGCCAAGCCGGAGTCATCCAAGGCCTCCCACTCCAGCGCAGGACCACTGGAAAGGCTCTGGGGTGTGGGGGGATCGGCGAACGACGCCGACTCTTGACCAACGAGCGCGCTCGGTGCGTCCGGGGCTGAGTTCGAGGAGGCCTCGGGCTGCTCGGCTGATATCACCTCGGTTGGCTGGTTGTCGTCCAAGGTGTTCCAGGCCACGAAGCCAGAGGCCGCCAGGGCAACCGACGCGGCGATTCCGGTGATCGCGTGACGGGTGTTGCGGGCCTTGGCCCGGGCCGCGGCCCGCTCGGCGATCGAGGACACCGGAGGCCGGGAGGCCGAGGAGCCGACTCGCCTGCCTATTGCCGAGCCGAGGGCTTCGGCAAGGGCCTGCTCGTCGGAGTGGGTCGTGTTGTCAGGGTTTTTGCGGTCGTGGTTCATTGCTCAATTGCCTTTCTCAGTTGGGCCAACCCTCGGGAGGTGGCGCTTTTGACAGTGCCTGGCCGTACCCCCATGGCCTGGGCGATCTCTTTTTCGCTCATATCGGCGTAGAACTTCAGGACAAGAACGGTCTTTTGGCGAGGCGCGAGCTGCTCGAGGGCGTCAAGCAGGTAGTCGCTTTCCCCCGGGTCTGGCGTTATGAAGGGCCGCAGGCCGATGCGACGCCTCACCTCTCGCTTGCGCAGCTCGCTTCTGGCGCCGTTCACCACGGCGGTGCGCAGGTACGCACCGGGTTCTTTGAGTCGGGCCCAGCGGTCCAGGACCTTGGCGAATGCCTCTTGCACGACCTCTTCAGCCTGCTCTTTGGCATCCACCAGCCCTTGGGCCAGCCGGACCATAGGCTCGTACTCGCGGCGATAGAGGCCGTCGAAGGTGTCCACCTCGAATACCTCGACGGCCTGAACTGGCGGTATCGAGGTCGGGCGGTTGCTTTCAGGAATGTTCGAAACCATTAAGGGTGTAGCTTTCATCACCCATAACGACGCTCGTTATTCCTGCTTGGTTCCCTGCTCTCGGCGCAGGGCTTGGGCTTGAGGGGCTTGGCCGGCCGCTGATCGGCCCGGTCAGGCCGCCCGAGCGTTTTTGAGCAGCGCTTCGTTGGGCTCTTCGGGCAGGGCGCCGAGGGGTGCTGCGACCTCGTCGTGGGTGGGGCCGTGCTGGGCGGCCAGCGGGGCTAAGGCGTTGAGGTCGAAGCCGTAGAGGTCGGCGGCGTTGCCGGCCAGGATCTGCTGGAGCTCTGCCGGATCGGTGCCGCAGAACACCTGGCGCAGGTGCTCGCGGGTGAAGGGCCCGGTGCCCTCGTTGTGGGGGTAGTCTGAGCCCCACATCACCTTGTGGGTGCCCAGAACCTCCCGGGCGGCAGCGTCCTCGTGACCGGGCTGGCTGATTCCCACCCAGCAGTTCTGCTGGAAGTACTCGGTGGCGCTGCGGGGCAGGATGTGGCTCTCGTCGTAGCGCATCTCGCCCATGCGACCGGTATCGCGGATCTTGGCCAGGGTCTCGTCCATGTGGGCCAAAGCACCCACCAGCCAGGCGCAGCCCTGCTCGGTCATCACGAACTTGAGCTTGGGGAACCGCTCGAACACCCCCGAGAGCAGAAGCTGGTAGAAGGGCCGGTGGGAGTAGAAGCTCACCTCGTGGATGAACAACAGGTCGGCTACGGAGTACTTCCCGTAGTTGGGGCCCCCGGTGCCGCCGTGGCTGTTGACGATCACGCCGAGATCCTCGCAGGCGGCCCAGAAGGGGTCGTACACCGGGTCGTAGAGGGGGGCGAGGTCGTCGCAGTCGGGCGGGATGGCCGAGACGAGCACGCCGCCGCGCAGGTTGTTGGCGGCGATGAACTCCACGTCTATGATGGCCTCATCCACGTCGTTCAAGAAGGTCTGGCCAATGCCGGCCCGCTGCTCGGGGTACTCGGCGCACCAGTCGGCCAGCCAGCGGTTGTGGGCCCGGATGCCGGCTAGGCGGTGCTCGAGCTGGTCGGCTCGGGGTGGGCGGGCGAACAGGATGAAGCTGGGGAAGAACGGAGGCACGGTATTGGGGAACACCACCTCGGCCACCTGGCCGTCGGCGTACAGGTCGCCGAGGCGGCGCTCGTTGTCCCAGTTGCGGACCCGGCCGCCGTCTTGGAGGTCGCGGAACGGATTTCGGTACTTCTCCCGCCAGGCGTCGAAGTCGTCGAGGTACTTGGACTCCAGGTAGTTGCGGTACGTCTCGTGGTTGGCGCCGGCGTGGCAGTCGGCCGAGATGATGGTGTAGCGGTCGCTCATTGCATTAGTTTGCCAACTGTGAGCAACTCGCCGGGCATCGTGGAAGGAGAGTGGGACGACCAGCCCCGCAACTGGCGGACGTTCTTCAGGCGCTGGCGGCGCAGCCGGGAGCTGTTCCGCCTCGAGGTGGTCCGCACCGAGGCCATGTCGGACGACGACTTCTTTGTGATCGGCCGAGCCACAGCGGGACGGGTCAAACCGGGCGACGCCCTAGTTGTCGATGCCGCCGATCGGTCGCTGGCCACCAGAGTCATCTCCATCGACCATGCCGTGCAAGGCGACAGCGGTGAAGGAGGGGACGACTTCCACATGCTCACGGCCCTCCAGCTCGACGGCATCGGCCCCGACTCAGGCATCGGCCCCGGCACCACCATACGCCAGCCCGGCTAGTGGTGGGCCTCGCAGAAACAGCCTCGCAGAAATAATCGCGCGTGTCCTGCTCGCCTGCGGGGCCGTTTCGGCCCCCGGCAGTCACGGTGTGAGCAGCTGGCCGAGGCGGCGGCTGGCGATGGTGCCGCCGGCGGCGGCGAGGGCCAGCAGGTAGGCGATGTGGACGATCATGCCAACGCTGACGTCGCCGGCGATGAAAGCCCGCTCCATGGCCACGCCGTGGTAGAGGGGGGTGGCCTGCACCAGGAACTGCACGGCCCGGGGGTAGGTGTCGAGGGGGAAGAAGGTGGCCGAGAACAGGAACTGCACGATGAGGGGCACGGTCACCAGGTCGAGGTCGTTCCAACTCCGCATATAGCTGGTGGCGGCCATGCCCAAGGCGGCGAAGGTGAACCCGATCAGCGTTGCCCCCGGCAATGCGGCGATGGCCCAGAACGAGTCCACCAGCCCCAGTCCGGCCATGATCCCGAGGAAGCCGCCGGAGTACAGGGTGGCCCGCAGCACCGACCAGCCCATCTCGCCCAGGGCCAGATCCACCACGCCCACCGGGGTGGCCAGCACCGCGTCGTAGATCTTGGCCCAGGTGAGCTTGTAGTACATGTTCATGGTGCTGTCGTAGAAGGTGCCGTTCATGGCCGAGGTGGCCAAAAGCCCAGGGGCCACGAACGCGCGGTAGTCGACGGTGCGACCTCCGACGGTCACGTCGCCCACCAACTCGCCGATTCCTACGCCGATGGACAGCAGGTAGAACACCGGCTCGAAGAACCCCGACAGCAGCGTGACCCAGGTGCGCCGATACACGGTGATGTTGCGCTCGACGACGCGGGCGAACCGGCGCGACGGCAACAAGCCCGCCGCCGCAGCCGCTCCCAGCCTCGAAGGGCGGCGGCCTTCGCCCGCTCGACCCGTTTTCGCCGGGCTCATTCATACAGCCTTCGGGTGAACGTCCTTTTGGCCACCAGTGTTCCGGCTAGGATCAGGGCCACCAGATAGCCAAGGTGGCCGGCCAATTCCCACTCCACCCCGCTGCCGGTGCTCAACGCCCGGCACAGCCGCACCCCGTGCCACACCGGGGTGAGCCAGGCGATCTGCTCGAGGACGACCGGCAGCTGCGCTACCGGATAGAAGATGCCCGAGAACAAGAACATGGGCATGATCACGAACCGGGTGTAGGTGCTGAAGTTGTCGGCGCTGGTCCGGGTGGCGACAAAGGCCGCGGTGGGGGTGGCGAAAGCCATGCCGCACAAAGAGGCGCCTATCGGGGCCAGCACCGCGAGGGGCGAGGAGACCGCCCCGAATGCGGCCATCACTCCCAGGAACACGAAGCTGGCCGAAGTCACCCGGAAGGCCATGTAGGCGAAATGGGCCAGGAGGATGTCGCGGCTCCGCAGCGGGGATGCGGCCATGGCCGTGTAGGTGCGGTACCACTTGAAGCCCCCCAGCACCGGGTAGGTGGACTCGTTGACCGCCAGCATCATGGCGTTTCCGGCCAGCAGCCCGGGGGCCAGGAAGTCCAGGTAGTCGAGCCCGCCCAGATCCCGGCCCGAGCCGACCTCGGCATCGACCAGCGACCCCAGGCCCAGCCCCATGGCGGCCAAGAACAAGATCGGGCTCAAGAAACTGGTGAGTAGCGAGCCCTTCCAGTTGCGCCGGTAGGTCAACAGCCAGTACTCGACGGCCAGCTTGGGGCGGGGGATGGCCGCGGCAGGCGCCATCAGTCCACCAGCGAGCGGCCGGTCAAGTGCAGGAACACGTCCTCTAGGGTGCTGCGTCGCACCAGCACGCTCTCATGCTCGACCTCGCCCAGCAGCGCCACGAGCCGCTCTCCCTGGTCGGTGTAGAGCAGCACTCGATCCGGCAGCTCCTCTGCCCGCTCATAGAGCTTGGCCTTGGTCTGGGCGTCGGAGCTGTGCCCCAGACGGCGCAGGGCATCGCCCAGCACGGTCATTTGGCCGTGGGTGCGCACCTCCACCACCTCCCGGGTGGAGTAGCGCTCGATGAGCTGCCGGGGGGACCCCTCGGCCACGATCTTTCCCCGGTCCATGACCACGAGGCGGTCGCAGAGCTGCTCGGCCTCGTCCATGTAGTGGGTGGTGAGCACCTGCGTCACCCCTCGGCGCTTGAGCGTCCACAGCCGCTCCCACACCACATGGCGGGCTTGGGGGTCGAGGCCGGTGGTGGGCTCATCGAGCAGCAGCACTTCAGGCTCGCTGACGAGCGCCCGAGCGATGGTGAGGCGCCGCTTCATGCCTCCCGACAGCGGCTCCACATGGTCGCCGGCCCGCTCGGTGAGCTGCACGAACTCGAGCAGCTCGGCGATGCGGGAGCGCAGCACCGGCCGGGGCAGGTCGAAATAGCGCCCGTACACGTACAGGTTCTCGGCTACCGAGAGCTCTTCGTCGAGGTTGTCCTGCTGGGGGACTACCCCCAGCCGCGACCGGATTCTTGTTCCCTCCCGCTCTGGGTCCATGCCCATCATGCGCAGGGTGCCTCCGGTGGGGTTGGACACGCAGCCGATCATCCGCATGGTGGAGGACTTGCCCGCGCCGTTGGGCCCTAGAAAGCCGAACACCTCGCCTCTGTTCACCTCGAAGTCGATGCCGTCGACTGCGGTGAAGTCGCCGAACTGCTTGGTCAAGCCCTGCGCTGCGATCAAAGACACTCGGTGAGACTATGGCGGCGAGGCGGTCGGCCGGCAGTTCTGGCGCAAGCGCCCATGAGTCGGCGGCAACCTGTGGCTCAGCCGGCACCGCTGGGCCATCATGGGACGAGAGGAAATGGGACCAAGAGGAGCGCCGATGGGCTATGAGCATCTGCTGTCACCGGGCCGCATCGGCAGCCTGGAGCTGCGCAACCGGCTGGTCATGGCGCCGATGGGGGAGGAGCTGGGCGACGAGAACGGCGAGGTGTCCGATGATCAGGTTGCGTACCTACAGGCCCGGGCCAAGGGCGGCATGGCCGTGGTGATGCTGGGGTCGGTGGGCGTGGCTCATCCGGTGGGCTGCTCCAACAAGCGACAGACGGCGATCTCCGATGACAAGTTCATCCCGTCGTGGAAGCGGGCAGCCGACCGGGTCCACGCCTGTGGCGGCAAGATCGCCATGCAGCTCACCCATGCCGGCAAGACCGCTCTTCAAGACACCATGGCGGGACGACCCCTGTGGGTGCCGTCGCAGCCGGGGCCGGCCACCATCGATCCGCTCTACGGGATGGTGACCGCTGATGAGGGCGCCATGATGGCCGAGCCGCTCATCGCCCCCACCTCCAAGATGCACTACCGGGTGATGGACCACGACGACATCGCCACCGTGGTCGATCAGTTCGCGGCGGCCGCGGTGCGAGCCCGGGAGGCCGGGGTGGACGCGGTGGAGCTACACGGCGGCCACGGCTATCTCATCGATGCCTTCTTGTCGCCAACGGTCAACTTCCGTGACGACGAGTACGGCGGTTCGGTGGAGAAGCGGGTCCGGTTCTTGGAGGAGATCCTCACCGAGATGCGCCGTCGGGCAGGCCACGACTACCCGGTGTGGGTGCGGCTCAACAGCACCGAGGTGGGCATCGAGGGCATCGTCTTAGACGACGCTGTGCACAACGCCCGAGTGGCCGCCGCAGCAGGAGCCGACGCCATCCATGTATCGGCCTACCACGACCCCGGCGTCGCCACCGGACCCACCGATTCTTACGGTCCCCACGTTCCCGAGCTGCTGGTGCCCAACGCGGCCGCGGTCAAAGCCTCGGTGGATGTGCCGGTCATCGCCGTGGGCAGGATCAGCCCTGAGGCCGCCGACCGCCACATCGCCGAGGGCGTCTACGACTTTGTGGCCATGGGCCGCAAGATCCTGGCCGATCCCGACCTGCCCAACAAGCTGGCCGCGGGCCACGCCGACGACGTGCGGCCCTGCGTGTATCACTACCGCTGCATCGGCAACATCTTCTTGCGGGTGGGGACTCGGTGTGCGGGCAATGGCTTTTTGGGCCGGGAAGATCAGCTCACGGCCGAAGCGGCGCACCGGGTGATGAGCGAACG
>JAPYOC010000199.1 GCA_028278955.1 Candidatus Poriferisocius aerobius
ACGAAGCCGAATCCAGCCGCCCGGTGCCGCCCGCGTTGGAGCCGTCGTCGCGGGCCGGGTTGTACACCGCGGCCGCAGTGATATTCATCGCGGTGGCCGTCTTGGTGTTCTTTGTGCTGTCGAACGCACTGGAGAACGGCGATGTCGCGTCGCCGCCGCTCGCAACCGCGGCGCCTGCTCCCCTGGTGGCGGTGCCCGATGTGGTGGGATTGTCCAGCCAGGCGGCGATCCGCGCCGTCCGCGCCGCCGGGTTCTCGGTGAGCGAGGTGTTCGAAGCCAGCGACACCGTGGAGGCCAACGAAGTGATCGCCCAGTTCCCCGCCACTCAGACCGAGTTGGAGCAGGGAGCGCAAGTCCGGATCACCGTCAGCTCGGGAGCGGTACCGGTGGCGGTACCGGGGGTGGTGGGCCAAGACGCCAGCGACGCTGTCCGCTTCTTGCAGGATCGGGGATTTGCCTCTGAGCTGGTGGTGGAGCCGGGGTCCACCGCTCCGGCCGGACAGGTACTGCGGCAAGACCCTGCTGCGGGCACAGACGTGGCGGTGGGCAGCACTGTGGTCCTCTTCGTGGCGGAGGGGATGCAGGCCATACAAGTTCCCGACGTGAAGGGGATGACCTTGCTGCGGGCCACCCAAGTTCTGGCCCAAGCCGGCCTTGTCGTTGCCGACGAGACCGTCGAGGAGCCGGACGCCGAGGTGGAGGAGGGTCTGGTGGTCGGCACCGATCCCGCGCCACCCGTGCTGCTTCTGCCCGACACCCCGATCACCATCGTGGTCTCCCTGGGCCCTGGGAGCGTGGCAGTGCCCAGCTTGATCGGGCTCACCGCAGAGACGGCAGCACTGCGCCTTGACGAGTTGGAGCTGGTGCTGGTCCGACCGGTGCGCGAGTGCAATTTCTCAAACGAGACCGAAGAGTTGGCCGGTCGGATCATGGGCCAGATTCCACCGGCCGACGAAGAGCACCCGCCGGGCACTGAGGTGACCGTCTGCCTGGGCCAGCCGCTCGGGGCCAACCCGCCTCCCGTGCCGGTTGAGCCCTTCGAGCCGACCGGCCCTGTCGATCCAATTGAGGTGTCCACGCCGCGCCAGGCCGCGGCCAAAAATGCCGCTATGGCGGTAAACGCCCGCTCTGTCGCCGCGGCGAGCCAACCCGGTGCCTTGGGCAGCATCGCCAACTGGAACGCGCTGTTGAGCAGGTTCGAATCAGAGTGCCGGGCCTTGGCCGCGGCCTATTTCGACATTCCCGGTTTCACCGTGGCGTGGAATTTGGAGCCTCCGTATCCGATGCCGGCGGCAGCGGCCAATGCCGCCAACTGGGCCGAGGGCATCGATGGCGACAAGCCGGGGGTCGACGACGGTTGCGCCGTGGCGTGGGACGAGTAGTGCTCCAACCCTGCCGTCGGGTCTGAGGCCATTAGGCGGTCTGCGCCAAGAAGTTGGACAGCATGTCGTGCCCCTTGGCGGTGAGGATCGACTCGGGATGGAATTGCACGCCTTCGACCGGGTGCTCGCGGTGGCGCAGGCCCATGACCAAGCCGTCATCGGTTTCCGCGGTTATGGCCAAGACATCGGGCACCGAAGACCGCTCCACAACAAGCGAGTGGTAGCGGGTGGCTTCGAGGGGGTTGGGCAGCCCCGAGAAAACCCCCTCACCGGTGTGGTGGACCACTGACGTCTTGCCGTGCATGACCTGGGGGGCCCGAACCACCCGGCCGCCGAAAACCTCACCCAGGCACTGCAACCCCAGGCACACCCCGAGCACTGGCCGGACGCCGCAGAACGCTTGGATGAGGGCATTGCTCAGTCCGGCATCGCTGGGCCGTCCCGGACCCGGGCTGATGACAACGCCGTGGGGATCAAGGGCGAGAGCTTGGTCGAGGGTGAGAGCGTCGTGACGGTAGACAATCGGCGCTGCGCCCAGCTCACCCAAGTACTGCACCAAGTTGTAGACGAAGGAGTCGTAATTGTCGATCACCAGAATCCTGGAATTCACTAGAGCAACGTTATCGGGGGCCGTCGACAACGATCACTGGATAATCTCGGGTCTATCCTTGGCCCATGGCCAAGCCGACCAAGCGCAGAGTGCAGGGGGGCCGGGTAACCCCAAGGGGAACTCGGCCCGACAACGAAGCGGTGCCCCGGGTGCCGGTCTCCGCGGAGAAGATAAGCCCCGTCTGGGTGCCAGTGCTCATGCTTGCCCTCCTGGCGTTGGGCGCTATCGTGATCGTGCTGAACTATGTGGCGCTTCTGCCGGGCGACACCAACAACTGGTATCTGATGGCTGGCCTCGGCCTGCTGCTGGCCGGGATGCTAGTGGCGACCCAGTGGCATTAGCCGATTGGTTGCTTGCAAGTTACGATTTAGTTACCAACGTGTAGTTTGTGCCCAGACTTTTCACAGTCTGTGGATAACTATTCGTCGACTGGTGCTACCAGCTCCATGTCGTCGCCGCAGTGGCGGGGGGCTGGTGGATCTTGTTCGGGGGCAACGGTCATGCGGGCCTCGGCGTAGCAGATAGTGCAGCGGTAGGTGATCTTGACTTTGCGGAGTTCTCCCGGCGGCGGCGGGGGAGGAAGGGGTTGGCGGATCATCAGCAAAACGCCCGCGCCCACCCTGATGAGGATGATTCCAGTCAAGATGGCAATCAGAACGCTGAGCCACAGAGGCACCGGTTCAGCCTAGGCGGGCCAGTACTGTGAGCCTATGGACGAGATGAATTTGGCACTGCTGATGCTGCGCGTGGGCATCGGGCTCGCTTTTGCGGCCCACGGATACGGCAAAATCTTCCAAGGCGGCCGCATTGCTGGCACCGCCGGCTGGTTCGACAGCATGGGGATGAAGCCGGGCAAGCTGCAGGCTTGGATGGCTGCGCTCACCGAGATCGGCGCCGGGCTGCTCTTGGCCGTGGGGCTCCTCACCCCGTTGGCATCGGCTGGAATGGTCGGCGTCATGGTGGTAGCGGCATGGACTGTCCACCGCCACAACGGGTTCATGATCGTCCGCGAGGGCTGGGAATACACCTTTGTGCTGGCCCTGGTGGCCGCGTCGGTGGCGATGTTGGGGCCCATGGAGTGGTCAGCGGACGCCGCGCTGGGCATCGATGACGACTGGGATGGCTATGTCGGTCTAGCCATCGCCGCTGGCGGAGGGATGCTGGCCGGAATCACCCAGCTTCTGGTTTTCTACCGTCCGCCCAAACCGGCTGAGACCGCTGACCAGTGACCGCCGCGTCAGCCCAGATTCTGGGCTGACGCTTCGGCGGCGAGGGCGTTGGCATCGCGTTGCTGGTGGACGTCAGGCGTTTTGCTCGAACACCACTTTGACGGCTCCGCGAGCGCCGGCCTCAGCGGCATGGGCGATGGCCTCTCGGTAGCGGTTCAAGGGGTAGCGGGCGGACACCAGCCGCTCCAAGCCGGCTGAGGCCACCAACTCGAAGGCCATTGCAAAGCTGGTGGAGGTGCTCCCGTCGGAGAGGTTCTCGGTTCCGTAGGTGTAGGCGCCGACCAGTTCGGTCTCGCGATGCCACAGCCCGGTCAAGTCGAGGCGCGCCGCCTCGGGCATGCCCAAAAGAACCACCCTCCCCCGAGGCCGGGTGATGGCGATGGCATTGGTTATGGCGCTCGGAGTGCCCACGGCGTCAATCGTGATATCCACCCCGCCCGACAGGTAGTGGCCCAGCATCCGACAGCCGACAAGCCGCCGCACGGCCCGGCGAGCCTCATGGGGCTCAACCACGAGGTCTGCGCCCAGCGCGGTGGCCAGATCGCGCTGGTGGGGGTGTTTGGCGGCGACGATCACCGTTCCTGCGTCGGTCAGCGACCGCACGGCCGCGAGGGCGCACAGCCCCATAGTGCCCGCCCCCAGCACCGCAACCGTGGCGTCGGGCGGGACTTGGGCCATCAAGGCGGCGTGAATGCCGCCGGCGGCCGGTTCCAGCATCACCGCGGCCTCATCGCTCATGTTGTCGGGCACCATGTGCAGCTGGCTCTGATGGGCGACCAGCGCCTCTCCCCACCCGCCGCCGGTGCTCGAGCAGAAGCCGATCTGGATGCCGTGGTCGATGTCGCCCCCAAGCAGGTAGCCGTAATCGTTGCCATCGCCGGGCGCCGCCCCCGGGAAGGGCAGGCACTCGTTGCGGGCTGCCGCGCCGAGAACCGGCTCGAGCGCCACCCGGCGGCCTGCCTCGTCAACTCCGACCACTTCATGTCCGGGGACGAACGGAAATGAGACCAACGGCTCGAAATAACGGGAGGATCTCCCCTCCACGGTAGCCAAGTCCGACCCACAGATGCCGGTCAACCGAGGTCGAATCGTCTGCCATCCCGGTCCGGGCAACTCCGGCGGGTCGATGTCGAGCCGTCGCAGCGGGCCTACTCCGGCACCTGCGCCGGGCACCACCCGGGCTGCCGCCGCTGCTGCCGCATAGCGGACGGGCTTGCGCTCGAAGACCAAGGCTTGCATTCGGCCAGTCTTGCCGTGGGTGGGGAGCCGCAGCAACCGAGCCGCCGCGCTTTGCGCACGCGCCGCGGTCCAGTGCTCAGAGGCGGAGGTATTTGGCCGGGTCGCGGGGGGAGCCTTGGTAGCGGACTTCGAAGTGGAGATGGGGCCCGGTGGACCATCCGGTGCTGCCGACGAAGCCGATGATCTGGCCGATCTCGACCTGTTGGCCAAGGGACGCGTTGTACTGCGAGAGATGGGCGTACAGGGTGGTCCACCCTCCGCCGTGGTCGACGATGATCGTGTTTCCGTAACCGGTTCGGTTTTTGACTTGGATGACGGTCCCGGAAGCAGCGGCAAAGATGGGGTCGCCCATGTTGTTCTTGAAATCCAGCCCAGCGTGGAAGCGGACGTTGCCGAAGATGGGGTGGACCCGGTTGCCAAAGCCCGATCCCGCCTCCCCCTCCACTGGTTTGAAGAACTCTGGGGGAGCAGGGATGCCGATGTCGTCAAACCGCCCGGCTCGCTCTTGTTCGGCCAGCCGGGCCAAATCCACCTGGCGCTGACGCTCCAGCTCGGCCAGCCGGGCCAATTCCGCTTCGCGTCTCCGCCGCTGCTCTTCGAGGCGGATTCGCTCCCGCTCGCGTTCGATGTCGTCTTGGATTTGCGAGATATCCCGGTTGAGCCCGGAAATCTCATTCTCGATGTCGAGTTGAGCCTGGGCGTCGGCGTCTATCCGCGCTTGGAGGAGATCCCGTTTTCGGTCCCACTCCTTTTGGAGCTCCTCCTGGGCTTCTTCGAGTTCGGCCAGGTCAGCGAGCACCGCGGTGATCTCTGTTTCCGCCTGTTCGATCTCGGCCTGGGCTTGCTCGGCTTGGCGAACCGCCGCCCTCTGGTCGTCGAACGCCTGTCGCAGACGGTCGATGAGCACTTGGGCGTCAGCTCCCAGCTCCTCGACGTAGAACTGGCGGCGGGCGTTTCGGTTGGGGTCGCCGTCTTCGAGGAGGAAATCGGCCTCGTGGACCAAGTCGAGGTAGATCTCAACCACCTGGTTTTGCAGCCGCAGTCGGATGGCCACGATCTCCGCTTGGAACCCGGCGGCTCGTTCCTGGGCCTGGGCCACCCGTTTTTGCGCCGCGGTCTGGGCCAGCTCCACCGCGCCGAGACGGACTTCTGCGGCCGCAATCCAGGAATTGACCTCTTTGAGGTAGTCGTCCACCTCTTCGATCTGAGCCTCGGCCACGTCAAGCTCGCTGATGGCGAACAGTGTTTGACGCTGGAGCGCGTTCTGCTCTCGCTGCCTCTCCTCGATTTCTTGTTTCTTCTCCTCGATCTGCTGTTGGCGGTCTTCAAAGAAGGAATTCTGTGCCGCGCCGGGGGTGCTGAAGCTCAGTGGCAGCAGGAGTGCGAGAAGAATGATGACTCGGATGGCTTTTCTCATAAGGCGGTAGAGGGTTTCACGGCAGCGGACGTTTTGAATGTAACCAAATTGCAACAGAAATGAAAGTACCCCTTTTGTTGATTCTATGTGGCTGTTGTGGAATTTGTGGTCAATGAGTTGCGAGCTTGGCACCGGCTTCTCCGGTGAGGGGGAAGATGGATACTCTGAGGCCATGGCTGGTGAAACCGATCTTTTGGGCCGGCGAGAACGAGTGGTGCTGGCCGAAGACGTGGCCGGGGTGGCCGAGGGGACTCCTGGGGAGGTGATGCTGCACACGGGGATGCGGTGGCTGCGCTACTGGGTGCGGTTTGACAGCGGAGCGGAACGGGGCTCGATTCACCGGGCCAAGCTGGTGAGAGAATCCGATTGGGAGCGTTTTCTGGTTGATCGGGACAAGGCCGCCGAAGCTGGCGAGGTCGCCTCTGGGGCTGACAGCGAGCTGGACCGCGGTGCCGGAGCGGCACCCGAAACCGCGGGTGACGGCGGTGCGGTGGTGGTGAACGGGGCGGCGGTGCCGGCCCATCTGCTGGACCGCAGTGCCTCGGCCCGCGAGCGTTTGGGGGGCTAGTGGTCAGCCCAAGGCGGCGGCGCCCGCAGTGACGGCGGGAACCAAAGCGGGGGCCGAGGGAAGGATCTGGTCGAGGAAAAAGCGGCTTGAAGTCTGCTTTGCCCTCCAAAAGCCCGCTCGGCGCGGCTCTTCGGCTTGACCCTGCTCGGCCGCGGCCCCCGCTCGAGCCATGACCCAGCCGCCCACGGTGAGCCCGAGCATCTCGAGAAACGGCGCGGCGCCAGCCAGGGAGTCATCGCCGGGGTGGGCGGCCAGCCAGCGGGCGGATTGCGCCACCGCCGAGATGGCCTGGTCTAGATTCTGCTCCAACCCGGCCATCTCCTCGAGCAGCGCCGCCAGCGGGGCACCGTTGTCCATGGGCAGCTTGCGCCCAACCAGATCAATGGCCTGGATTCCGTTGGTTCCCTCGTAGATGGGGGCGATGCGGCTGTCGCGCCAGTGTTGCGCGGCCCCGGTTTCCTCGATAAACCCCATGCCGCCGTGGATCTGGATGCCCACCCCGGCCACCTCGACCCCCTGATCGGTACACCAGGCCTTTGACACCGGAGTGAGCAATTCCGCTCGCTGTTGCGCCGCTCGGCGGCTCGCCGGATCAGGATGGGCGGCGGCCCGGTCGTGTGCCGCCGCGTTGAGGAATAGCAGCCCTCGCATGGCCTCGGTGCGGGCCCGCATGTCCAACAGCATCCGGCGCACGTCGGGATGCTCGACTATCGGGGCCTGTTCGCCGGGCCCCGTGCCGTGCCGGCGCCCTTGGCGCCGCTCAGCGGCGAAGGCCGCCGCCTGCTGGTAGGAGCGCTCGGCAATCGCCAGGCCCTCGAGCCCCACCAGGAGGCGGGCCTTGTTCATCATGGTGAACATCAATCCCATGCCTTCGCACTCCTCGCCCACCAGTTCGCCGACTGCCCCGTCGAGCTCCATCACACAGGTGGGGCTGGCGTGGATGCCGACCTTGTCTTCGAGGCCGATGCACCGGACGGCATTCCTCTGGCCCAGCTTGCCGCCGGCTTCCACCGTGTGCTTGGGCACGATGAACAGGGAGATGCCCCGAGTGCCGCTCGGCGCATCCGGGGTGCGGGCCAGCACGCAGTGGACGATGTTGTCGGCCATATCGTGTTCGCCCCAGGTGATGAAGATCTTCTGCCCCCACAGCCGGTAGCTCCCATCGCCCTGGCGCTCGGCTCGGGTGGCGAGGGCGCCGACGTCGGAACCGGCTTGGGGCTCGGTCAACAGCATGGTGCCCGTCCACGCCCCGCTGATCAGCGGAGGCAGCCAGCGCTGCTGTTGCGAGGCGGTGCCGTGGGCGCTGATCGCGCCGATGGCGCTCTGGCTGAGCATGGGGCACAGGGAGAACGCCATGTTGGCCGAGGTGAACATCTCTTGGATCGCCACGTCGACAAGCAGTGGAAACCCGGCGCCGCCGTACTCAGGATCGGCCGAGACGGCCGTCCACCCGCTCTTGGCGTACTGCTGGTAGGCCGCTCGAAAGCCCTCAGGGGTCGTGACGTTGCCCGCGCCGTCTGCCACGCTGCCGACTCGGTCGCCCAACTGGTTGATGGGCGCCATGACCTCTGATGCCAGTCGTCCGGCCTCGGCCAAGAGGTCCTCGGTATGGTCGAGCCCGACCTCGGCCCATGGGGGCAGCCGGGCTAGCCCGTCCAAGTCGGCGACGTGGCGGAGCGAGAATGCGATGTCTTCCAGGGGTGCGGAGTAGGTGCTCATTTCAACTTTCGGGGCCAGGGTCGGGGGTCAACGGCGCCAACAGCATCTCAGCGGCGGCGGCGGGGGAGATTTCCCGGTGTTCCACTCGGTCGAGGACGGCGGCGCCGACTTCGCTCTCGATGATCTGGCCGGCACGGTCGCGCAAACCGAGTTCGATCCGATCGGCCACCTCGTCGCGCTGGCGCTGGCACCGGCGGCGGCTGAGCTGGCCCGATTCCCGGAGGTGGGCGGCATGGCGCTCGATCTCCGCCCACAAGTCCTCGATGCCCTTCCCCTGGTTGGCGGTGGTCAGCACGATGGGGGCCCGCCAGCCGTCTTGGTGCCCGAGGTCCAGCATCAGCTCGAGGTCTCGGCGGGCGCCGCGGGCGTCGGGTCGGTCGGCCTTGTTCACCGCGAAGACATCGGCTACTTCCAACAGTCCGGCCTTGTTGGCCTGCACCGCGTCGCCCCAGCCGGGAGTGACCACCACTACGGTGGTGTCGGCCGCGGCGGCGACGGACACCTCCACTTGGCCGACTCCCACGGTTTCCACGATCACCGGGTCGCACCCGGCGGCGTCGAGAACGCGGATGGCGTCGGGCACTGCCACGGCCAGACCGCCGGCGTGGCCTCGCGTCGCCATCGATCGGATGAACGCACTGCTGCTGATGTGGCCGTCCATGCGGATGCGGTCGCCGAGGATGGCGCCTCCGGTCAGCGGAGAGCTGGGGTCGATGGCCAGGATGGCCGGCCGGGCGGCGCCCGAAACGTCGGCCAGCCGGCCGGTGATGGTGGACTTCCCCGTTCCCGGAGCGCCGGTGATCCCTATGACTCGGGCTTGCCCCCCGTCGCGGTGGGCGCGCGTCGCCACCACGGCGCCAAGGTCGTCCCGCCTCTCCACCATGGTCAGCAGTCGGCCCAGCGCCCTGCGATTGCCGGCGGCGGCGGCATCGAACAACTCGTCGGGCAACTCGGGGCTCAAGAGGTCACCTGTTTGAGGCCGGCGGCGGGGCTCACGGGGCGGCAGTTCCCGGTGCGGTGCGGCGGCGACCCACGGCGGCGGTCACGGCCGAGACCACTTCCTCGGCCGAGGCGCCGGGGCCGAGCACCGCGGCCACACCGGCGTTGAGGAGGACGGGCACGTCGGCGGCGGGCACGATGCCGCCGATCACCACCGGGACCCCCAATCCGGCTTTTTCCACTGCCTGAACCATTCGAGGGGCCAGGGTGAGGTGGCCGGCGTTGTGCATCGACAGCCCGACCACGTCGGCATCCTCTTGCTCGCAGGCGGCCACAATGCTGTCGGCGGTCTGGCGCAAGCCCAGGTAGATCACCTCCAAGCCCGCATCCCGCAGAGTGCGGGCTACCACTTTCAAGCCGCGGTCATGGCCATCTAGCCCCAGTTTGGCCAGCAAAACCCGAATGGGGCTGCCGCGGTTGTCGGGGGCAAGAAAAGCGCCTGCTGGGCGGTCCACGGTCTCAGACCACCGCGTTCTCGACGTAAGTGCCGAATACCGATTCCAGGGCCGCGACGATCTCCCCCTCGGAGGCGTAGGTCCGCACCGCATCGATGATGGGGGGCATCAGGTTGGCGTCGGGCTGTTGGGCTGCTTCGACCAGCACCGCCAGAGAAGCCTGCACGGCGGTGTCGTCTCGGTCGCAGCGAACCTGTTCGAGCCGCTTGAGCTGCAACTTCTCGGTTTCGTGGCCAATGGACAGCAGGGCAGCCTCGTCGTCGTCGTTCTCGGTGAATTGGTTGACCCCGACGATGATGCGGCGGCCCGCGTTGACCTCGCGCTCGAAGCGGTAGGCGGCGTCAGCGATCTCTCCGACGAAATAGCCGTCGTCGATGCCGGCGTAGACCCCCTCGAGCATCGAACCGACGCCCTGCTGGTCGATGTGCTCGAAGATCTCGTTGGCCTGCCGCTCGATTTCGTCGGTCATCCACTCCACAAAGTGGGCGCCTCCCAGCGGGTCGACCACCGAGGCGGCCCCCGTCTCATGGGCCACGATCTGCTGGGTGCGAAGGGCGATGCGGGCCGCCTTCTCGGTGGGCAAGGCCAAGGCCTCGTCGTATGAGTCGGTGTGCAGGCTCTGGGTGCCGCCGATCACCGCCGACAGTGCCTGCAAGGCCACCCGGGCAATGTTGTTCTCCGGCTGCTGGGCGGTGAGGGAGACGCCCGCGGTCTGGGTGTGGAAGCGGCACATGAGCGACCGGGGATTGGCGGCGCCGTAGCGGTCCTTCATCCACGTGGCCCAGATGCGCCGTGCGGCCCGGAACTTGCCGATCTCCTCGAAGAAATCGCTGTGGGCGTTGAAGAAGAACGACAGGCGGGGGGCGAAGTCGTCCACCTCGAGGCCGGCGGCCACGGCCGCCTCCACATACGCGAAGCCGTTGGCCAGGGTGAAGGCCAGCTCTTGGGCCGCAGTCGAGCCGGCCTCGCGGATGTGGTAGCCGGAAATGGAGACGGGATGCCAGCGGGGCATCTCCGCCGTGGTGAAGCGGATCAGGTCGGTTACCAGGCGCACCGAGGGGCGGGGCGGGAAGATGTACTCCTTTTGGGCTTGGTACTCCTTCAAGATGTCGTTCTGGATGGTGCCGCCGAGTCTGCCCCGGCCCACGCCGCCCTTCTCGGCCACCGCGACGTACATGGCCATGCAGATGGCGGCCGGCCCGTTGATGGTCATAGACGTGGTTACTTTGTCCAGCTCAATGCCGGCGAAGAGATCCTCCATGTCGGCCAAGGTGTCCACGGCCACCCCGGCCCGTCCCACTTCGCCCTGCGACCACTCATGATCGGAGTCGCGGCCCATCAGGGTGGGCATGTCGAAGGCGGTGGACAGCCCAGTTCCCCCTGCCTGCAGCAGAGCGTGGAACCGGGCGTTGGTGTCGGCGGCGGTGCCGAATCCGGCGAACATCCGCATCGTCCACAATCTGCTCCGGTAGCCGGCGGGATGCAGCCCGCGGGTGAACGGGTAGTCGCCCGGTTGCAGTCCGGGGCCATAGGAAGAGTCGAGGGGGATCCCCGACATCGTCTCGGCCATCGGATGAGTCTATCAAGGATTTCCGATAGTTGGAAGTGCAACTATCGTATTCAAAGAATCATTCCCAAGCCGAAGGGAACCTCGCCAATCGTTGTGAAGCGGTGGTTAGTGTGGCGGGGATGAGCGATGAATTGGAAATCCGAAATGTGGTGGCCCGGTTGGCGATGCTGGCCGATGGCGGCGACTTGGAGGAGTACGCGGCACTGTTTGCCGACGATGCGCGGTGGGAGATGCCGGGAGCGGCCATTGAAGGGCGAGAGAACCTGCTGGCGGGGGCGATTGAGCGGCGATCGGCGGGAACCGTCGGGCCCGGGAGCGACACACGCCATGTGATCGCCACCCAGGCCGTGGTGGTGGACGGCGACGAGGCCACCTCAGATGCCTATTGGCAGTTTTGGGTGAACACCGCAACCGAGCCGTCGATCGCCTTGTTCGGAACCTACCGGGACCGCCTGGTGCGCACGGACCGCGGCTGGAAGCTGGCCCACCGGCATATCTCCTACGGATAGCCCGGCCCGGCGTGGACCGGGGCTCTCGCCCCGGCGGGCCGCTATCGGTAGCCTGGTGCAGTGGAGATCGCGGCCTTCCAGCGGCTCATGGAGGATCTGTACGGTTCCCAGGATCGGGAGCGGGGCATCCCGGCCACGGTGGCGTGGCTGTGCGAGGAGTTGGGTGAGCTGGCCCAGGCGGTGCGCAAGGGCACCGACGCCGAGCGGCTGCACGAGTTGGGGGATGTGCTGGCCTGGCTGGCGTCGTTGGCCAATCAACTGGGGTTGAGTCTGCAAGACGCGGCCCTGCGCTACCGGGACGACCCACCCCGGTGAAAAAGGAGCTCTTCGGCGATCTGGATGGCGTTGAGGGCGGCGCCTTTGCGGAGGTTGTCCCCGGCCACGAAGAGGGACAGGCCGTGGGCCACGGTGCGGTCGACGCGGATGCGCCCCACCAGGGTGGGGTCGATGCCAGCCGCGGCCAGGGGAGTGGGCACATCGTCGACCACGACGCCGGGGGCACCTGACAGCAGTTCGGTGGCCCGACCGGGGCTGAGGGGTCGGTCGAACTCGGCGTTGATGGCCAGGCAGTGGCCGGTGAACACCGGCACCCGCACACAGGTGGCGCTCACTGCCAGATCGGGCAGCTCCAGAATCTTGCGACTCTCATCGGAGAGCTTGCGCTCCTCAGAGGTCTCCCCACCGCCGTCGCCGATCCAAGCTCCGCACTCAGGGACCACGTTGAAGGCGATGGGGGAGGCGAACACCGACGGTGCCGGGAACGAAACGCACCGTCCGTCGTGGGTGAGGCCAACCGCGGCTTCGGCCACCGTGCGCACCTGCTCGGCCAATTCGCCAACGCCGGCCAAGCCGCCCCCTGAAACCGCCTGATACGAGGAGATCACCAGTCGCCGCAATCCGGCCTCAACCGCCAGGGGCTTGAGCACAGGCATGGCCACCATGGTGGTGCAGTTGGGGTTGGCCACGATTCCTTTGGGGATGCCGGCCAGAGTGTGGGCGTTGACCT
The DNA here is from genome assembly GCA_028278955.1 of Candidatus Poriferisocius aerobius. Classification (GTDB taxonomy): domain Bacteria; phylum Actinomycetota; class Acidimicrobiia; order Acidimicrobiales; family Bin134; genus Poriferisocius; species Poriferisocius aerobius. The sequence goes on from JAPYOC010000199.1 coordinate 12,704, forward strand.
CGGGCACCACCAACGGCACATCGGGATCCATCCGCCACGCCGAAGAGTTGTCGATCACGGTGGCGCCGGCTTGGGCCACTCGGGGGGCCAGCGCTTTGGAGGTGCCCCCTCCAGCGGAGAACAAGGCGATGTCCACGCCGCGGTAGTCAGCGGTGGCGGCATCTTCGACGACCAGATCACGATTCCGCCATGACAGGGCCCGCCCAGCGGAGCGGGCTGAGGCCAGGACCCGCACATCTTCGACTGGGAAATCGCGCTCGGCCAACAGGCGGAGCATCACGCCGCCCACCTGGCCGGTGGCGCCGACCACCGCGACCCTCACGCTGACAACCCTACGCTCGGAGTCTCAGAGGCACTCCGGCAAACACGGGCAGAGTCACGCAGCACCACAGCAATCCTACTTGCGACACAGCGGAGCTCTGATGCGGTTATTGAGCCAGGCCGAACGCTGCGTGCAGCGCTTGGGTTGCCGTGTCGGCCTGATCTTGTCGGATCACGCAGCTGATGCGGATCGGCGATGTGGAGATCATCTCGATGTTGATCTGATTTTGCGACAGCGTCTCGAACATGGTGGCGGCCACGCCGGGGTGGGATTTCATTCCCGCCCCTACCAGGCTGATCCGGGCGATGCGGACGTCGACGCTCACGGCGACAGCACCCACGTTACCGGCCGCTGACCGGGTGATCTCGCCCGCCATGTCGGCGTCGCTCTCGGGAACGGTGAACGAGATGTCGGTGATGCCGCGCTCGGAGGCGTTCTGGACGATCATGTCCACGTTCACCCCGGCGTCGGCCAACTCCCGGAACACGGCCGCGGCCACCCCGGGCCGGTCGGCCACCCCGGTCACGGTGATCTTGGCCTCTGATGTATCGGGGGTTACCGACCGGATGATGGGCTGCTCCATAGAAGGCTCCTCTTTGACCACCCAGGTACCCTGCTCCCAGGTGAACGCGGATCGAATATGCAACTTGACCCCGTAGTTCTGGGCCACCTCGACGGAGCGCATGGCCGGCTTGGGGCAGCCCACCGCCGTCATCTCCAGAAGCTCGTCGAAGGAGATGCTCGCCAGCTTGCGGGCGTTGGCGCACACCCGGGGGTCGGTGGTGTACACCCCTGAGACATCGGTGTACAGCTCGCAGGCGTCGGCTCTCAGGGTCTGCGCGAGCGCAACCGCAGTGGTGTCAGAGCCACCCCGCCCCAGGAACGTCACAT
>JAPYOC010000002.1 GCA_028278955.1 Candidatus Poriferisocius aerobius
AGGTTGGCCTGGTAGCTGTCTTGCAACGCTGCTCGAGCATTGAGCGCCTGGAGTTCATTGATGCTTGAGGCATCAATCCCCTGATCGGCGAGCGCCCTGTCTACTTTTTGGCTCAGTTCGTCTCGCTTTTTCTCTTGCTTCGTGCTTATGTCCTGGATTGTGCTTTTGGCTGCCGCAAGCTCAGCAGCGAGGTTCTTCGCATAACCGATGGCACGCTCCCACTGGCCTTCGAGCTGCTCATTGAGGACCGTCGCGTCCTCATCCACCGAGGGCGATACCAACGATTCGATCGACGAGGCGAGGCTCTCTGCTTGAGCGCTGACTTCTCTGGTCGCAGCAGCGTGGGTCTCCCATGCAGCCGCCGCGCTTGAAGCTAGGTTGAGATCACCCACACCAGCACTGGCAAAGCCCTCGAGTCGATGAGCGGCATCTTTGCTGTGGTCAAGGGCTTGTTGGGCATCTGCAAGCCCCTCCTCGAGATCATTGAGCTTGCTTGCCCTGAGACCGAGTTCCCGATCGGCCTCAGCGAGTTGGGCGGCGCGCTCTGTTATACTGCTGGATTCCGATGCGTCTAGTCGAGCCAAGATTTCCTCAACGGCACCTGGCTCCTGTGCCAATCGTTGCAGCTCACCCTGCGTATAGAAGACTGCTGGCCACCGCTCATGTGCGGCCGCCATGGCATCGCTCCCGGGGCAATCCAATTCGACTGAAGCCGATCCGGCCAGAAACCGTTTTTTTGCGCGCTGGTCAACGTCCTCTTTCTTTCGGCTGTCGTCGGGCAAGGGAGCTCCGACATGCACGCGGAGTCCGTCGAGAAGGGTGCTCTTGCCCGTCATGCTGGCACCGATTATGCAAGTGAGGTCAGGGCTGAACTCAACTCTGGTTGGACCATTACTGTCGTTGGGATGGCCAAAAAAAGATGCCTTGCCATCAATGGTTACCGACCGCAGCCAAGGCCGGTCATGACTCGTCGCGTCTGGAGGTTGGGTCAGTTCCCGAAGCTCGCCACCTTCATCGCGCTCATAGCCAATACGCAACCGCGATTCTGAAGCGACAAAGGACTGACGCAGCGCTTCGATAGTCGGGGAAGCCATCTTCAGCCACACATGGCGACGACCTATACTCTCAACTGCGTAGGTATCGCTGCTGTGGAAAAACGCGTGCCGGTTTTCCAGCATAGATTCGCGAAGCCATTTGCGATCCTTGAGAGCATCTTCTTCTAGTTGATTATCAGCAAGCTCCAGACCAGAGAGATTGCTCTCGTCAAAGTTTGCCAAAACTTGGGATTTCTGAGTCTTGAGAAGTCCTTTATCACCGTCGATATGAGGAGCGAGCACGAGGTAGTTCCACGAGCTTGATCCTTGGTCTGCTGCGGTATCTGAATGCTTCGCTTGGTAGTCGCTCAGCAAATTGGAAACCTCGCTCGGACGTTTACTCGTCATCTGAAGTTTGCCGGCTTCCCACGGCGGAACGCCATCCATCATCAGGTCGAAAAGCTGCAAATACCGCTGCTTCCCGATCTCAGGGTCGAACAAGAAGAGCATGTGTAAGCCGTTCTTGCCATGGTTCAATGACGGCTCAAAACCGGGAAACACGGCAAAAACACGCTCTCGGTAAGGAATGCCCTCCTCGTCGGAGCCGTTGTTCCACTCTTCCACGACCTGCCAGGTGGCACTGAGATCGCCGGTATCGCCAAAACGTGGCCGATGCGGTGTCACTCCGAGAACCTGGACTCCGTTGTCGATTGCCGCCTGAAGAAACGCCCGCGCATAGGCCACGAGCTGCTCGGAATTGCTAGTCGTCCTGTTGACGCTGGCAGGCCACTTGGCATGCCCGCCTGGGGCATCGTCGATGGTGTGGATCTGTAGGTCGGCCTTGAACCAGCGTGCCCCGGGAACGTCACGGTGCCAGCTTTCAGCCTGACAGCGCTCAAAACCCATGTTCACGCCTCCGAGCCGCTTATCTCTGGCTGCTAAGGATACCGCGGCTGCGGTCTGCGGGCACTCACCAATGCGAGGTCGCCAGCGCCGCCGAACCTCAGACGAGATCGCGGATGCAAAGGCCGCATGTCTTGTCAAAGCCGTTCCGGCCTCTCGCCGCGATCGTCATCACGGCAAAAGGCCGTCAGGTGCAGAGCGGTTCGAACCGATAGCCCTGGCTGGAAAGTGTGCTAAGGGCAGTATCGAGGGCCAGGATGGTTTGGGTCCGGTCGCCGCCGCCGTCGTGCAGCAACACAATGGCCCCGTCATGGGCGTGCTCCACAACGTGCTGGGCTATCTCCGCGGCCGGAGGGCTGCGCCAGTCGGCGGGATCGACATTCCACAGGGCGATTTCCAAGCCGTGGTTCGCCGCCCAGTCATGGGTGAAAGCATCGATAGATCCGTAGGGGGGCCGAAGGCAGGGTGTGGCCAGAGCCCCGAGCAACTCCTGGGTACGTCCCACTGTGTTGTCGAACGCCTCTTGGGACAGGCCAGCCAAGACCTCGTGATTCCACGTGTGGTTGGCCACCGTGTGGCCCTCGGCGTTGATGCGCCAGATGATGCCGGGGTAGAGCTCGGCCAACGAGCCGATGACGAAGAATGTGGCCCGAACGCCATGGCGGGACAAGATCTCCAGCACCTGCGGCGTGTACTCGGGGTGGGGTCCGTCATCGAAAGTCAAATAAACGACCGGGCCGGTGCCCTCTGAGGGGGCACCGGGTGCCGAGGGAGGCTCGGCGGGTGCCGTCGGGGTGTCCACTGGGGCGG
>JAPYOC010000020.1 GCA_028278955.1 Candidatus Poriferisocius aerobius
GCCCGGCTGGAGCGGTGGGACTTCGCCCAGCCACACGCAGACTGGCTGCTGGCCGTGTTCACCTCCAAGACCTGCTCGACCTGTGCCGCAGTGGCGAAGGCGGCCAAAACCCTGGCCGGCGACTCGCTGGCGGTGCAGGAGGTAGAGTTCCGCCGCCACGGCGAACTGCACCACCGCTATGGCATCACTGCCGTGCCCCTCGCGGTGCTGGCCGACCGGGCCGGCGCGGTTTGCGCCTCATGGGCCGGCCCGGCCACCGCCGCAGAGCTCTCGGCCCTCGTTGCGTCGGCTCGCCCCATGCCGGGCCCGGTCTGATCCGATGGGGCCGCTTTCCCGGACGTCAGCCGAGTGGGCAGGCTGATGGGCCTGTCGGGGGACCTGGCGGCAACCAGGGAGTTTTTCAGCCCCCGGGCCGCCGGCTGGGAGGACCGTCATCCTGACGACGATGTGCTGTTCAGCTGGGCGGTGGAGCAGCTCGGGCTGTGCCCCGGCGATGTGGCCGTCGACGCCGGCTGCGGGTCGGGCCGGGCGCTGGCCCCCTTGCGGGCTGCGGTCGGACCTCGGGGAGCAGTCCTGGGGGTCGACGCCACTCCGGCCATGCTCGCAGAAGCGGCCCGCCTGGGGCGACAGCCGATTTCGGCTTGCCTGCTGGGCGATGTCGGGCGGCTGCCGGTTCGCGACGGCAGCGTCGCCGGGATCTTGGCCGCCGGATTGCTCCCCCACCTGCCCGACCCGGTGGGCGCGCTTCGGGAGATGGCCCGCGCCGCTCGAAACGGCGCCCGGCTGGGCGTGTTCCATCCCATCGGCCGCCGCGCCCTGGCCGCCCGCCACAAGGCACGGGGAGCGCGCGCCCGCGACATGAACATCGACCCCCGCCGCATCGGGCCGCTGCTGGCCCAAGGGGGTTGGACGCTGGAGCGCTTGGACGACGCCGACGACCACTATCTGGCCTTGGCGGTGCGCGATGGCTGATCCCGGCACATCGAAGCAGCCCTCGATGCTGGCGGAGTTGGCCGGAAGGGAACCAGACGAGCTGGCCTTGGAGGACGACTCCCACCGGGTGACGTGGACGGAGCTGGACCGCCGCACCCACGCCATCGGGCGGGGGCTGCTGGCCGCGGGGGCCCTTCCCGGCGACCACGTGGCGCTGGTGTGCTCCAACCGCACAGAGTTCGTGGAGGTCTTGTTGGCCTGCTTCCGGGCCGGGCTGAAGATGACCCCCATCAAGACCAACTGGACCGCCACCGAGATCGCCTACATTCTGGACGATGCCGGCTCAACCCTGGTGGTTGCCGATGCCCCCGCGGCCCGAGATGCCGCGGGCGGCCGGCCCGTGGTGTGGATCGGCGACGATTTCGACGCCTGGGTGGAGGCCCAGGATCCAGCGCCGTTCCCGGCCGGGGGCAACGGCTACCGCATCCCCTACACCTCGGGCACCACCGGCCGGCCCAAGGGCGTGGAGCGCACCCTGGACTCGGAGTCCACCTTTGAGCAGTGGTGGGAACTCTCCTCGCTGGGCGCACAGGGGTTGGGACTCCCCCGCGAGGGCAAGCACCTCATGGTGGCCCAGCTCTTTCACGGCGCCCCCCTGGCCTTTGCCCTCGGAGCGCTGGCCAACGGCGCGCCTATGCGGATCATGGGCCGGTGGGACGCGCAGCGGGCGGTGGAGGCGATCAACGACGGCGTGACCGCCACCATCATGGTGCCGACCATGTTCCGCCAGCTCCTGTCGCTGCCCGAGGAGCGCAAAGCCGAGCTGGACCATTCCCGCCTGGCCACCGTGCTGCACGGCGGCGAGCCCTGCCCTGTGCTGCTGAAGCGGCGCATGATCGAGTGGTGGGGCCCGATCTTCACCGAGTACTACGGCTTCACCGAGGGCGGCATGACCATGTGCGGTTCGGCTGAATGGCTGGCCCGCCCCGGCACCGTCGGCACTCCCATCGGAGAGCTGGACATTCAGATCGTGGGCGAAGACGGCGAGGTGCTGAACCCCGGCGAGGCCGGCACGGTGTACTTCCGCCGCCCCGAGGGGCGCTGCTTCCGCTACCTCAACGCCGACGACAAGACCGACGACGCCTACAACAGCGCCGGGTTCTTCTCGGTTGGCGATGTCGGCTACCTCGACGAGGAGGGCTACCTGTACCTGTCGGGCCGCAGCTCCGAGGTGATCGTGGCCGCCGGGGTGAACATCTATCCTGCCGAGGTCGAGGACGTGGTGTTCGCGGTCGACGGGGTGGCCGATGCCTGCGCGGTGGGCGGGCCCGACCCCGACCGGGGCGAGCAGGTGGTGGTGTATCTAGCCGTGGCCGACGGCTTCGCGCCCGATGAGGTGACCGCGGCCATCGACGCCGCCTGCAATGAGCGCTTGGCCGGCTACAAGCGCCCTCGCCGCTACATCATCCGCCCCGCCGTCGACCGCGACCCCACCGGCAAGGTTCTGCGCACCAAGCTCCGCGACGAGCTCTGGGCCCAATAGAAGAACTCTGGGCCCGGTAGGGCTCGCGGGCTACGCTGGCCCCCATGGAAATCGGCCACGTCTGCGACCTGCCGCCCATGCGGCCCGACGACGCCCGCACCACCTACTTCGACGCCGGGGTGCTCAAGATAGGCGTGGAGTACCGCGACCTCACGCCTGAGGCGCTGATGGAGTACTACGAGGCCGACGAGGGCGACATCGAGGAGCTGCGCCGCACCGCACCGCTGGGCATCGAGGACCGGGGGGTGTCGCTGCACGTCTTCGACGCCGGCGGCCACTGGGAGTACCTGCGCTTCGACCTGTTCGAGGACGCCCCCCACTACCACTACAACCACGCCGGCGGCGGGCGGAACCACATCATCCCGTTCGATGAAACCGCCCACGGCCCCATCGCCGAGTGGGCGGTGGACAAGATCCGCACCGGCGGGCTGGCGCCCATGCTGGCCCAGGCCGGCGCCGCCGAGTTGGCCGACGGGCTCGACGCCGACGCCTTGGCCGGCGCCGCCGATCAGATAGCCGCCCTCACCGCCGAACTCAAGGCCCGCTTGGCGGCCGCGGTCTAGCGGTGTGTCGCAGAAATAACCGCGCGGCCCGGCCGGCTAGCCCTCCAGCTCGCCGAAGTCCACCTGGCCGGTGATCACCGAGCCCTGGAAGGCGTTGTCGATGTTCACGTTCACGCCCGACACGAACGACGCCGCGTCCGACCCCAGATAGGCCAGCAGGTTGGCCACCTCAGCGGCGGTCACGTAGCGGCCTCCGGAGTTGGCTGCCGTCCAGTCGATCATCTGCTCGCCCATGGTCTGCTTGAAGTCGGGCAGCAGGGGGGTGTCGATCGGCGCCGGGCAGGCGCTGGCGATGCGCACGCCGTTGGCCAGCATCCCCTTGGCGGCCTGCATGGTGAAGATCTGCACGCACTCTTTGGAGAACATGTAACCGTCGGCCACCACCTCGGGGTGCTCCTCCACCCAGGCCACCGCTTTGTCCCAATCGTCGATGGACAAGAGCTCGGTGATCTCGGCTTGGTGGGCCGGCCAATTCATCCCCGCGATGGAGGCGGTGTTGACCACCGCTCCCCCGGCGGGGATCTTGGGCAAAAGGGCGTCGGTCAGCCGCATCAACCCCAGGGTGTTGACCTTCATCACGTCTGCTGGGGAGAAGGTGGCGGCGATGCCGGCGTTGTTGAACAGCACATGCACCGGGGCCTCGATGGCCGCGGCGGCCTCGTCTACCGCAACCGGGTCGCCCATGTTGGTGGGGATGTAGCGGGTGATCGGACCCTCGGGCTCCTTGATGTCCAGCGCGGTGATCGACGCCGCTTGGAGGTCGGCCAGCAACTCCACCAGCGCCGCACCCACGCCGGAGTAGGCACCGGTGACCACGACGTTGCGGCCTTCGTAGCTCATGGGATTGGACATCGGGACCTCCTCGAGGGACAGCTCGGCTGACAAACCCTACTGCGGCGGGTAAAGTTCAGACCGCACCCACAAGAGATGTATCCCAACGGAGGACACCGTGAACCTGAACGAAATGATCATGGTGAGCGTAGACGACCATTTATGCGAACCGCCCGACATGTTCGACAACCACCTGCCGGCCCGGTGGCGGGATGAGGCGCCCAAGGTGATCCACACCGAATCGGGCGACGACGTGTGGTCGTTCAACGGCACCGTCATCCCCGGTGTGGGCCTGAACGCGGTGGCCGGCCGGCCGCCGGAGGAGTACGGCATCGAGCCTACCGCCTTCGACGAGATGCGGCCGGGGTGCTACGACGTCCACGCCCGCATCAAGGACATGGACGCCGCCGGGGTGCTGGGCTCCATGTGCTTCCCGTCGTTTCCCGGCTTCGCCGGCCGGCTGTTCGCCAACCACCCCGACAAGCAGTTCGCCGCCGACCTGATCCGGGCCTACAACGACTGGCACATCCACGAGTGGGCCGGGGCCTATCCGGGCCGGTTCATCCCCATGGCCCTGCCCATGATCTGGAGCGCGAAGGAGTGCGCCGCCGAGGTGCGCCGGGTGGCCGAACTGGGCTGCCACTCCATGACCTTCACCGAGAACCCGGCCAAGCTGGGCGAGCCCAGCTTCCACAGCGATTACTGGGATCCGCTGTGGGAGGCGCTCAGCGACACCGCCACGGTGTGCTCCATCCATCTGGGCTCCTCGGGCGAGATGGTCATCACCGCCCCCGACGCTCCCATGGACGTGATGATCCAGCTCCAGCCCATGAACATCTGCCAGGCGGCAGCCGACCTGTTGTGGTCGCCCATCCCCCGACGGTTCCCGGATTTGAAGATCGCCCTGTCGGAGGGCGGCACCGGGTGGATCCCTTACTTCATGGACCGGGCCGACCACACCTACAAAATGCACCACCTGTGGACCGGGCAGGACTTCGACAAGCTGCTGCCCAGCGAGGTGTTCCGGCGGAACTTCCTGACCTGCTTCATAAGCGATCCGGTGGGGGTTGTCCTGCGCCACGAGATCGGCATCGACAACATCTGCTGGGAGATGGACTACCCCCACAGCGACTCCACTTGGCCCAACGCCCCCGAGAGGCTGGACGAGACGCTGACCGGGGTGCCCGACGACGAGGTGGACAAGATCACCCACCTCAACGCCATGGCCTGGTACCAGTACGACCCGTTTGCCCATCGCGACCGGGCCGACTGCACGGTGGGAGCGCTGCGGGCCTCGGCCGCCGGCCACGACATCTCGGTGCAGTCCATGAGCAAGGGCCGCCACCAGAGCAAAGACCTCGACCTGGCCGGGTTCGCGACCCGGAACCGGGGCATCAACCGCTGAGGCCGCGCTTCCGCACCGGAGAAAAGCGACAACCGCGGCGCTGTCCCCGGCATCCGCCCGCGGCGCCCTCGCCGTCGGCCGGTACAGTGGCCGGGTGCAGGTGGGGGCGGTGCGGTATCAGGTGGCGGGGGGAATCCACCGGATACCGGTGCCCGGGGCGGCCGGGCACCTCCACGCCACCGCCTTCGCGGTGACCGGCCCCGATCCCGTCGCGGCCCTCGAAGACGTCGGCGCCGATGTCATGGTGTGCCTGCTGACCGACTCGGAGATCGCCATGCGGTTTCCCGGTTACTCCAGGTGGTTGGCCGATCCCCGCCCCCACCGGGCCATCCATGTGCCCATGGCCGACCAAGGGGTCACCGGCGACGACCTTTTCCGGGAGCTGCTGGACGGCATAAACCAGCACCTCGACGAGGGCACCGGGGTGATGGTGCATTGCGGTGCCGGCTACGGCCGGGCGGGGATAGTCTGCATCTCCGTGCTCACCTCCCGGGGAACAGACCTCGACCACGCGGTGGCCGCGGTGCGAAGCGCCCGGCCGGCGGCGGGGCCCCAGTCGCCGTCGCAGCAAGCTCAGATCGCCCGCTTCGCTCAACAGCAGCCCCCGATCGCTGGGCGACCGGATCCACGACGAGCCTACTGAAAGGGACCCTGTATGGCCTGGGACTTTGAAACCGAGCCCGAATTCCAGGAGCAGCTGGACTGGACCCGGGAGTTCCTCGACGAGCACATCCTGCCGTTGGAGACCATCGAGCTGGAGGTGACCGACGAGCAGTGGAAGGCGCTGACCGCGCCGCTGAAGCAGCAGGTGAAGGACCGGGGGCTGTGGGCCTGCCATCTCGACCCCGAGCTGGGGGGTCAGGGCTTCGGGCAGGTCAAGCTGGGGTTGATGCACGAGATTTTGGGCCGATCGGCGATCGCGCCGGCCGTCTTCGGCAACAACGCCCCCGATTCCGGCAACGCCGAGCTCTTGGCCATCGGCGGCAGCGAGGAGCAGAAGAAGCGCTGGATGGCCCCGCTTCTGGCCGGCGAGCTCCGCTCGGGGTTCTCCATGACCGAGCCCGACACCGCAGGCTCCGACCCCACCCTGTTGGCGACCACCGCGGTGCGCGACGGCGACACCTGGGTGATCAACGGCCACAAGTGGTTCACCTCCGGCGGCTCGGGGGCCGATTTCCTGATCGCCATGGTGGTGACCAATCCCGATGTCCACCCCTACCAGGGGTCGTCCATGATCGTGGTGCCCACCGACGCCACCGGATTGGAGATCGTGCGGGACGTGCCCAACATGCACCACCCCTATCCCGGCCGGTTCGCCCGCCACCCCGTCGGCCACTCCGAGGTGGTCTACCGCGACGTGCGGGTGCCGGCTGAGAACCTGATCGGCAACCCCGGCGACGGGTTCGTGCTGGCCCAGAAGCGCCTCGGCCCCGGGCGCATCCACCACGCCATGCGCTGGATCGGCCAGTCGCAGCGGGCGCTGGACATGATGTGCGAGCGGGCCCTGTCCCGCTTCGCCCACGGCAGTCTGCTGGCCGAGAAGCAGATGGTGCAGGACTTCGTCGCCGAGACCCGCATCGATATCGCCTCCGCCCGGCTTTTGTGCCTGCACGCCGCCTGGCACATGGACAAGCACGGCTCCTCCGCATCGCGCACCGAGATCGCCATGATCAAGGTGTACGGCACCAAGATGCTGTTCAACGCCATCGATCGCTCTATCCAGGTCCACGGCGCTCTCGGCTACTCGGCCGACATGCCCTTGGAGGAGATGTACCGCAACGCCCGGGCCTCCCGCCTGGTGGACGGGGCCGACGAGGTTCACAAGGTGTCCATCGCCCGCCGCACGCTCAAGGAGTACGCCGCAGTGGACGGCTACCCCACCGAACACATCCCCACCCGCCGAGCCGCCGCCCTCGAGCGCTTCGCCGACCACCTCGACATCGAGGTGATGAACAGCTAGCAGCCGGCCTACCTGGGCTCACCGTCCCCTGGTTTGACCCATTCGAATACAAACCCGATATTGCCGCCCGCTTGCTGCGAATGCAGTGGCGCATGCCCGGTGGGCCTGTGCGCGATCTCACAAGGTGGATGGAGGCGGCAGGCTGCACGACCTCAAAAGATATTGGGGGGTGTCGATGCATGCTCTCATCGAACGCGCGTATCGCCTCAAGACCATCAGCACCTCGCAGCGCACCGGCTTCTACAAGAGATTCAGCAATCTGGGTTGGCGCACTCACGAACCGGCCAGCGATGAATTGGCACCAGAACAGCCCCGTCTCGCGGCGGAAATCGGCCAGGCCCTGATCGCTCGGGGACTGAGCCACAGCGAAGCCGCCGTAATCTGCGGCTTCGCCCCTGACAATCTGGACAATCCCTTCCTCGCCGAGGCAGCTCGCCTTCGACTGGTTTGAAGCCTTCTGGTCCCACAAAGAGACCGGTAGCCTTCCAGCATGTCTAAGCCGCTGGCGCTGCGTTTTCTGCGGTCGGCCGGCGACGCCGGGCAGCTCCCGGCGTCGCGCTGCGAGGTGGCGCTGGTGGGACGGTCGAACGTGGGCAAGTCGTCGCTTCTGAACGCGGTGGCCAACCGCAAGGGGCTGGCCCGCACCTCCAAGGCGCCGGGGGCCACGCGGCTGTTGAACGTATTCGAGTTGGGGGGCGAGCCCGGTCGCTGGCTGGTGGACCTCCCCGGCTACGGCTTCGCTAGGGCGCCCAAGGCCGATCGGCGCCGCTGGCAGCAGATGATGGACAGCTATCTGATCGACCGGCCCGCTCTGGCGCAGGTGCTGCTTTTGGTCGACGGGCTGGTCGGCCCCACCCCGCTGGATCTCCAGACCGTGGAATGGCTGGCCCACCACGGCGTGGCGCTGCGTCCGGTGGCCACCAAGGCCGACAAGGTGAAACCCTCCCGCCGTAGCGCCCGTCGCAACGAGCTGGCCACAGCCCTCGGCTTGGCCCCCGGCGATGTTCTGTGGACCAGTGCCGCCAAGGGCCAGGGCATCCCCGAGCTGCGGGCCGAGCTGGCCGCCACCCTGCGCCTCAACCCCTGAGCGGCTCCTGCATGGTGGCGATCATCCAGATCGCGCAACGCCACCAACCATCTGGCATCGGCCACGATCATAATGGCCAGTCCCCAGACCGGTCGTCAGCTCACTTCATTGGGCTTTTGCAACCGGGGTTGCCGCCGGGCGAGGAGTTCGCCCGCGCCCGCGGCGATGAGCGACAGAAGCGCCAACGCCACGGCCAGCCACTTGGCCGCGGCGGCAACCCGCAACAGGGCGATGAGCGGCGGCGGCGGAGCGACCATCATCGCCGCAGCCGCGTCGCTGAGATCGACGGTGCCGAGGCCGAGGTACACGAAGCAGTTCTCCGCGACGTCGGCGATTGCGGCAATCGCGATCAACAGCGGGGCCAGACGGTAGAGCCAACAGGCGGATGCCGCGGATCGAGAAGGCGTCGCAAAAGCCGCGGTTCTCCCGCTGCTGGGCAGCGACTGCACCCGCCACCTGCTCCACCGCCAGACCGTGAGCAGGTATCCCGGCACGAACACGGCGAGGTCGAACAGCAGCGCCAGCCGGAGGCGGTTGCCCGCGGCCGCGGCGGCGTCGCCGAACGACTCGCTGTTGGACGCGCCCTGCACATCGACGACATTGCCGAAGGCCGCAACCAGCGCATACCCCACAACCGCGATGCCCAAACCGACAAGAACAGACCGGCTAAAGCTGATGTTAGGCGTATCCTGATACGACATTTACCGTCTACTCCGTCTGGTGGGTGTGTCGCAGAAATAATCGCGCGTGTCCTACTCGCTAGCGACGCCGCTCGCTCCCGCGGAGCATTCTGCTCTCCATCGGTCAGCCTGAGAGTCATTGCCATCCGACAGATGGTATCGGTTCGATACCACACCACACGCAAGACATGGCCGAATACAACGCGTTCCAGGGGCGCGCAGCTCAGATGCCCAGCACGGGGCGGAGAAACTTGCCGGTGTGGCTGTGGTCGGAGCGGGCCACCAGCTCGGGGGGGCCTTCGGCCACCACGGTGCCGCCGTTGTCGCCTCCCTCGGGGCCGAGGTCCACGATCCAGTCGGCGGTCTTCACCACGTCGAGGTTGTGCTCGATCACCAGCACCGTGTTGCCCTGGTCGACCAGGCGACTGAGCACCGCCAGCAGCTTGCGGACGTCTTCGAAGTGCAGGCCGGTGGTGGGCTCGTCGAGGATGTAGATGGTGTGACCGGTGGAGCGCTTGGCCAGCTCCGAGGCCAGCTTCACCCGCTGGGCCTCCCCGCCCGACAGGGTGGGGGCGGGCTGGCCCAGCCGGATGTAGCCGAGCCCCACGTCTACCAGGGTCTGCATGTGGCGGGTGATGGCCGGCTGATTTCCGAAGAAGCCCAGGGCCTCGGCGCACGGCATGTCGAGCACCTCGGAGACGGTGCGGCCCTTGAACTCGATATCGAGCGTGTCGCGGTTGTAGCGGGCGCCCTTGCACACCTCGCAGGGCACGTACACGTCGGGCAGGAAGTGCATCTCGATCTTGATGGTGCCATCGCCCGCGCAGGCCTCGCACCGCCCGCCCTTCACGTTGAAGGAGAACCGGCCGGGCAGATAGCCCCGCACCCGCGACTCGGGGGTCTGGGCGAACAGCTTGCGGATGTGGTCGAACACGCTGGTGTAGGTGGCCGGGTTTGAGCGGGGGGTGCGGCCGATCGGCTGCTGGTCGATGTTGATCACCTTGTCGAGGGCCTCGGTGCCGTCGATGCCCTTGTGCAGGCCGGGCGGGATCTTCGACTTGTAGACGCGCTGCATAAGCGACCGGTACAAGATGTCGTTGACCAGGGTGGACTTGCCCGACCCCGACACTCCGGTCACGGCCACGAAGCAGCCCAGGGGGATATCGACGTCGATGTCGGCCAGGTTGTGCTCCCGGGCCCCCCGGATGGTGAGCCAGTCATCTCCGGGCACCCGCCGCCGCTCGGGCACCGGGATCGACTTGCGGCCCGACAGGTACTGACCGGTGAGCGAGTGCTCATTGCCCAACAGGTCGGCCACCGTCCCGGAGTGCACCACGGTGCCACCGTGCTCGCCCGCTCCGGGGCCGATGTCCACCACATGGTCGGCCACCCGCACCGTCTCCTCGTCGTGCTCCACCACCAGCACGGTGTTGCCCAGATCCCTCATCCGCTCCAGGGTGTCGATGAGGCGGCGGTTGTCGCGCTGGTGCAGGCCGATGGAGGGCTCGTCGAGCACGTAGAGCACGCCGACGAGGCCGCTGCCGATCTGCGACGCCAGCCGGATGCGCTGAGCCTCTCCCCCGCTGAGGGTGCCAGCCGAGCGGCCGAGGGTCAGGTACTCCAACCCCACATCGAGCAGGAACGCAAGCCGGGCGTTGATCTCCTTGAGCACCTGCCCGGCGATGGCCTGGTCGCGCTCCGACAGGTCCAGCGAGGCCAGGGCGGCGGCCGAATCCCTGATGGAGAGCGAGCACACCTCGTCTATGGTGCGGCCGTCCACGGTCACCGCCAACGACAGCGGGTTGAGCCGGGCGCCGTTGCACCCCGGGCAGGGCACCTCCCGCATGTAGCCCTCGATCTGGGCCCGTACCGCGTCGGAGTCCGACTCGCTGTGGCGGCGCTGGAGATAGGGGATGACCCCCTCGTAGCGGGCGTTGTAGCGGCGGACCCGGCCGTAGCGATTGCGGAACCGGACCTCGGTGGGCTGGCCGGCGATGCCCTGGCCGTAGAGCAGCAGGTCGTGGTGCTCGCGGTCGAGGCTCCCCCACGGCTGGTCCATGGGGATGTCGCGGTCCTCCGCCACCGACTCCACCAGTCGCTTGAAGTACTGGTTGTGGCCCTTAGCCCACGGGGCGATGGCCCCGTCGGCCAGGCTCAGGTCGGGGTCGGGGATCACCAGCCGGGGGTCCACCTCGAACACCGATCCCAGCCCGTCGCAGTGCGAGCAGGCCCCATAAGGAGAGTTGAACGAGAAGTTGCGGGGGGCCAACTCCTCGAACGACTTCCCGTCGGAGGGCCGCGACAGGTGCTGGGAGAAGGTGATGGTCTGGGGCTCCTCGCCGGAATCGGGGTCGGGGGCCATGATCATCAGCTCGGCCACGCCCTCGGCCAGGCCCAGCGCAGTCTCCATCGACTCGGTGAGCCGCCGCTCGATGCCCTCTCGCATGATAAGGCGGTCGACCACCACCGAGATGCTGTGCATCTCGTAGCGGGCCAGGTCCAAGCCGTCGACGCCGCCGTCGAGCTCGACTAGCTCGCCGTCCACGATGGCCCGGGCGAACCCGTCGGAGGCCAGCTCGCCCAGCAGGGTGTCGTAGGTGCCCTTGCGGCCCCGCACCACCGGGGCCAGCACTTGGAACCGGACCCCCTTGTCCATCTCCATCACCCGGTCGACGATCTGCTGGGGGGTCTGGCGCACCAGCCGCTCGCCGGTCTCGGGGTCGTGGGGAATGCCAATGCGGGCGAACAGCAGCCGCAGGTAGTCGTACACCTCGGTGATGGTCCCCACCGTGGACCGGGGATTGCGGGAGGCGCTTTTCTGGTCGATGGAGATGGCCGGCGACAGGCCGTCGATGAAGTCCACATCGGGCTTGTCCATCTGGCCCAGGAACTGGCGGGCATAGGCCGACAGCGACTCCACGTAGCGGCGCTGCCCCTCGGCGTAGATGGTGTCGAAGGCCAGCGACGACTTGCCCGACCCGGAGATGCCGGTGAAAACGATGAGGCGGTCGCGGGGTATGGTCAGGTTCACATTGCGCAGGTTGTGCTCACGAGCTCCCTGGATGACGATCTCGTCGGCCACGCCGTGAACTTATCGGCCCGCTCGGGCGATTGAGACAGGAGAGGTGGAAAGAGCCGGGTGGGACGGGAGATGCAGAGGCCCAGGACCGCCTTCAGGCCATTGCCCGAA
Source organism: Candidatus Poriferisocius aerobius (assembly GCA_028278955.1). Classification (GTDB taxonomy): domain Bacteria; phylum Actinomycetota; class Acidimicrobiia; order Acidimicrobiales; family Bin134; genus Poriferisocius; species Poriferisocius aerobius. Next base: position 12,193 of record JAPYOC010000020.1, read on the forward strand.
GGTCGCGCTGCAAATCCTTGATCTCGTCGCGCAGGCGGGCGGCGTACTCGAACTTCAAGTCGGCCGCCGCCTCGTTCATCTCTTCGGTGAGGGTGTGGATGAGGCGCTCGACGCCGCCGGAGTCCAAGTCGATCACCTCGAAGCGCCGCCGGGATTGGTCCATGGTGCGGGAACGGCGACCGCCTCCGGGCAGGGGCGCCCCGTCTTCGGCCGGGCGAAGCTCGGCCAGGATGTCGCTCACCGCCTTGCGGATGGTCTGGGGGTTGATGCCGTGCTGCTCGTTGTGCGCCTGTTGCAGTCCTCGCCGCCGGTGGGTCTCGGATATGGCCCGCCGCATGGAGTCGGTCATCATGTCGGCGTACATGACCACTTGGCCTTCCACGTTGCGGGCCGCCCGGCCGATGGTCTGGATCAGCGATGTCTCGCTGCGCAGAAACCCTTCCTTGTCGGCGTCCAGGATGGCCACCAGCGACACCTCGGGCAGGTCGAGGCCTTCTCTGAGCAGATTGATGCCCACCAGCACGTCGAAGGCGCCCAGCCGCAGGTCGCGCAGGATCTCGATCCGCTCAATGGTGTCCACCTCGCTGTGCAGATAGCGGACCCGCACCCCCAGCTCCAGCAGGTAGTCGGTGAGATCCTCGGCCATCTTCTTGGTCAGGGTGGTGACCAGCACCCGCTGTTCTTGCTCGATGCGGCCCTCGATGAGCTTCATCAGATCGTCGATCTGCCCCTTGGTGGGGCGCACCTGCACCTCGGGATCGACCAGACCGGTGGGGCGGACGATCTGCTCCACCACTTGAGCGGACACCCCGAACTCGTAGTCGCTGGGGGTGGCCGAGAGGAACACCACCTGGCCCACCCGCTCCATAACCTCTTCGAACCGCAGCGGGCGGTTGTCCACCGCAGACGGCAGCCGGAAGCCGTGCTCCACCAGGGTGCTCTTGCGGCTCCGGTCGCCCTCATACTGGCCGTGCAGCTGGGGCACGGCCACATGGGACTCATCGATCACGGTGACGAAGTCGTCGGGGAAGTAGTCCAGCAGTGTGTACGGACGCTCTCCGGCGCTCCGCCCATCGATGTGGCGGGAGTAGTTCTCGATGCCGTTGCAGAAGCCGATCTCCTGCATCATCTCCAGGTCGTAGGTGGTGCGCATCCGCAGCCGCTGAGCTTCCAACAGCTTGCCCTCTCCCTCGAGTTGGGCCAGCCGCTCCTGGAGCTCGGCCTCGATGCCGGCGATGGCCCGGCGCATCCGCTCTTCGCCGGCCACATAGTGGGTGGCCGGGAACACGACGATCTCGCTCAGGCCGTGGAGCCGCTCCCCGGTCACCGGGTCGATAGCAGTGATCTGCTCCACCTCGTCGCCGAACAGCTCGATCCGAACCACATATTCCTCGTAGGCCGGGTGGACCTCTATCACGTCGCCCCGCACCCGGAACCGGCCCCGCACCAAGTTGGCGTCGTTGCGCTCGTACTGCATGTCCACCAGCCGCCGCAGCAGGTCGCGCTGGTCGTAGCTCTCGCCTACCTTGGATATGAGCAGCAGGTTCCGGTACTCGTCGGGTCCGCCCAGACCGTAGATGCACGAAACCGAGGCCACCACGATCACGTCCCGGCGGGTCAGCAGCGCCTCGGTGGTGGAGTGGCGCAGACGGTCGATCTCGTCGTTCACCGACGAGTCCTTCTCGATATAGGTGTCGGAGGCCGGCATGTAGGCCTCGGGCTGGTAGTAGTCGTAGTACGACACGAAGTACTCCACCCGGTTGCCGGGGAAGAACTCCCGCATCTCGTTGGCCAGCTGCGCGGCCAGTGACTTGTTGGGGGCCAGCACCAGGGTGGGCCGCTGCACCTGCTCGATGGTCCAGGCCATCGTGGCACTCTTGCCCGACCCGGTGATGCCCAGCAGGGTCTGGAACCGGTCGCCCCGGGCCAAACCCTCCGACAGCGCGGCGATGGCCTTGGGCTGGTCTCCCGCGGGCTCGAACGTCGACGCCATTCGGAAGGCCGCGTTCGCCGGGCTGCTCACCTCTGCGATGCTACCGGCTGCTCTCCGACCAGCAGACCAAAGGTGAGGGCGCCGACTGCACCCTAGACCTGCTCCACCGGCTCCTCGGCGGACGCTTCGACCGCCTCTGAGCCGTCGCTGCCCTCTTGCTCGGCGGGAGCGGCTTCGACGGCCTCGCCGGTGTCGGAGTAGTACTCCGCCCACGCCTGGTCTTCATCGGCGGCCACATCGTCGGTCGCCGCACCGATGTAGTTGCCCTCGGCGTCGTAGGCGTGCTCGCCGAAGTGCTCCTGGAACTCGGCGGCCACGATGCCGCCCTCGGCCGCCTGCTTGATCGACAGGCTGATTCGGCGGCGGTTGATGTCGAGGTCGATGATCTTCACCCACAGCTCCTCGCCGGGAGTCACCACCTGCTCGGGCAGGTCGATGTGGTGGGAGGAGATCTCCGAGATGTGCACCAACCCCTCGATGCTCTCGCCCACCTGCACGAAGGCGCCGAACGGCACCAGCTTGGTAACCCGGCCGTACACAAGCTCGCCGACTTGGTGGCTGGAGGCGAACTCCTGCCAGGGATCCTGCTGGGTGGCCTTCAGCGACAGGCTGATGCGCTCCCGGTCGAGGTCCACTTCCAGCACTTGAGTCTCGATCTCGTCGCCCACCTGCACCACCGCGCTGGGGTGGTCGACGTGCTTCCACGAGAGCTCGGATACATGCACCAGACCGTCCATGCCGCCCAGATCCACAAATGCCCCGAAGCTGACCACCGACGACACCACACCGCTGCGCCGCTCACCCGGCTTGAGGTTCTCCAAAAAGGCCTCGCGCTGCTCCTTCTCGGTCTCTTCCAGCCACGCCCGGCGGGACAGCACAACGTTGTTGCGGTTCTTGTCCAGCTCGATGATCTTGGCCTCCAGGGTCTGGCCGACGTAGGGCTGGAGATCGCGCACCCGGCGCAGCTCCACCAGCGAAGCGGGCAAGAACCCCCGCAGGCCGATGTCCAGGATGAGCCCGCCCTTGACCACTTCGATCACCATGCCCGAGACCGTGCCGTCGCTCTCCTTGACGCCTTCGATGTTGCCCCAGGCCCGTTCGTACTGGGCCCGCTTCTTGGACAGGATCAAGTGGCCGTCCTTGTCCTCCTTCTGGAGCACGAGGGCCTCGATCTCCTCGCCGAGGGTGACGATCTCGCCGGGGTCGAGCACGTTGCGGATGGACAGCTCCCGGTTGGGGATGATCCCCTCCGACTTGTAGCCGATATCGAGCAGCACCTCGTCGCGGTCGACCTTGACCACCTTCCCGGAGACGATCTGCCCGTCTTCCACTTGGACCATGGTGGCGGTATAGGCATCGTCCAAGAACCGGTCTTCGATGTCATGGTCGGCGATCTGGCGGGGGATGTAGTTGCCCTCAGCGTCGAAAGTCCCCACTCCTTCGGGGGCGTCGAGCACCGCGGTTGCGGTTGGCGGGGCTGGTGGGGAAGATGGGGCGGTATCGGGTACGGACACGTTGGACTGAGCCTCATGGGAGGAGGGGGACAAGACAATGGGCGCGGCACAGAAGCCTGAACCGGCAGCTTAATGCTAACAGCCACCCCTGGGGTTGGCTACTTGGCGCTGGCCCAAGTGTGCCCCGAGGACAGGTGAACCTCGAGGGGAACCCTCAGTGCGTAGGCCCCGGCCATGGTGTCGGCGGTGAGCGCGGCCACCCCGTCATGCTCGCCCTCGGGAACCTCCAAGATCACCTCGTCGTGCACCTGGAGGACAACCCGGCTCTCAAAGCCCCGTTTATGCAGGGCGCGGTCGAGCCTCACCAAGGCCACCTTGAAGATGTCGGCGGCCAAGCCCTGGATGCCGGCGTTCATGGCCTGGCGCTCGGCCGCCTGGCGAAGCCGGTGGTTGGAGGAGTCGATCTCGGGGATCCGGCGCCTCCGGCCGAACAGCGTCTCGGTGTAGCCCCGGGCCCGGGCCTCGGCCACCGTCTTGTGCATGTACTCCCGCAGCGCGGGGAACGCCCCGAAGTAGGCGTCGAGGATCACCGAGGCCTCCCCGGTGGGAATGCTCAGCCGCTGTCCCAGCCCGTAGGCCTCCATGCCGTAGGCCAGCCCGTAGGAGACCATCTTGGCCGTGGACCGCTCCTCGGGGCCCACCGCCGCCGGGTCGATCCCGAAGACTTGGGCGGCGACGGATCTATGGACGTCCTGGCCGGACTCGAAGGCCCCGATCAGCCCCGGATCCTCGGCTAGATGGGCAATGCAGCGCAGCTCGATCTGGTTGTAGTCGGCCACCAGCAGCCGGCGGCCCTCGGCGGCCACGAACACCTCGCGGAACACCCGACCGGTCTCGGTGCGCACCGGGATGTTGTGCAGGTTGGGAGCATCGGAGCTGAGCCGCCCCGTGCGGGCCACCGTCTGGTTGAATGTGGCCCGGATGCGGTTGTCGGGCTCGAGGGCCACTGCGGCCACCAGCCCCTCTCCATACGTGGAGCGCAGCTTCTCCACCTCCCGGTAGTCCAGCAGCGCGTCCACCACCGGGTGCTCCCCCCGCAACTTCTCCAACGTGGCGGCATCGGTGGAATAGGCCCCGGTCCGGGTCTTCTTCTGCGGGGCGAGGCCCAGCGTGTCGAACAGCAGCGCCCCCACCTGCTTGGAGGAGTTGACGTTGAAGCCCTCCTCGCCCGCCGCCTCGTGTACCTGGGCCCGAAGCCGCTCGGCGTCGGCGACCAGCCTGTCGCGCAGCCGGGTCAGTCCCTCCACGTCCACCCCGATGCCCACATGCTCCATGCGGGCCAGCACCCGGACCAGGGGCACCTCGATCTCGTCGTTGAGGGCTCTCAGGCCCTGGGCTTCCAAAGCCTCCAGCAGAGGCTCGGCCAGATGGGCCGCAGCCAGGGCTTGGAGGCCGGCTTGCATCGACGGCTCGGCCCGGTCGGCGGAGTCATTCCCGAACAGACGGCTCTCGTCGGACTGGTCGGCGCCCGGGAGCTCCATGGTGGTGTGGGCCTTCATGAGGTCGCCCAGCTCGTAGCGTCCGCCGGCCGGGTCGAGCAGATAGGCCGCGAGGCGGGTGTCCAGCACCAGCCCGTCGGCATCGACCCCCCGCGACAGCAGCCACAGCACGAGCGGCTTGGCGTCATGGGCGATGAATCGGCCCCCGCCGCCGAGGAGCTCGGCCAAAGCCCGGCGAGACGGCGGCTCGAGCAAGGCCTCCAGCACGTCGGCCGGGAGCCACACTGCTTTTGCGGCTTCGCGGTCGGCCGCCAGCGCCAACCCCGTGAGCCGGCGGCGATGAGGCTGGCGCTGGTCGAGCGGATCGCCCCAGCTCGCGGCCAGCACCACCGGGTCGCCGCCGGCAGCCAGCCGGCCCAGCGCGTCGGCCGCGGCCTCCGCCGTGGCCATCGTCTCGACTGCGGCCTCCAACCGCCCGGCGCGGCCATCGGCGGCACCCGGATCGACGCCGAGCACATCGCCCACAAAGTCGTCGAACCTCCTGAACTCCAAGAAGTCGAACAGCTCCTTGACCTCGGCGGCAACCGGCCGGCCGAGGTCGAGAGCCCCCGCCTCCACCTCCAGAGGCACATCCCGCAGCAGCTCCATCAGCTCCAGGTTGAGCCTCACCCGCTCTTCGGCCGCGCCCAGATTCTGCCGGAGCTTCGGCGTCTGCTCGCCCACGCGCCGATAGAGCTCGTCGATGCTTCCATAGGCGTTTATCAGCTTGGCCGCGGTCTTCTCGCCCACCCCGTCCACGCCGGGGAGGTTGTCGGAGGGGTCGCCCCGCAGCGCGGCGTAGGCCACGTAGTCGGACGGCCTCACCCCGGTGCGCTCCTCGATGCCGGCCTCGTCGTAGAGGGCGTAGTCCGACACCCCCCGCTTGTTGTAGAGCACCCGGATGTGGGGGTCCTCCACAAGCTGGTAGGCGTCCCGGTCGCCGGTGACCACGATCACGTCGTCGCCTCGGTCACGGGCCTGGTTGGCCAGCGTAGCGATCACGTCGTCGGCCTCCACCCCGGCGTGGTCCACGGCGGCGATCCGAAGGGTTTCCACCAGCCGGCGAACCAGGCCCATCTGCTGGCGCAGCGTATCGGGGGTCTCCCGGCGGTTGGCCTTGTAGCTCGAGACACGCTCGTGGCGGAAGGTGGGCTCGGGCCGATCGAAGGCCACCGCCACCCGATCGGGCCGGTGGTCCCGGAGCAGGGTCAACAGCATCATGGTGAACCCGTACACCGCGTTGGTCACCTGCCCGCTGGCGGTGGCCATGTCTTCGGGCAGGGCGAAAAAGGCTCGGTAGGCCAACGAGTTGCCGTCCACCAGCATCACGGTGCCCGAGGCGGCGGCAACGCCCGCTTCAGCCATCGACCCCGCCCCGGCCCAGCGCCTTCAGCTGGTCTGCGCCCATCTCGATGATCTCGGCGGCCACGTCGGCCATGGGCCGGCGCTCGCCCATGGCCTGATGCTGGATGCGGCGGTAGGCGTCGGCCTCCGACATGGAGGCGGCGTCCATGAGCCGTCCCTTGGCCCGGTCGATGGCCTTGCGGGCCTCCAGCCGGGCCTCGGCCCGCTCCACCTGGCGGTTGAGCGCCACCAGCTCCCGGAAGCGCACGAGGGCCACCTCTACCGCAGGCACCAGCTCGGCCCGCTCGAACGGCTTCACCAAATAGGCCAGGGCCCCGGCGTCAGCGGCTTGGGCAATGAGCTCTCGCTGGCTGAAGGCGGTCAGCAGCAGCACCGCGCAGAGCTGCTCGTCGCGAATGCGAGCGGCGGCGGTGATCCCGTCGGTCCCCGGCATCTTCACGTCCAAGATCGCCACGTCGGGGCGCTTGTCGCGCACCATGTCCAACACCTGATCGCCCCGGCTGGTCTCCCCCACCACGGTATAGCCCTCTTCCTCCAGGGTCTCCCGCAAGTCCATGCGGATGATGGCCTCATCCTCGGCCAGCACGATCCGCACCGCATCAGCGGCCGAATCGACGCCGGACCGAGCCGATGGATCAGGCATCGGAATAGAACCTGTCGAGCAGATCGTCCTGTTGCTGCTCCAGGGTGCGGATCTCCTCTCGAAGCCGGCTGCGGTGGCGAGCCATCGTCTCGGCCTGGCGGGCGGCGTCGCGGTGCTGGCGCTCAGCGGCGGGCGTCTCCGAGACGAGAGCGCGCAATCGGGCGTCCTCGGCTCGGTCGTCGAAGTGCAGACACTGCTCTTCGGCCACTCCCAAATCGGCTCTCAGCCGCTTCAAGCGGGCAGCCAGATCGGCCAATCGCTTTTCCACCCTGCCGTGAGCCACAGGCCGATGATATTGCCCGCCGCTCCGCCAGGCTGCCTCGGATGCCGTGCATCTTCTAACCTCCCTGCAGACCGACGGGGCAAGGGGAGGACGCTGATGGACGACGCCGGGAAAAGCAGCACCATTCATGACGACGCCGTCAACGGCAAGGCGTGGGCTGACTTCTGCGACAGCCTGAAGGATGCCGGTCAGATCATCCTCGACCACAGCACCGACGACCTCGACCGGCTCGAGGGCTTCCGCTACCTGAGCCGCCTGGCCAGAGGAGAGCTCGGGCGCATCGAAAACCACGGACCTGCGCATACCCGAGTCCTGCCCATTGCCCACAACGTGAAGATCGGCTGCGACAACCCCGACGCCCTTTACCAAGGCGTCGCCGTCAGCGGTGCGTACGACTACCGCATCCGCGGGCCCCGGGGCACCGTCAACTATCTGAGCCTGAACGCGCTGTCCGGCAGCTTCGGATTGGGAGGTGCGTCCCCCGAGCGGCAGGGCAGCCTGGCCTTCAACGACCCCCAGCCCGGCGAGCAGGTCGATGTGGTCGCCAGTGTCCGCGAGCCCGAACAGCTTCAGCCCGGACAGCGATGGCTCCAGCTCGGGTCGGAGACCAATCAGGTCGTCATCCGCAACTTCTACCTCGACCGCACCGCCGAGCGGCCCTCCGAACTTCAAATCGAGTGCCTCAACGGGCCCGGCAAACCCCCTCCCCCGCTGAGCGCCCAGCGCCTGACCCACGGCCTGGCCCGGGCCGCCCTGGGGGTACACGGCATCGCCCGGCGGTTCGTCGAATGGCTGGACATGTTCCAAGAGCGGCCCAACACGCTGGAGTTCCTCCCCAGGCAAGACGGCCCCGGCGGGTGGGGCGACCCCGCTCAGAAGTTCCGCCACGGCTATTGGGCTTTCGAGCCCGGCCAAGCCCTCGTGATCGACGTGCCGCCCATCGACGCGTACTACTGGAACTTCCAGCTCAACAACATCTGGGAGGAGTCGCTCGACTACGACTGGTGCCAGGTGACGGTGAACAAGCACAGCGCGGCCTACGAGCCCGACGGCACCGCCCGCATCATCGTGGCCGACGAGGATCCCGGTTTCGCTAACTGGATCGACACCGCCCACCACCGCCACGGCACCATGGGCCTGCGCTACAACCAAGTGATCGAGGACATCCCTCCGACGCTGCGGGTGATGGGCGTGGCCGACCTTTCCAGCCTGCGCTAGCGGCGGGCTATCGCTTGGCCACCATGTCGATGTGCCGATCGACGGGCGGACTCCGAATTGCCCAGATTTGATCTGATGCAGATCGCCCGGAAACAGGACGACGTCGGGCTTCAAAGCGATCAAACGATCGAACGCCTCGTTCTCATAGTCGCCGATAGAAGTGGTCTGGAGATCAGCCACGACGCCGATCCGGATGTCCTCGCTGATTCCATCGGCCGCCAGCTCCACGGCGTCCACCCGCAGCCAAAACGGCTCTATGTGAGTGGCATAGATGCCAATCGGGATGGCCGAGAAGGACGCGATGCAAAGAGCAAGCACGGCCGGCGGGACGGGGCTGGCTCCCCTTTCCGACCAGACCTTCGTTCCCGAGATCTACTGAGCATCCCCCCTGTCGGCCGGTCGCCACAGGGACCGCTCCCGTTGGAGGGGGTCGCGGGCCACGGTCGGGCGGGACCCGAGGATCATCGTCATACGCTGGTCGGGTTCGTAGCGGGGCCAGGCGCCAAGCTCCGCGGTCGAGGGGTCGCCGGAGCGGGCGAAGGCCGCCCAGGCCGCCCGCATCCCCCGGCCCAGCGCCTCGGCGCCGTCGTCAGCGCCGATGAACTCGCGCCAGCCGTCGACGTGGAAGCCGTCGAACACGAAAGGCAGGTCGATGGCGTGGAACGCCCCTTTGTCCGGGTCGGCCTGCGAGCGCCACCAGAAGTCGTACATGTAGGTGCGGGCCCCGGATTCGGCTCGGAAGTCGGCAATCCGCTGAATCGGCTCCCGCATGGAGACGTCGGTGTTGACCGCGGTCAGGATGTCGGCATCAGAGTCCCAGCCAGTGCCTTCGGCCGCCTGCCGATACTCCCCCACCACTGCTGCGGTGTCGCTCGCCGAGGGCGGAGCGCCGGTTCGCCGGGCGATGTGGTCGCCCACCGTCCGGTGCAGTATCGGTTCGGAGTGGTGGGCGGGCAGGTCCTGCATGAAAAGGCGCAGCTCATGGGCGGTGGCCCCGATGACTGCGTCAACATCGGTGGCGGCGCCCGCTCGGAGCGATTCCACCGGAGCGACCGGGATGAGCGACCCGTCGACCACCGGGTGGAACGGCATCGGCCCTGCCAGGGCAAACATGGCCATCACCGTCTTTGACTGGGCCGAGACCACTGCTTCAGGCGCCATTTGCCGCAGCCCTGCGACATCGCCCACACCGGCGTTTTCCATGAAGACGCGGGCCACGTCCCCCGCCATTCCAGGCGATTGGGTCATATCCGCCCCCGGGCTCTGCATGATGGCCCGCCGCAGTACCGACGAGATGCCCGGACTGCCGAGAAGATGCAGGATCGAGCCGGCCCCGGCCGACTCGCCGAACGCGGTCAGCGTCGCCGGGTCGCCGCCGAAGCGGGCCGCGTTGGCCGCCACCCATTCGAGGCCGAGCCGGATGTCGTGCAGACCGCAGTTGGGCGTGGTGAACTCCCCGCCGGGAACCCGGCGCAGGTCCGTGAACCCCAGCGCCCCCACCCGGTAGTTCACCGAGGCCACCACCGCCTGCTGCTCGGCCGCCAGCCTCGCGCCGCCATAAAGAGGGAAAGAGCCTCCCCCGGTCAGAAACGCCCCGCCGTAGATCCACACCAGAACCGGCATCCCGGCATCTGCCCCCGCCGGCGCCCACAGGTTGAGCGTCAAGCAGTCCTCCGACACCGAATCCGCGCTCGTGCCCGGAATCACCCCGGTGTAGGGGCCATCGACGCCCTGAATCGGATCAGGCCCGAACGCACCCGCATCCAACACCCCATCCCACCGCTCAGCGGCCTCAGGAGCGCAGAACCTCCGCTCCCCCACCGGGGGCTTCCCAAACGGAATCCCCAAGAACTGCCGCACCGCCCCATAGGGCGTATCCACGACCCTCCCCCGAACCGCTCCGTGCGTCGTCTCCACCACAGCCGCTGTGCCTGTCATCCCCTGTATCATCGCTCTTCACCTACCGTCCCACCACGAATGGCGGTCTCTGTATAAAAATAGCTGCGTCCGTCATCTGAGCTGTCCAAGCCTAGACACAGCTCCTCCTCATAGGGCATGTCTCCACCAAACGGGGGCAAGCGGGGAGGCTCACGGGGGATACTGTCACTGGTGACGGTAGACTTGTGACATGAGTTCAAGTGCTCTGGGCAGGGAAAACACCGACCGGGTGGGCAAGGAGCCGGCGGCCTGCGGGGGCGGTGGCGTGGTTGTGGAGCTGGCTGATTTCTCGGGGTTGGACTCGGGTGAACTGGTCAAGCTGGTCTTCGAGGCCGACAGTGCTCGGCGGCGACTTGACGGCTATCTGGCTGCTTTGCTGGGACGGCTTGGCGACCTGGAAGGGCAGGAGGCGGTTGAGGAGTTGTGCCGGCAGTTCGGGCTCGGCCGGCATCGGGCCCGCCAGCAGGCCAAGGCCGCAGGAGCGCTCAAGGCGCTGCCGACCACGTTGGAAGCGGTCAAGGGCGGCTGGATCTCTATGGACCATGCCCGGGTGATGGGCGAGTCACATGAGCGGGCACCGCTGACCCGGGCCCAGGAGCTTGAGCTGATCACTGTGGCCATCTCCGAGGATCTCGACTTGTTCAAGAAAACCGTGGCCCGTTCAGAAGACCAGCGCTGGGCTGACGACGGGCTGAATCGCCACGAGCACCAGCAGCAGCGCCGCAGCGCCAAGGTGTTCGACGGGGACGACGAGATGGTCATCTTGCACGCCGAACTGGACCGCATTGCCGGCGGGCGGGTCAAGACCGCTCTCGACGGCCTCAGCGACCGGCTGTTCCGCGACGACGCCAGAGCCGGGAGCGATCGCACCCACGCCCAGCGCAACGCCGACGCCCTGGTCCCCTCATCACCCAACGGCCTCAGAGCCCTGGCGCCGCCAAGGGTGACGGTGGCCACTATGGCTGCTCGGATCGCCGCACCTCAGGCCACCACGCTGATCGTCTCCGTCGACTACGACACGCTCAGCGGCCAACTCAAAAACGCCGGACTCATTGACGGAACCCCCATCGACATCGACGGCCTCCGCCACATCGCCTGCGACGCCAACATCGTGCCCGCCATCTTCGCGGCCGACAGCCAACCGCTCTACCTGGACAGAGAGCAAAGAGCCGCCGCCGCCCAGAAACTGGCCTTGGCCGTCCGCGACAAAAAATGCGTCGGCTGCGGCATAAGAGCCAGCGCCTGCGATGCCCACCACATCATCTGGTGGGACGACGACGGGCCCACCAACATCACCAACCTTGTACTGCTCTGCCCCAAATGCCATAAAAAAGTCCACAAACACGGCCACCAGATGACCAAAACCCCGAACAGGCAACATGGATTGAAACCCCCAAAGCGGAAACCTCCACAGCCCGTTCGCAACAGCCCGCCACCCCGAGGACCAACTCGCACCACCGCGGCCGCACCCGTAAAAAGCCCACCCCCACCCCGCACATCCACGCCGGTTGATCCGTTCTGGTGCCCGGGGAGAAGAAGTTGATGGTCGGTCAGCCGTTTGTAGGGTTTATCAGAACTGCCCAAATATGGGGTTTGAACTGGGACTTTGTTGATTTCTGGGTTGTCAGACCTTATGGTCGATTCCGTGGCCTTCCAGGTCGAAAAGTCATAACGGAGGCGGTATATGAGTGATAGGAAGCCGATGAGCGCGGCATTCGTCCGCAACGTAAGCCGACCGGGACGCTACGGCGACGGACGAGGTGGATATGGCCTCAGTCTACTGGTGCGCAAGCAGGTGAACGGGCGTGTATCGAAGACCTGGTCGCAGCGAGTGCGGATCAACGGGAAGGTCACCAGCATCGGGCTGGGCAAGGACCCCCGCGGCGGCACCCCAACCTTCGCTGAGGCCGCCGAGAAGGTCATCGAAGTCTATGCCAAGGGCTGGAAGGACAGCGGCCGCACTGCGTCGAAGTGGCGCTCGCAGTTTCAGCGCTATGTCTACCCCCATCTCGGCAAGAAGCGGGTAGATCAGATCACCTCTGCCGACGTGTTAGCCGCGCCTGTGCCGATCTGGCACACCAAAGCCGAGATCGCCCGGAAATCCCGCCAGCGAGTCTCCGCTGTCATGCGATGCGCTATCGCCGAGGGGCACCGCTCCGACAACCTCGCCGGCGACGCCATCGCCGGAGCGCTCCCCAAACAGAACGGGCGGACAAGCCATTACCGTGCCCTACCCCACGACCAAGTGGCCGGAGCCATCGCGGTGATCCAGCACACCGATGCCTGGCCGGCGACCAAGCTCGCCTCCGAGTTCCTCGTGCTGACCGCAACCCGCTCGGGCGAGGTCCGGCAACGCCACTTGGGCCAAGATCGACTGGGAGACAGCCACATGGGAGATCCCCGCTGAGCGAACCAAGACCTCGAGACCCCACCGGGTGCCGTTGTGTCCTCGGGCGCTCGAAATCCTCGACGAGGCCCTTGACTTTGCCGATGCGACCGGGCTGGTTTTTCCGAGCATCAATGGCAAGACGCTGAGCAGCGGCACCATCGGCAAGCTGCTCAAGGAGTCGGGCATTACCGCGGTGGCTCACGGATTCAGGACATCATTCCGCACATGGGCTGCAGAATGCACCAACATTCCCCGCGAGGTTGCCGAACTAGCCCTTGGCCACGTCAACAAGGACCGCGTAGAAGCCGCCTACCAGCGGTCTGACTTGTTCGACAAGCGCTGTGAGCTCATGAACCAATGGGGCGAATACCTAAGCGGGACATGATCTACAAATCACTAATTTGATCGCTCAGCAGACCCGCTGCAGCCGCGTCGCCTCCTGTCGAGGACCATGCAAGAAGGCCACTGAGTCGTCTCAGGAAGCGGGTTTGGAAGCCGAAAAACGTCCGAACTAGGCGCGCTGCCTGCTCGGAGCGTGCTGAATGCCCCCACCCCAGCCGTTGGCCGTCGTCTCGGTTGTCGAGTACCGGAATTGCGGCCATTCGGGGCGGTCGATCACCACGCTCTGGGAGGCCCCCTTAGCGCCAGCGTCTGACTCCAAGTGCGTACCGTAGTACCACTCGTCGTCGTTGATATAGCGATTCGGAAAGGTCCAGGCGACCCTCAAGAAACTCCTTTCGAGCTTGTGGTAGCCGGTCTCGTAGCCGTTGACAAACACCGGCAGATCCTGGTCCAAAGATGAGAGATGCTCGATGAGCTCTGAGACCTTCGCAGCTGCTGGGAGCCTCCTCACGGGTCGCACAGCCTCCGGCACGGTGCCGTGCCGCTTTCCCCGAGTCTCCCACAAGCGCTCCGGGGTACCCGCGGGGGTTTCCGGCGTGAGTCTGGGCTTGTCGGCGGCCTTCGCCGCCTTGGCAGCGTTCTCCATGGTCTTGGGCGCGGGCCGGGTCGGACGGTGGTAGAGAGGGGCTGTGTTCTGGGGTGGAGGGCCCGCAGTTGCTGACGGTTCAGTCCAAGAGGCTGATTCCTCAATCCGGCGGCGGGGGTGGGATGAATCGCTGGAGGTCTGGGGGCGCCAGTATGACTTCTTGTTGGGCCATTTCGAACGCTTCTCTGGCGAAGTACTCGACAGCTATGGACGGCTGCGTGTGGCCCCATGCCTCTTCGATGAGGTCCAGCACCTCCTCGGCATCGGCGAACCCGATCTCGTCAATGAGCATCGCGGCGTCGGGCAGGTCGCGGTCGCGGCCCGCTGCCAGTTTCATCGCCAACAAGAAGTGAGGACCGGGGCTTAGGACCTCCAGACGGCGGCCCTGGTAGATGGTTTCGAGTCGGGGCGCGAGTCGGGGCACGGAGATCTTCGCAGCATCGTTCATCCACCCTTCGGCAAGACCGCGACGCCGGGCCACTGTCTCGGTCGCCTGGCGCAACTCGAGTGGGAAGGGCTCGGAGATGACGTCCACATCGTTGGTTCGTCTGATGTCGTACTTGAAGACCATGACCGCGCCGCCACACGCGACCACACTGACGGGTTCCCCGTCGCCCAGTTCGAGGTCGACCTCGTCGAACAGCGCCTCAAGCCTCTTGGCGTCGAAGAACTCCGAGGCAGGCCCGCTCATCGGGCTGCGAGCAGATCGGCCTCAAAGAAAACGCCGTGGTCCGCGCAAACCGGCGGTGCCTGAGACACCACCCATTTCCCCCAATCCGAGTCGGCCGGACGCCCCGACATCGTCACCGGAGACTCCAAGCGCTGCGCCCAAACCCACTCTGGGACACCGATACCGTCGCGCTCGCACAATCCGTGCACGACCGCGGCCACCAACGCCAGATCCCCATCAGTGCCGCCACGGGGTGCCACCCCGCCACACAGCATCTCCGTCCGGCGCTGTGGCTGGTCGTTCCAGTCCATGATGAACTGCACCACTGGCCGGAATCGCCCATGGCGAAACTGCCAATCATCCATGGCCTCGGGCAGATCCCGCACCGTCAACACCGAACGCGAACCCATGCTCCTATTCTACCTCCGCCACAAAACGCCTCCGAAAAACAAAACCCCCGGCTAAACCTGAGGTTCCCTGAGGTTCCCCCCTTTTCGTGGAGGCATGCTTTATAAGGAGGAGCTATGTCCAGACCGCGAAGAATTTTCGACCGGGAGTTCCGCGATGGGGCTGTTCGGATCGTCGAGGAGACTGGCAGGCCGGTGGCTGAGGTTGCCCGGGAGCTGGGTGTGTGTGAGGGCACGCTGGGGAACTGGGTGCGCCGGGACCGCGCCGAGCGGGCCGGGGGGCTGACCGCGGATGAGCGCGCTGAGCTGGTGCTGTCCCGTGTCAAGGTTTCTGGGACAGGTCGTGGTTGGGTGCTGATTTGAGGGGGGGGACTGGATGGGCCGTGAGTCTCAGAAGTCTGTGGAGGACAAGGCGAGGATTGTGCTGGCAGTGCTTCGGGGCGAGGTGTCGGTCGCGGAGGCGGCGCGCCGGGAGGGCGCTTCTGCGGTGTCGGTGTCGAAGTGGCGCGACCAGTTCCTC
>JAPYOC010000200.1 GCA_028278955.1 Candidatus Poriferisocius aerobius
CCCCAACCCCTTCCCCAACACCGCAACAACACACCAGCAACCCGCCCAAACCAACCCCATACTCCTCAACTGACCCATACTCCTCAGCTGAACAGCCGAAACCGGCCAGCACCCGCCGACAAAGTCACTTGACGTCAAGCCCGATGTCCAGCGCCGGGGCGGAGTTGGTGAGGCGGCCGACGGAGATGAAGTCCACACCGGTGGCGGCGTACTGCGCCACCGTCTCCAGGGTGATACCGCCGCTCGCCTCCAAAAGGCAGTCGTGCCCGGCGGCCCCGGCCACACAGGCGCGCACCTCGTCGGGGCCCATGTTGTCCAACAGCAGGGCATCGGCCCCCGCAGCCAGGGCTTGGTGGACCTGCTCGACGCGGTCGCACTCCACGTAGACGGCGCGGTCGGGCCAACTTCTGCGGGCGGCCGCCACGCCGTCGGCAATGGACATGCCGGCAACGTGGTTGTCTTTGAACATGACCCACTCCGACAGCCCCATCCGGTGGTTCTCGCCCCCACCAGCCCGGACCGCGGCTTTCTCCAGCACCCGCAGGCCGGGCGTGGTCTTGCGAGTGTCACGAATGCGGGCGCGGCCCGAACCGGCGGCAGCCGCGGCGTAGCGAGCCACCTCGGTGGCGATGCCCGACAGGTGGCTCAAGAAGTTGAGCGCGGTCCGCTCCGCGGTGAGCACCGACGCCCGGGACCCGACAACGGTGGCCAGCATCTGGCCCGGCGCCACCGGGTCGCCGTCGGCCGCCCTCCACTCCACCGCCACCGAGGGATCCACCAGTCGGAACACTTCGGCGGCACAGGCCCGCCCGGCCAAGCGACCAGCGTCTCGAGCGGCGATCACCGCGGTTACCCCTCCCGGGGGAACGAGAGACGAGGTGATGTCGCCCTGCGGGCCCACATCCTCGGCCACGGCCCGCTCGACTGCGGCCCGGACCGCCTCGGCCGGAGGGTCAAAGCCGGTCACAGTCGACCCCGATGTTGTCAATCAGGCGGGCCCGGCCGAGGCGGGCGGCCACCAGCAGACGCAGGGCGCCGGCCAGCGCGTCGGGCCGCTCCAGCGTGGCGGCATCCACCACCGCGGCGTAGTCGGGCGACGCCGCGGGCTCGGCGGCCAGCACCTCGGCCATGGCCGCCTCCACCTCGTCGGCGCTGCGGCTGCCCGCCTCCACCGCCTCCCGCCCGGCTTGGAGCGATCGCCACAGCACGGTGGCCGCCGGCCGCTGGTCGGCGGTCAAGTACACGTTGCGACTGGACATGGCCAGACCGTCGGACTCGCGGCGCGTGGGACAGCCCACCACCTCCACCGGCAACGACAAATCGGCGGCCATCCGGCGGACAACGGCCAGCTGCTGGTAGTCCTTCTCCCCGAAGTAGGCCCGACCTGGCCCCAGCATGGCGAACAGCTTGGCCACCACGGTGGCGACGCCGTCGAAATGGGAGGGTCGGAACCGGCCCTCGAGCACGGCGTTGAGCCCTTGCACCGCCACGGTGGTGACGGGGGCCTGGGGGTACATCTCCTCGGTGGGGGGGGCGAACACCAGCCCGGCCCCGGCCTCGGCGCACCTCCGGCGGTCGCGGTCTAAATCCCGGGGGTAGGCGCCGTAATCCTCCCCCTCGGCGAATTGGAGCGGGTTGACGAAGACGCTCACCACGGTCAGGTCGTTGTCGGCCGCCGAACGGGCCACCAGCGATTGATGGCCCTCGTGGAGATAGCCCATGGTGGGCACCAAGCCCACCGCTCCGCCCTGGGCCCGCACCGCGTCGGCGGCGGCCCGCAGCTCTGCGGCTCGCCGAACCACCGCCACCGCGGCGCCCGCGCTCACGGCGCCTGGTGGCCGGTGCGGGCGGCAGGCTGGTGCCAATCACCCAGGCGGCGGCAGCCGCCGGTGCCGGGATCGGCCCACCCCTCGGCCAGATCGGGGGCCAGCTCCGCCAGCGGCACCATCACGAACGCCCGCTCGAACATGCGGGGATGGGGCACCACCAGATCGGCCTCGTCCACCGTCTCCCCGTCTACCCACAGAACATCCACGTCCAGCGTGCGAGGGCCCCAGCGGAGCGTCCGCACACGATCGGCCGACGCCTCCAACCGCCGGCCCAGCTCAAGCAGGCCCCGGGCCGACTGGTCGGTGTCAGTCGTCGGAGAGCCCGGCGGGGGCCAGGTCGGCGCCGAGGCCCACATCCACCTCGAACGGCTGGGCCCGGACCCTCTCCTCAGCAAGGGCCCCGCACAGGGCCATGACCCGCAGGCCGCGCAGCAGCACGCGGTCTTCAGTCATCGCCGGCGGGTTCGGACCCCGAACCTTCGCTGTCCTCGGCCGGGGAGGGCCGGGCGCCGGGGCTGGGGAGCGCGGCGGCGGCGCTCACGATGCGGCGCCCGACCGACCCGAGGGGGCGCTCGGTCATCTTCTCCACCGCCACCACCGCCTGCGACTCGCTGGGAACCATGCCGGTCCACACCAGATACCCGGCGATGAACCCGCACACCTCGTCGCCCAGCCCCCAGCGGTGGACCAGGAGCTTCTCCCCCCTGGCCAGCAGCAACCGCAGCTCCGTGAACAGCGGCTCGAGCCGGGCGGCGTAATCCTCTTTGTCGGCGACGGGCCAGTGGCTCCAGGCGATGTTCTGCTCGCTGTAGTTGTGGAGGTTGTGGGCCGATGGGATCAACGACACCACCCGGTTGAACCCCTGCTGGCGAATCCAGTTGATCTCCTCGGTGCGCCGAACCCGGCGGTGGCTCTCCCCCCGCCCGCCCGGTCGCTCACAGATGGCCAGTCGGTCCTTCATGATCCAACGGAAGTTGCGCGGGCAGATGCCGGCGGCCCATTTGCCCTTCATGGAACCACCACCCTCATGGCCTGAACGGTGGCGGCCACGTCGTGGGCCCGCACCACCGCGGCACCCTGGGAAAACGCCCAGGCGGCGGCGGCCAGCGAGCCCTCCAGCCGGTCATCGGCGGGAACCTCCGCCGCGCAACCGTCGCTTCGGGAATGGAGCTCCCCGATGAAGCGCTTGCGACTGGCCCCCACCACCACCGGCGCTTGCGCCCCGGTGAGCTGGTGCAGACCGGCCAAAAGCTCCAGGTTGTGGCCGGTGGTCTTGCCGAAGCCAATGCCGGGATCGACCCACACCTCGGGCACTCCGGCGGCCCGGCCCCTTTCGGCGACCTCGGCCAGGTAGCCGCCCACTTCGGCCACCACATCGCCGTATCGGGGGGCGATCTGCATGGTGGCCGGGGTGCCCTGTCGGTGGACGGCGATCCAGGTCACCCCCAGTTCCGCGGCCAGCGCATGCATCGACGCGGAGACGTCGTTGAGGATGTCGGCGCCGGCGGCCACCGCGGCCCGAGCCACCTCGGGTTTGGTGGTGTCGATGGAGACCCGGCCGTGGGGGGCCAGGCCGGCCACCACATCAACCACCCGGGCCAGCTCCTCGGCCACCGGAACCGGCTCAGCCCCGGGGCGAGTGGACTCACCGCCCACATCCACCACCGCGGCGCCCTCGGCGAAGAGACGGCGCCCGCAGGCCACCGCCGCGGCCGGCGTCGAGAATCGGGCCCCGTCGGAGAACGAGTCGGGGGTCACGTTGACGATGCCCATGACCATCGGCCCCCTTTGGTTAGACTCCACCCTTTGAGAGTACCCCCGACTCTGGGGACGCCCCTATGCGAATGGCCCGCTTCCCGCCGCTCAGAACAGCATTCAGCGGTCGATGAACCGCATGGCCTCGGCCCGGGTGGAGATATCGGTGCGGAAGAGGCCCCTCACCGCGGAGGTGACGGTGTTGGACCCCGGTTTGCGGATGCCCCGCATCGACATGCACAAGTGCTCGGCCTCCACCACCACCAGAACTCCCCGCGGGTCGAGGGCGGATTCGACCGCGTCGGCGATCTGGGTGGTCAGCCTCTCCTGCACCTGGGGCATCCGGGCGTAACCCTCCACCACCCGGGCCAGCTTGGACAACCCGGTGATGCACCCATCCTTGTTGGGGATGTAGCCCACATGGGCCTTGCCCAGAAAGGGGATGAGGTGGTGCTCGCACAGCGAGTACAGGGGGATGTCGCGCACCAGGATCATCTCATCGTGGTCGGCCTCGAACTGACGGGTCAGGTGGGACGCGGGGTCTTGGTGCAGGCCCTCGCAGATCTCGGCGTACATCCGGGCCACCCGCTCCGGGGTGTCCACCAAGCCGTTGCGGCCGGGGTCTTCCCCGATGGCCGCGAGAATCTCCCTCACTGCGGCTGCGATCCTCGGCTGGTCTACCGCACCGGTGCTGTCGTCGGCCATCGGCCGCGACGGTAGCCGGGCAGCCCGGCGAACTCATGGTTGCACGGCGCTGCTTTCGGAAACGCACCACTAGACTGACCCTCGCATGACGGCCACCGAGCCGAGCCGCGGCTATCGGCTCTCCGATCGGTTCACCAGCGAATCCGGAACGGTCTTCCTCACCGGCATTCAGGCCATGGCCCGGCTCCCGCTGGACCAGCTGCGAGCCGACCGGGCCGCAGGGCTGCACACCGCCTCTCTTGCCGCCGGCTATCCCGGCTCTCCCCTCGGCGGGCTCGACGGCGCGCTGGCGCGGGCAGTGCGGGAATCAGGGGAACGCAGCATCGTGCTGCGGCCGTCGGTGAACGAGGAGTATGCCGCCACCGCAGTGATGGGCAGCCAGCTTGCCGGCTCGAGGCCCGACGCCCGCTACGACGGGGTCGTCGGCATCTGGTACGGCAAAGCCCCCGGCGTCGACCGGGCCTCCGACGCCATCCGCCACGCCATGTTCGCGGGCGCCGACCCCAACGGCGGCGTTGTGCTCTTGGCCGGCGACGATCCCAACGCCAAGTCGTCCACGCTGCCGTCCACCTCGGCCGGGGTGCTGGCCGACCTGCACATCCCGGTGTTGTATCCCGGCGACCCCGCCGACGTGCTGGAACTGGGCCGCCACGCCATCGCCATGAGCCGGGCCACCGGGTTGTGGGCGGGGCTGAAGATCGTGGCCAACGTGGCCGACGGCTCAGCCACCGTGAGCCTCGATCCCAACCGGGTCAACCCGGTGCTCCCCCAGCACGAGGGCGCGCCCTACCAGCACCGTCCCGATCCTCGCCTGCTCACCCCCTACACCTTGGATTTCGAGCAGGAGATCGTGGAAGTCCGAACCAACCTGGCCCTCCAATACGCCGAGCTGAACCACCTCAATCGGGTGGTGGTGGACTCTCTCGACGCCTGGATCGGGATCGTCTCCTCGGGCATCACCTACTGGGAGGTGCGGGAGGCGCTGGCGGCAATCGGCTTGGACAGCGACGAAGCGATCTCCGGCGCCGGTATCCGGATGCTGCGCATGGGGCTGCCCATTCCGTTCAACGCCTCCACCATCAGGGAGTTCGCCGGCGGGCTGGAGGAGCTGTTCGTCATCGAGGAGAAGACCCCCAATGTGGAGTCGAGGGTGAAAGACGCCCTGTACAACACCTCGCACCGGCCCCGGATCGTGGGCGAGTACGACGAGCACGACCGCCGCCTCATCAAAAGCCACGGCGCCCTGCACGCCGACGACCTGGTGGGACCGCTCCGCAGCCGGCTGGCCCGCCTGGGCGACCGGCTGGCCCCGGAACCCCCGGTGCGCCACCGCATTCCCCTGGCGATCAACCGCACCCCGTATTTCTGCTCGGGATGCCCCCACAACCGCAGCACGGTGGCCGAACCCAACACTGCGGTGGGCGCGGGCATCGGCTGCCACACCATGATCCTGCTGGGCGGCGAGAAGCGCTACGGCGACATTGCCGGGCTCACCTGCATGGGCAGCGAGGGCACGCAGTGGATCGGCATGGCCCCGTTCGTGGACGCCCCCCATCTGATCCAGAACATGGGCGACGGCACGTTCTTCCACTCCGGGCAGCTGGCCGTGACTGCGGCCATCGCCGCCGGGGTGGACATCACCTACAAGCTGTTGTGGAACGGGGCGGTGGCCATGACCGGTGGGCAGGAACCCACCGGGGGCATCCCCCTCGACCGGGTGTGCCGGTTGCTTCTGGCCCAGGGCGTGGCCCGCATCATCATCACCTCCGACGACCCGGCCCGCACCCGCCGAGGCGGGCTGCCCTCCAAGGTGGCGGTGAGAGACCGCACCGAGCTGGCCGAGGTTCAGCGAGAGCTGGCTGCGCAGAGCGGGGTGACCGTGCTCATCCACGATCAGCGCTGCGCCGCCGAGCTGCGCCGAGACCGAAAGCGGGGCAAGGTCGGCCCGCCCCCTACCCGGGTGGCCATCAACCACCGGGTGTGCGAAGGGTGCGGCCATTGCGCCGAAATCTCCAACTGCCTGTCGGTGCAGCCCTTCGACACCCCGTTCGGCCGCAAGACCGCCATCGACCAGGACAGCTGCAACATCGACCTGTCCTGCTTGGAGGGCGACTGCCCCGCGTTCGTGACCGTCACCCGGCCCAAGCGCGCTCGGCGGCGGGCCGGTGGCCGCAACGCGCCGGGCGCGGCCCCCACGCCGATTCCCGCTCCGCCGGAGTCGGCCGTCACCGACGTGAACATCCGCATCACCGGCATCGGCGGCACCGGGGTGGTGACCACCGGCCAGCTCATCGGCACCGCAGCCATGCTCGACGAGGCAGACGTGCAGGGGCTCGACCAGATCGGCCTGTCGCAGAAGGCCGGCCCGGTGGTGAGCGATCTGCGCATCACCTGGGGCGGTCGCTCGGGCAGCAACCGGTTGGGCGACCGCCAAGCCGACCTGCTGCTGGCCTTCGACCTGCTGGTAGCGGCGTCGGCCGCCGGCCTCGACGTCGCCGATGCCACCCGCACCGCGGTGGTGGGATCGCTCGACGTGGTGCCTCCGGGCGCCAAGACCGCTCATCCCGAGATCGACATGCCCGATGCCGAAGAGCTGCTGGAGCGAGTGCGGGCTGAGACCAGGGGCGACGCCCAGTTCTGGGCCGGCGCCGCCGACCTGGCCCAAACGCTGGTGGGCGATTCGGTGGGGGCCAACGTGTTCGTGGTGGGCATGGCCGTGCAGGCCGGGCTGCTGCCGGTGGCGCCGGAGGCGCTGGAAACCGCCATCGAGCTCAACGGGGTGGCGGTGGAGATGAACACCGCTGCGTTCCGCTGGGGCCGCTGGTGGGTGGCCGACCAGCCGATGGTGGCGGCCGCCGCGGCCGGCCGAACAGCCTCTGCGCCCCGCGATGGCCGGGCGCTGGAAAACGCCGACCGGAGCGTGCTGGGCCACGAGCTGAGCAGCCGCATCGGGGAATTGGCCGACGGCGACACGGTGCTGGCCGCAGCCCTGGAGCTTTTCGCCGCCGAGCTGGTGCGCTTCCAGAATCGGGCTCTAGTGGCCCGCTATCTGGACGCAGTGGCCGAGTTCGCCGCCCTGGAACGGCGGGTGAGCCCCGGTTCCACCGCGCTGGCTGCGGCGGTGGCCGCCGGCTTGTTCAAGCTCACCGCCTACAAGGACGAGTACGAGGTGGCCCGCCTCCTGCTCGACTCCGACGGCCACGCCCCCGTCGCCGCGGTCGCCTGGCCCGGCGACCGGCTGGCCTGGCTGCTGCACCCCCCCGCTCTTCGAACCCTCGGCTACAAGAGCAAGATCGCCCTCTCGGTGAGTCGCTGGCGCCCGCTCATCGCCCTGCTGGCCAGGGGCAAGCGACTGCGGGGCACCCCCTTCGACCCCTTCGGCCGGGCCAAAGTCCGCCAACAGGAGCGCCGCCTGCCCGCCGAATACCTCGCCGCGCTCCGCGGCGCCGTCGACGGCGCCGTCGCTCCCGGAGACCTGCACACCGCTCAGGCCATCGCCGAGGCCGCTGACCTGGTCCGCGGCTACGAGGGCATCAAACTCGCCAACATCGCCACGTTCCGCTCTCGCCTCGCCGGACTCGCCAAAACCGCCTGATCCGGAACCACCCGCCAGTACATGAATGGGACCTATATCTGGCTTTAGCCGAGCATGAAAGCGAGGTCCTTCCAGCGAACGAGGATATGACATATACCCTGTATCCCAACCAGAAGGCCCGCACACGATGATAGCAGTTCGCCATAGTTGTGAGATTGTCCCGGTGTCGCCCTGCCACCGGGGGTCCGCTCCGGCAGTTCGCCCAGGTTCACAGGAGAGTTGTGAGTTCCCCTCCGCTGGGCGGCTGTCGGGGCAGCCGTATGTCAAGCATACCGAGTGTTTTATGCGGCTTACATGCACTAGCCCTGTTTGTTCGTGGGTTGGGTTGGGGGTGTTGTGTGGGTCCGCGGAAAAGCCCTTGAGGTTCCCTCCTTTTTGTGGGGGCATGCTCTATGAGGAGGTGCTATGTCCAGACTGCGAAGGAATTTCGACCGGGAGTTCCGCGATGGTGCTGTTCGGATCGTCGAGGAGACCGGCAGGCCGGTGGCCCGTGTGGCCCGCGAGCTGGGTGTGTGTGAGGGCGCGCTGGGGAACTGGGTGCGCTAGGACGCTGCTGAGCGGGTCGGGGGGCTGACCGCTGATGAGCGGGCAGAGCTGGTGCGGCTCCGAAAGAGGGTGGCCGGGTTGGAGATGGAGCGCGATGTCCTCAAACGATCGGTGGTCCTTTGGGTGAACGGGGCGACGCGGTGACCGCAGAGTTCGTCGCATCCCAGAGGACCG
>JAPYOC010000201.1 GCA_028278955.1 Candidatus Poriferisocius aerobius
GGTCAACTACGACGAATGCCTGGTGGGTCTGGCCTCCATCACCTCGGCGCCGCCGGGCAAGTGGAGCAGCGACCGGCCCTCTCCCTACCAGCGGATGCCGCTGCTGTACCGTCCGCGGCACCGTCCGCTTCCCCCCCTGTTGCGCGAGCTGCGCCAACGGGGGTTCGGACCTGGTCGGCGGCGGTGATTTCACCGGGAATGCCACAGCCGGAGAAGCTGGCTCCATGAGAACCCGCGTCAGCGAGCTGCTGGGCATCGACATCCCCGTGGTGCAGGCCCCTATGGGCTACATCGCCCGGGCGCAGCTGGCCTCGGCGGTGTCCAACGCCGGTGCCATGGGCATCATCGAAACCTCCTCGGGCCAGCTCGACCAGATCAAGTCGGAGATCGCCAAGATGCGCGACCTCACCGACCGTCCCTGGGGAGTGAACATCGCCCAGCTTCTCGTGCCCGACGCCACCGTGATCGACTTCGTGGCCGACCACGGCGTGGAATTCGTGACCACCTCGGCGGGCGATCCCAGCCGCTTCACCGCGACGCTGAAGGACGCCGGGATTACCGTCTTCCATGTGGTGCCCACCCTGCGCGGCGCCCGCAAAGCGGTGGACGCCGGAGTGGACGGCCTCATCGTAGAGGGAGTGGAGGGCGGAGGATTCAAGAACCCCCACGGCTCGTCCACCATGGTGCTTACCCCGCTGGTGGCGGCCCAAGTGGATGTGCCGGTGATTGCCGCGGGGGGAATCTGCGATGGGGTGTCCATGGCCGCCGCGCTGGCGCTGGGGGCCGACGGGGTGCAGATGGGTACCAGGATGCTGTCGGCCGCCGAGTCGCCGGTGCACGACAATTGGAAGCAGGCGGTGGTGGACGCGTCCGAGACCGATACCGTGCTGTTGAACCGCTTCGGACACCCCGGGATGCGTGCGCTGCGCACCAGCCTCACCGTTGAGCTGGAGCGCCGCGACCAGGTGCAGATGCCCGGCCTCGAACGGCTCATGGACCAGTATTTCGGCGGGCGCATGGACGTGGCCGTCCCCTTCGGCGGTCAGGTGATGGGCCGCATCCACGAGGTGGCGCCGGTGGCCGACATCCTGCGGGAGGCCTGGGAGGATTGCCGGGCGCGGCTGCGTCAGCTCGGCCGGGCCGCGGTGGAGTAGCAGGGGAGGCAGGGGCAATGCTCTCGCTCGTCCGGCGGTCGGGCAGCCGACTGCAGGGGGTTGCGCTGCTCGGTCCCGACCCCCGGGGCGTGCGCCAGTCACTGGGGGCGCTGTGCATCCTGGCGGTGACCAGCGTGATCGCCGGCGTGGTGCTGGGCCAAAGCCACGGGCGTCTGGCCGAGCTGCCCGGCCTGCTTCTTCTGGTGCCGGCCGCCATTGCGCTGCCAGGGAAGATCTTCGGAGCGCTGGGCAGCCGGTTGGGCACCGCCATCCACACCGGAACGTTCCGCCTGTCGCTGCGGTCGTCCAGTTTGGTGGGCCAGAATGTGCGAGCCGCGATGGTGCTGACCATGGCAATGTCGCTGGTGCTGGCCCTGCTGGCCTCGGCGGCCGCCTCCATGCTCGGCGTGGAGGGCGCCATCGGTGTGGCCGACTACGTGGCCATCTCAGTGGTGGGGGGCACGCTGGCCGCGGTCTTGGTGACGCTGGTGACGCTGGGCATGGCCGCGGCATCGGTGCGCTGGGGCCTCGACCCCGACAACGTGACTGCCCCCGTGGTGACCGCCGCCGGCGACGTGCTGGCCCTGCCCGCGCTCGTCCTGGCCTCCTACCTGGTGCGTCACGACGTGGTGACCCCGGTGGTCGCCGGGTTGGTCGCGGCGTTGACGGCCGGGTCGCTGGCCGGGGCCTCCCGATCGAAGGCCCCGCTCTTGCGAACCGTGCTGCGGGAGTCGATGCCGGTGCTGGCGCTGGCCGGGTTTTTGTCGCTCATGGCCGGCGTCGCGGTGGAGAACCGGTTCGACGTGTTCTCCGACCGCCCGGTGCTGCTGGTGCTGATACCCGGCTTTTTGGCTACCGCCGGGGCCTTGGGGGGCATCTTGGCCAATCGGCTGTCGAGCAAGCTGCACCTGGGCTTGATCGGACCCTCGGTTGTGCCCCAGCGCCAGGCCCGCACCGACGTGGGGGTGACCATGGGGCTGGCGCTGCCGGTGTTCGCTTTGTTGGCGCTGGTCTCGCAAGGGGCCGGGTCGCTGGTGGACTTGGCCGGGCCGGGGCTGGGCCGGCTGGTGGGCGTGTCGCTGGTGGGCGGAGTGCTGGCATTGGCGGTGGTGGTGTCGGTGGCCTACTACGGAACCATCGCTGCGGTGCGCTTCGGAGTCGATCCGGATTCTGTGGGCATCCCCACGGTGACCGCGGTGCTCGATCTGGTGGGCGCCCTCGCCCTCGTATTCGCCATTCAGGCCCTCGGGGCGGGGTGACGTCCGGACGGTGAGTGGCTAGTTTGGAGGAACCTCACGATGGACGATAGACCCCGCAATCTTCGGGCCATGCTCGCCGAGGCCAAAGACCTCTCCGAGCTGATGGTGGATCTGGCCTACGCAGCCCTGTACTTCGGTGACCCCGACATGGCCACCGAGGTCGACGAGCTCGAGGTGCAGATGACCGGGCTGGTGCAAGACATGAGGGCGGTGTGCATCCTGGCGGTCCGCCACCCCCGCGAGGCCGACGGCATGTCCTCGGTCCTCCAGGTGATCAGCGCCATCGAGCGGATCGCCAACGATGCGGTGGACATATCCCGCATCGTGAGCCGTCGCCTGGGGATCCCCGCCGAGCTGGTGGCCGACATGTCGAGCGCCGAGGAGGTGTCGCACCGCCTGGTGGTGAACGAGGGGTCGCACATGGTGCGCCGGCCCCTGGGCGATCTGGAGCTGCCGGTGGTGGCCGGGATGCGGGTTATGGCCATCCGACGGGACCGCAGATGGATAACCGACGTGGGCGGCGAGCAGCTCATGATGCCGGGCGACGTGCTGTTCTTGCGGGGCTCGCCGGCGGGCATCATGCGGCTGCACCAGCTGGCGGCCGCGCCGATTCGAGAAGAGCCGGTGCCGCCCGAGGATCCGTGGATATCCGACCTGCACCGGGCGGTGGACGTGCTGGTGGAGATGAAGGACCTCTCGGAGGCTGCGGTGGGCCTGGCCTACTCCGCGCTGGTGCTCAACGACCGGGGCCTGGCCGCGCAGGTGCGGCTCTTGGAGGGGCGCCTCGACGAGATGAACCACCAGCTGGAGCTGTGGGTTTTGCGGGCCGCCGCCCACAACATCGACCCCGCCCCGCTGCGGGGCTTGCTGCATCTGGGCCAGGCTGCCGAGGACATCGGCGATCAGGCCCGCCAGATGATCTCGTTGGTGGAGCAGGGCGAGGACGTGCACCCCATTTTGGAGATCGCCCTCGGCGACTCCGACGAGGTGGTGGTGGAGGTGCCCGTGGCGCCGGGCAGCGGCGCCGACGGGGCTTGCCTCAAGGAGCTGGCCCTCAACATCGAGCCCGGTTTCACCGTGCTGGCCGTGCGCCGGGCCGGCCGCTACATGTACCGCCCCCGGGGCAGCGCCGAGTTGTTCGCCGGCGACGAGATCATCGCCCGCGGCCCCGACGAGGGGCGCGAGGCCTTGGCCGAGCGCTTCGGCTGGAACCTGGTCCGAGAAGGAGAAGGACTGGAAGACGAGCTCCAGCCCCTGGGGACATAGGCCGGCTTACCTTCAAGCCGGCCTATGTCAGCCCGCTTCTCCGGTGGCGCCGGGGTCGAGCTGCAGCGAGGCCGAGTTCATGCAGTAGCGCTCGCCGGTGGGCTGGGGGCCGTCGGGGAAGATGTGCCCTAGATGGGCGCCGCACGACGCGCACAGCGCCTCGGTACGCATCATGCCACCGCTGGGATCGGGGCGGCGGTCTATTTTGCCCTCGGCGATTTCTTCGCAGAACGACGGCCAGCCGGTGCCCGAATCGTACTTCGCCTTGGAGGAGAACAGCGGTTCGCCGCAGACTCGGCAGCGGTACATGCCCTCGTCCTTGCAGTCCCAGTAGGCACCGGTGAAGGCTCGTTCGGTGCCGGCCTGCTGGGTGATGTGGTACTGCTCGGGAGTCAGCCGCCGACGCAGTTCCTCCTCATTGAAGGCTCGCTTAGACATAGGGGCCAGCGTATC
>JAPYOC010000202.1 GCA_028278955.1 Candidatus Poriferisocius aerobius
CGGGGGCACGGTGTTGGGGAAGGTGATCTCGGCCACCACGCCGTCGGTGTGCTGCTCGGAGATGCGGCGGTCGTTGTCCCAGTTGCGGGAGCGGCCGTCGTCTTGCAGGTCGCGGAACGGATTGCGGTACTTGCCCCGCCAGGCGTCGAACTCGTCGTGCCAGCCCGACTCCAGGTACTCCCGGTACGTCTTGTGGTTGGCCCCGGCGTGGCAGTCGGACGAGATGATGGTGTAGCGGTCAGCGGCGGCGGTGGTCACGCGGGCAAGGCTATCTAGAGCGAGAGCAGTTCGTCGCGGACTTGGCGCTTCAGGTACTTGCCCGAGGCGTTGCGGGGGAGGGGGGTCTCGGGGAACCAGACATGAGCGGGGATCTTGTGGGGAGCGAGGCGGCCGGCGAGGTGGGCTCGCAGGCCTTCGGCGTCGAGCCCGGCGCCGGGCCGCAGCACCACGGCGGCGCCGGGCACCTCCCCGAGGCGCTCGTCGGGCACGGCGAACACGATGGCCTCGGCCACCGCCTCGTGTTCGTACACGGCGGTCTCCACCTCGGCGCAGGCGATGTTCTCGCCGCCCCGGATCACCAGATCCTTGGCCCGGTCCACGATGGCGATGAACCCGTCCTCGTCGATCACCGCGATGTCGCCAGTGTGCAGCCAGCCGTCGGCGATGGCCTCGGCGGTGGCCTCTGGTTTGTTGAGGTAGCCCCGGATGACGATGGGGGAGCGCACCAGCAGCTCGCCGGGCCGGCCGGCCGGAAGCTCGGCACCGTTGTCGTCCACCACCCTGGCCTCGACGGTGGGCAGCGGCTGGCCCACCGTGGTGGGCTTGCCTAGGTAGATCGCCCCGACGTTCATGGCGACCACCCCGCTGGTCTCGGTCAGGCCGTAGCCGGTGCCGGGGCTGCCGCTGGGGATCTTTCGGGAGATCTTTTCCACCAAATCGGGGTGCAGCGGCGAGCCCCCTCCTCCCAGCGAGCCCAGGCTGGAGGTGTCGTAGCGGTCGAAGTCGGGGTGCAGCACGATCTCCCGGGACATGGCCGGCACGGCCGCCAGGGTGCTGGGCCGCTCGGCATCGATGAGCCTGAGGGCCTCAGCAGCATCCCAGCGGTACATGAGCACCAGCTTGCCTCCCACGGCGGTGGTGGGGTGGAGGTAGCAGTTGCAGCCGGTGACGTGGAACAACGGCACGCAAACCAGTCCGGCCGGTTGGTCTCCTTCGCCTTGAGGTACGGGGGCACTCTCGTTGACCATGCCCAAGGCCGCAGCGTAGAAGCCCATGTTCATCACGTTGTGCACCGCGCCCCGATGGGTCATCACCGCCCCTTTGGGGAAGCCGGTGGTGCCCGAGGTGTAGAACACGCAAAGGTCGTCGTCGGGGCCGATGGGCGCATCGGGCAGCTCGGGCGGGTCCGAATCGGCCACTGTTTCGGCCCAGCGGGTGGCCTGGTCGGGCAGATCCTCGTCGCACCGGGTCACCACCACCGGCATATCCGGGCTGACATCGAGCGATGCCAGGCGCTCCCAGCGCTCGCCGTCCACTATCAGCGCTGCCGGAGTGCTGTCTTGCAGGCCGTAGGCCATCTCCGCCGGGGTCCACCAGGCGTTCATGCCCACCACCACCGCCCCCATCGACACCGCGGCCCAGTAGGCGATGATCCACTCGGGGTAGTTGCGCATGCAGACGGCCACCCGGTCGCCCTGCTCCACGCCGCAGTCGGCGGCCAGCCACGATGCCAGCGCCCTCACTTGGCGGTGCGCCTCGGCGTACGAAGCTCGCTCGTCGTCGAACACCAGGTAGTCGGCGTCGCCGTGGACGGCGGTGCCGGCGAACATATCTCGCAGCGACCCCGGCGCGTTGTCGAACACCCGCACAGCGACGCCGTTCACCTCTTGCACCGACCAGGCGAACAGCGATCCCGGCGCAGTCAGGCGCGCGGCGGCCTCGTTCCATTGCGCGAGGGTCATTGGCCGGCCAGCTCCCAACTGCTGGCCGCAATGGGGATGAGGGCGTCCATCAGCTCGTTCATGTCGGGGTCGGGGGGCAGCACGTTGGCGTTCGCCGCCAGCGTCAAGTCCCAATCCGGGAGGTAGACCACGCGGGTGCGGAACGCGGGCGTGCCGCCGCCGTGGCTGTAGGCCTGGAGGCCCCCGATATCGTCGATCCCCACGCCGAGCCCGTAGCCGGGGTTCACGCTCGGGGTGGTCATCTGGGCCAGGGACTCGTCGCTTATCAGCCCGCCGGCGAACAGCCCCCGGAACAAGCGGGGGACGTCGCCGATCTGGCTCTCGATGCCGCCACCGGTCCAGCCCGCGGACTGCAAGAACTCCTGGGGGTAGCTGTTGGTGGAGATGTAGTCGCGGCCCAAGTAGTTGTGCTTGGCCTCGTCGGGGATCTGGGTGAGGGCGTTGAACGCGGTGTACAGAATCCCGCCGTTGTAGCTGTTGACCACCGGCTCGGGAGGCACTTCGTGGGGGGGGAGGTAGGTGTTCTCCAGTCCCAGGGGCTCGAAGATCCGAGAGCGTATCTCCGCATGGGCGGGGTTGCCGGTGACCGCCTCGATGATCATCCCCGCGGCTACATGCCCAGCGGTGCTGTAGTGGTATTCGGTTTGGAAGTCGGCCACTGGGCCGTATTCGGTGGCGAACCGAATGATCTCCTCGGGGGCGATGGGCACGTTCAGCCGGGGAGCGGCCAGCGAGAAGAAGGCCGGGTCAAAGGCGTACTCCACGAACCCCGCGGTGTGGCCCATTAGATGGCGCAGGGTGATGTCGGGGCCGTGCTCGTAGCCCCCGTGCCAGTCGTCGCCCAGATAGGCGGTGACCGGGGTGTCCAGATCGACGAGACCTTCTTCGGCCAGTGACAGCACCGCCACAGTGGTGACCGGCTTGGTGACCGACCCGATGCGCACGTAGCGGTCCGGGGTCATCGGCTCGCCGGTGACGACATCGCTGAGGCCCCAGCCGAACGTCCACGGCTGCTCATCGCCCTGGGCGACGGCCACGACCAATCCGGGTATGCGGGCTTTTTCCATCCACTCGGCCGCGGCGGTGTCGATGGCCGCGACATCGAGTCCCGAGGGATGCGGCGCCGACTGGGAGGACGGATTGGCCGCGGCCGAGTGGATGGAAAAAGCCCGCATACCCGGATTGGTCGTGGCCGTCGCCCAGGGCGATGAG
>JAPYOC010000203.1 GCA_028278955.1 Candidatus Poriferisocius aerobius
CGCCGACACCGGCTGCGCCGGCCAGCCCAACCCCCCAACCGACCCTGCCCCCAGGCTTCCAGCTCAATTTCTCCTGAAACCGCAACGGCGGCGGCAACTAGGGGAAGAACGCCCGGGCCACGTCGTAGAGCGCGGGGCTGACCGGCTTCAGCTGGGCCACCGCATCAGCCAGCCGCACCCGAGAGATCTCCCCGCCGCGAAAAGCCACCATCGACCCCCAGTCGCCCTCGTGCACAGCATCGATGGCCGCAATCCCGTACCACGAGCACAGCACCCGGTCCAGCGCGCTCGGGGTCCCTCCCCGCTGGACATGGCCCAGCACCGTCACCCGGGTGTCGTAACCGGTTCGGGCCTCGATCTCAGCTGCCACCGCCTGGCCGACTCCGCCCAGCCGGGAATGGCCGAATTGGTCGATTTCGGGCTCCGACAGCTCCATGGTGCCCTCTTTGGGCCGGGCCCCCTCGGCCACCACCACGATGGAGGCCCAGCGCCCCCGCCGGTGGCGGCGGGAGATGGCCTCGGCCACCGCCTCGATATCGAACGGCTCTTCGGGAATCAAGGTGAGGGTGGCCCCGCCGGCGATGCCGGCCCAGGTGGCGATGTGACCCACATGGCGGCCCATCACCTCGACCACCATCACCCGGTCGTGCGACTCGGCGGTGGTGTGCAGGCGGTCGATGGCCGCGGTGGCGATGCCCACCGCGGTGTCGAACCCGAAGGTCAGCTCGGTGAGGCCGATGTCGTTGTCGATGGTCTTGGGCACGCCGACCACGTTGGCCGCGCCAGCCTCGAAGACCCCCACTCCCGCCGAAAGAGTGCCCTCGCCCCCGATGACGATCAAAGCCTCAGCGCCGGTGGCCTCCATCGTGGCCCGCACCCGGTCGATGCCGTCGTCGAACATTCTGGGGGACACCCGAGAGGTTCCCAGCACCGTGCCGCCCCGGGGCAGGGTGCCCCGCATGTGGTTGACGTCCAACTCGGTGAAGTTGCCTTCGATCACCCCGTGCCAGCCGTCTAAGAAACCGATGACCGAGTCGCCGTAGTGGCGCTCGGCCTTGCGCACGATCGCCCGGATGACGGCGTTCAGCCCCGGGCAGTCGCCCCCCCCGGTCAGCACTCCGACTCTCATCAAAGCTCAGCCCCTAACCCAGTCCGACCAGCGCTTCACGGAGCTGGCGGACTGCCTGGGCGGTGCGCTGCTCGTTCTCAATGAGCGCGAACCTCACATGGCCTTCTCCGCCGGGGCCAAACCCCACGCCGGGCGAGACCGCCACCCGGGCGTCTCGAACCAGCCAGGAGGCGAACTCCACCGACCCCATCTGCCGATAGGGCTCGGGGATCTCGGCCCAGACGAACATGGTCCCCTGGGGCGGTGCCGCCTCCCAGCCCATTCGGTTCAACCCGGAGCAGAGGGCGTCGCGGCGACCCTGGTAGATATCGCACACTTCTTTGGGGTAGCCGGGAGCCTCGTTCAGAGTCACGGTGGCGGCAATCTGGATGGGCTGGAAGGTGCCGTAGTCCAGGTAGGACTTGAGCTTGGCCAACGCCGCAACCACCTGGGGGTTGCCCACCATGAATGCCGTTCGCCAGCCGGCCATGGAGAACGACTTCGTCATGGAATAGAACTCCACCGCCACATCCTTTGCCCCCTCAACCTGCATAATAGACGGCGGCAGGTAGCCGTCGTACCCCAAGTCGGCGTAGGCGAAATCGTGAACCAACAGCACATCGTGCTCTTTGGCGAAGTCCACGACGCCGGCCATGAACTCCAGATCCACGCATGCAGTCGTGGGGTTGTGGGGAAACGACAGCACGATGACCCGGGGCTTGGGCCACGAGTACCGCCAGCGCTCCTGCATCGTGTTGAAGAAATCGGTGCCTGTGCTCAGCGGGATCTCCCTCACCTCGGCGCCGGCGAACAGCGGCGCATACCGGTGGATGGGATAGGAGGGGGAGGGCACCAAAACGGCGTCGCCGGGTTGGAGCAGGGTCCACATGAGGTGGGAGAACCCCTCCTTGGCGCCGATGGTGTTGATCACCTCGGTCTCGGGGTCGAGATATACGCTGAACCGCCGGGCGTAGTACCCGGCTAGGGCCTCGCGCAGCTTGGGGATGCCCCGGCTGGCTGAATAGCGGTGGTTGCGGGGGTTGTGAGCGGCCTCCGCCAGCTTTTCCACCGCAATATCCGGCGATGGCAGATCGGGGTTGCCGAAGCCCAGGTCGATCACGTCGTGGCCATCTCGCCGGCCCTGCACCTTCAGATCGTTGATGATGGTGAAGACGTAGGGGGGGAGGTTGTTGATCCGGCGGAACTCCACAAGCCTAATCTACTTTCCCAGAGCCGCCCTCAGCGGGGTTTGTCGGCACCGGACTCGACCCGGCGCCGCAGGTCTTCCAGCGCGGTCTGCATGATGCGGGCCTCAGCCCTGCGCTTGACGAAACCGGGCAGCGGCACCGCCATTTGGACGGCGAGGTGGTAGGTGACCTCGGTGCGGTCCGGCTCGCCGGGCACCGGGTTGAAGCAGTACTCCCCGTCGAGGCGACGGGTCAGATCTCCCTGCACCAGCCGCCAGGACACCCGCAGCGGATTGGACCCGTAGTAGTACTCCAGCAGATAGCTGGTGCTGCGGCCCATGGCTGCGGCCCGAAACGACACCAGGCCGCCCCGGCCGTCGTCGTCTCGTCGGACCACCTCGGCCTCTTTCACCTCAGTCGCCCATTGCGGGTAGGACTCGAACTCGCACACCACCTCGAAGCAGCGCGCCGGCGACGCTTCGATGGAGATGCTTTTGGTGGCCTGGTCAAACATGGTCATCCTCGATGGAGATGCTCTTGGCGGCCCTATCAAACGCGGCCTTATAAAACATGGTCACCGTTCTCATTGGGATTCTTATGGGGATCGACGCCTCGTGGAGTTGTGCCCTCGGGGGGCCGGGGTGGGAATGTCCCGTGCCTGGCACCCCATGCCCCGGACAGGCCCAGCGCATAGACAGGTACTAGGATACCGAATGCCGACGAGGTAAACGGGCGCGCCGACGCTGCGGCCAGTGCCACGACCGACTCGGTGGCCAGAGCGGCCATCATCGAGCGTCGCACTGACCGGGGCGCGCAGCCGGCCAGGAAGTAGAGGCCTCCCACGCCGATCAGCTCGTAGCGACTGCGCTCCAGGGCCCGCTGGAAGGCCCACAGCATGGCCGCAGAACCTGCCACCAGCAGTCCGAGCGACGCTGTGGCCATGGCAAAAGCCATGGGGTTGGGAAACGCGGCACCGGCGACGGCGATGGCCGCGAACACCGCAGTCCCCGCCCAGCAGGCCCGGAGGAGGCCCTGGCCCTCGACTCCCGAAGGCAGTAGATGGTCGCGCCAGGGCAACGGGATCACTCAGCCCATGAAGCGAAGGCGCCTGCCATCAGGGGCACCTCCTGCGGGCTACGACCTCGGTGATCACGGTGCGGAGCCGCTCGGCCATGTGGTCGTAGGAGAATTCGGCTACCGCTCTCAGCCGGCTCTCCATCCCCATCCTCGCCAGGCGGGCCTTGTCTGCCAGCAGAGCGTCCAAACCGGCGGTCACCGAGTCCAGATGGCCGGGCTCTTGCACCACCAGGCCGGTTCGGCCGTGCTCCACCGCCTCGGCCGCACCTCCGCTGTCGCCGGCCAATTGCGGCACGCCCGCGGCGGCGGCCTCCAAGAACACGATGCCGAACCCCTCCTGCTCCAAGCCGCCCCAGCGCCGGCGGCATACCATGGCGAACACGTCGGCGCAGCCGTAGAGGTCGGGCAGATCGGCGTCGGCCACCCGGTCGAGCAAGCGGGCCGGCGCCCCGGCGCGGCCGATGAGCCGGTCCAGGCGATCCCGGTCACGCCCCGATCCGGCCACGGCCAAGACGAGCCCGGGATGGCGGTCGGCCAGCCGGGCCGACGCCGCGATCAGCACGTCCATTCCCTTGCGGGGCACGAGCCGGCTGACCGACACCACGACGGGGGCATCGGCGGGAATCCCGAAACGCTGGCGGACCGCTCGCCGCTGGGCCGCGTCCAGTGGCCTGAAGCGATCGACGTCCACGCCGGGCGACACGATCACCGCAGGCAGCGGCCCGCCGGCCGCCCGCTCGGCCTCGGCCACCGAGTAGCGCCCCGCGGCGATCACCACCTCGGCGCCCCGCAGCACTCCGGCCAGCAGCCCCCTGGCGCCGGGCAGGCGTCCCGGCACGGTCACCTCGGCCCCGTGCAGGATCACGCCGTAGGGATGGGGCAGGCGAGGGGCGAGCGCGCCCAGCGGAACCGCAGGGTCATAGAGCACCAGCTCGGCGCCGATGCCGGAGGCCAGCTTGTCGATCTCCTCTGCCATCTCCCGGGTGGGCAGCAGGAAGCGGCGGGACGAGCGGACCACCCGGTGGGGCTGCTGGGCGTCCCAGCGGGCGTCGCCGGGGTGAGAGCGGGTCAGCACGCACACTTCTTCGGGGGGCAGTCGGCGCCACAGCTCCCACAGATAGTTCTGGATGCCCCCCAGCTTGGGGGGATAGTCGTTGGTGACCAGAAGGTGCTGGACCATGGCTCAGGCCAGCGGGGCTGCGCCCACTCCGAGGCGGGCTGCCGCCCAGTCGGCGTGGCGCACCAGCATGGGGTCGGGATCCGACCGATAGCGATTCACGATTTCGACCACCTCGGGGTCGGTCCCCCGTCCCGAGTTTCCCAGGGCGACCAGCGCGTTGCGCCGCAGATAGCGGGGCGCCCGCCGGGGTATGTACCAGCGGCCGTAGCGGTGCATCAGCTCGGCGTCGGCCGATTCCAGCAGCTCGACCAGATCCACCCATGCCACCTCGTCGTCATCGTCGGGTGCCTCGCCGGCACCGGCGCAGCCCGAGTCGGCCTTCCGGTTGGGCGGGCAGACCTCCTGACAGTCGTCGCAGCCGTAGAGGCGATCGCCCAGGGCCTCGCGAAACTCCAGTGGGAAGTCGCCGTCGGCCTGCACCAGCCACGCCAGGCACCGGCGGGCGTCCACGACGCCGGGCGCCACAATCGCCCCGGTCGGGCAGCCGTCCAGGCAGCGGCGGCACGGCCCGCACCCATCGGGAACCGGGTTCGCCCCCTCAAGAGCCGCGGTGGTGATCACCGAGCCCAACACGAACCAGCTCCCCCGCCCCGGCAGCAGGATGTTGCTGTTCTTGCCGTACCAGCCCAGCCCGGCTCGGCGGGCTGCTTCCCGATCCACCAGGGCATTGTCGTCGGCCACGACCACAGCCTGGTGCCCGGCGCCGTGCAGCAGGTCGGCGACCTGGCCCAGCGCGCGCCGCAGTCTGGCGTAGAGGCCGCTGCGGGCATAGGCCGCCACCCGGCCCACCGCTCGGTCGGGAGCGGGCGGGGTGGGGCGCCGGTAGCCCAGTGCGCCGACCACCAGCGAGCGGGCCCCTTCAACCGTGCGACCGGGATCGGTGGAGCGCTCGGGGTTTCGATAGGTAAACGCCATCCCCCCGTGCAGGTCCTGTTCCCGGCGCCGGACCAACACGGCTCGAGTGGACTCGAAGGGCTCGGCCGCCGCCACGCCAACGGCATCGAGCCCCGCCGCCACCCCAGCGGCAACCACCTCTTCAGCGCCGACGGCCATCACCAGGGTCTAGAGGTGCTCCACCCGCGAGGATCCTCTACCTCCAGTCCCATGATGCCCATGACCGTCAGGAGCTTGCGAGGATGGACGAGGTTGGCGCCCCGGGCGCGGGCCCGCTCTCGCACGTCGTTGTCCTCCGAAACCACTGCCAACGGCCTCACGATAGGATACTGGTCGCACAAGGCGATGATGCGGTCGTCGGCGGTCTCCCCTTGCGGGGTGAACTGCACTGAAATCCCCAGTGAGCGGGGGGTAGTGGCAACGTAGTCGTAATCGGTGTCGCTGCCGTCGAACACCACCACGAATTCGGCGCGTGGATACCGGGAGCTCAACTGCTCGAGGTTGCGCAGGAGCTGGCGGCGCTGTTCTTTCGGTGGCATCTCTGGCCAGTGCTTGAAGGCCACGTTGTAGCCGTCGATCAGCACCACAATCTTGGGAACCGAGCCGAGCAGGTATTCGGCCGCCTCCGACGTGTCGTTGAGCAGACCTTTGGGCATCGGGACCGGCCGGCGCCTGGTGGAGGGCTCAGGGCTACTCCGAGCGCCGGGGGCCGGTTCTGGCCGGGGTTCGAAGCCAGCTTCCCGGGCCATCGAAGACTCGCGCTCGGCGTCCGCCAGTCTATCGGTCAGGCCGCTGATCTCCTCCCCATGGCGGCTGCGGGCATCCCTCAGATCCTTCTTGAGCTGTTCGCTCTGCATTTGGGCCCTCTTGAGCCTCTCCTCGGCCCGACGCTGGGTGCGTTGGCTTCGCGCCAAGCTGCTCTGGGCCAACTCAAGCTCGTCGCGGGCCTGCTCTAGCTCAGCGGCCAGCCGGGCTGCGGACTCCTCGGCCCGATGGGCGTCGGTGCGGGCCTGTGCGACCTGCAATCGGGCCTCGTCGCGCTCTCGGTCGGCCCGGTCGCGCCGGGCATCGGCCTTTTGACGAGCCGCCTCAGCCCGCTGGAGCCGCTGCTGTTGGTCTTGGCGACTTTGAGCATCGGCGAGCTGCTCAGACTCCTGCTTTGCAGCTGAAACCAGCTCCCGGCACTCCTGCTCCCAGCCGTCCGGGCGGGCCAGCCACAGCCAGCCGATGCGGCCCATCTCCCCCTCGGCGACTGAGGCCGCAACCCGCTCCCGGAATTCGTCGTCGGCCTCCACCGTCTCGCGCACGAGACCCAAGGATCGCCCCGGGAATTTCTTGAATGCGAGGACCTTCTTCAACTGCGCCGGCGGGTCGATGGGAGGCTTCTCGCTCTGGCCGGCCCGAGCGACTTCCACCGACTTCAGCAGCGCGTCTCTCAACTCCTGCATTGTGAGGCCGCCCTGCGGACTCATAGCCCGGCCTCATCGGCTTGGGCGGCCTCCTGAGAGACCGAGACGAAGTGCTCCAGCACCCGACCGGCTTCGCCGTCGTCGATGGAAGCCGCCGCGGCCTGTAGCCCCTCTCCCAGCGTGTCGGACACCTCGGCCACCGCCAGCGCGGCGGCGGCGTTGAGCACCACGACGTCTCGATGGGCACTGGGCTGACCGTCGAGCACCCGCCGCAGGCAGTCGGCGTTGAAGGCCGCCTCCCCACCTGCCAGATCTTCAGCTCGGGCCGGGGCCAGCCCGAAGGCGGCGGGATCCACCGTGTGGTGGAAGGCGCCGCCGTCTCGCAGCTCCCACACGTCGCTGGGGGCGGTGGTGGACAGCTCGTCCAAGCCGTCGCGACCGTGCACGACCATGGCCCGCTCCGACCCGGTGGCGGCCAGAACCTCCAGCATGATCTCGACCATCGACGGGTCGCTGACCCCCACCAGCTGGCGCTTGACCCCGGCTGGGTTGGCCAGCGGGCCGAGGAAGTTGAACACCGTGGCCACCGCCAGCTCCCGGCGAGGCGGCCCGGCATGGCGCATGGCCGGATGGAACCGGGGCGCCATGCAGAAGCCGAAGCCGGCCTCGGTGACGCATCGGGCCACGCCGTTCGGGCCCAGGTCGATCGCCGCCCCCAGCTCCTCCAGCACATCGGCCGAGCCACACCTCGACGAGGCCGAGCGATTGCCGTGCTTGCATACCCTGGCGCCTGCCCCGACGGCGACCAGCGCCGCCGCGGTGGACACGTTTATGCTCCCGCTGTTGTCGCCGCCGGTCCCGCAAGTATCGATGAGGCCGAGGCTGGCCGCATCCAGCGGGACAGGCTCCGAAGCCCTGCGCATCGCTGCGAGCAGGCCTACCAGCTCTTCTGCGGTCTCCCCCCTGGTTCGCAGACCGATCACGAAGCCGGCAATCTGCGCCGGAGTCGCCTCCCCGCGCAAGATCTCCGTCATGGCTGCATCGGCGGCCTCCGAAGAAAGGCTGCCGCCGCTGGTGATCTGCCGGAATACTCCAGGCCATCCGCTGCGCTCGCCAAAGCTCACCGCCTTAGTGTGGCCGATCATTTCCGCCCTGCCACAATCTCCCTCTGTGAAGATCTGCGTCGTCGACGTCGGCACCAGCAGCATCCGCTCGGCGGCCACCGACGGGCACCGGTTGATCTGCTTCCGCCAGCAGCACACCCCGCCCGACAGGCCCGAACCGGGGCTGGTGGAGTTCGACGCCAACGATATGGCCGCGGCCATTCTCCAGACCGCCACCGAGGTTGTCGACGAGGTCGGGGGGGTCGATGCCGTCGCCGTCACCACCCAGCGGGGCTCAGCGGTGGTGTGGGACCGCAAGACCGGCCAGCCGGTGGGCCCGGCGCTGGGCTGGCAGGACCTGCGCACGGTGGGCGAATGTCTCGGTTGGCAGGCCGAGGGCCTGTGGCTGGTTCCCAACGAGTCGGCCACCAAGCTGGTCTGGCTGCTCGACCGGCACGATCCCGACCGAATCCGGGATCTGTGCTTCGGCACCGTGGACTCGTGGGCGGTGTGGTGCCTGTCACAGGGCGCCTGCCATGTGGTCGACCCCTCCAATGCGGCCATGAGCGGCATGCTGGCCGACGACGGACGGGCCTGGTCGGCTGCAGTCATCGAGCAGATCGGGGTTCCCTCTCGCGTCCTGCCGGAGATCGTGGACTCCACCGGGGTGGTGGGCACCGCCGCAGCCTTGCCTGGCGGACCGCCGATCGCCGGGATCATCGGCGACCAGCAGTCGTCGCTCATCGGACAGCGCTGCGTGCTCGAGGGGCTGGCCAAGCTGACCTTGGGCACCGGCGCCTTCTTGGACGTCTGCGGCGGCCCCGACCGGCCGATCGCCGACAAGCGCAGCAGCCGGGGCACATTTCCCATCGTGGCCTGGCAGGAGGACGGGACCATCGTGTGGGGCGTGGAGGCCATGATGATCGCCGCCGGGTCCAACATGAGCTGGCTGGTCGACGATATGGGCTTGCTGGGCGATGCCTCGGAGTCGTCGGCGGTGGCCGGCAGCGTGACCGACGCCGGCGGGGTGGTCTATGTGCCGGCCTTGTACGGGCTGGGCACCCCTCAGTGGGACTTCGGGGCCCGGGCGGCGCTGTTCGGCATGACCGGGGGCACCACTGCGGCCCACATCGTCCGAGCGGTGCTCGAAGGGGTGGCCCACCGAGCCGCCGATCTGCTGGAGGCGGCCGAGGCCGACTGCGGCCATCGCATCGAGCGGGTCCGGGTGGACGGCGGAATGTCGCAGAACCCGGTGTTCAACCAGATATTGGCCGACGCTCTGGGGCGGCCGGTGGAGCTTTGCCCAGTGCCGGAGGGAACGGCATTGGGAGCGGCGGTGTTGGCCGGGCGAGCCCTCGGCCAGTGGTCGAGCTGGCAGGAGGTGGCTGATTCCTGGTCACCGCAGGCAGTGGTGGAGCCGCGGGCCGCGCCAGACCGCCAGCGCTGGCACGAGGCGGTGCAGCGGGCCTCTCGCTGGTATCCCGAGTTGTCCGACATCGGCCTTTAGCGGTCCGTCTGCAAATTGGTCCGGCAAACCCGGAAAACGCTGTGGCCTTCACCCCCGGGCTGGCAGACTGAGACGACGGTGAGTCGGCCGGGTGGCCGCGTCATCGCGGTCTGGGGCACCGGGCGGCGATGCCGAGGAAGGTCGGGACTCCGCAGGACAACGGTGCTGGCTAACAGCCAGTCGGGGCGACTCGAAGGAAAGTGCAGCAGAGAACAGACCGCCGATGGCCCGCACCAGCGGGCACAGGCAAGGGTGAAACGGTGCGGTAAGAGCGCACCAGGGGCTGGGGTGACCTGGCTCGCTCGGCAAACCCCACCGGGAGCAAGGCCAAGCAGGGGACATGGTGGTCCGCCGCCCCGCCAGGGGCAATCCCCGGGTAGGCCGCATAGATGGATGGCCACCCACGGTCCGCCAGGACCCGGACAGAATCCCGCCTACAGGCCGACTCACCGTACGATCGTGCCGCCACCGGGGCTTCAGCGGCGCCGGGGCCCTCTCGGCCGATTGGCGCCCATCTGCGTCCGGTCCAGCCGGCCCCGGGCGCAGAACAGGCGAAAGCGCTCCCGATCGGCCAGCCCATAGCGGTTGACCGCCCACCCCCCTGCGGCCAGCCCGACCAGCTCCAGGGCGATCAGCGCGGCCAGCGGCTTGAATTCGGGCAGGTCGCCGCCGCCCACCCTCGCCCCGAAGGCCGGCCACCAGAACAGGTCGGTGCGCAGCCACGCTCCGTCGAGCACCAGGTACAGGAAGAGTCCGATGGGCAGGCCCAGCCAACGGCGGCGGGCCAGCCGACGACCCCGGGTGGCCAGCATCACCACCGCCAGTACGACCAGCGGCGCCAGCAGGGTGTGGAGCGCCCACGGCCCCCCGGCCACCAGTTCGACCACCGGCAACACCGAGCCGAGCATCACCACCCGGTAGTCCAGGGCCGGGCTGTCGAACACCGCGGCCACCAGTACGAAGCTCAAGGCCAAGAACCAGAAGAACACCGGTTGGGCCGCTCGGTCAGACCCGCACCAGGATGCGGCCGCACTCCTCGCAGTGGCACAGCTCATCGGCGGGGGCGCGGCGGATCCGGTCGAGCTCCACGGCCGACAGCGCCAAGTGGCAGCCCTCGCACGTGCCGCCGCGAAGCCGGGCCACCGCTACACCGCCCATGCGGGCCCGCAGCCCGTCGTAGCCGGCCAGCGCAACCTCCGGGATCCTGGCGGCTTCGGCGGAGCGGGCTGCGGCCTGCTGGTCGATCTCAGCCCGCACCACCGCCTCCGCCTCGGCGAGTTGGCGTTCGGCTGCGGCCACCTCGGCTTCAGCCGCTTCCACGGCCGACCCCAAGGACTCCAGTTGGGCTTCAATCCCCTCAATCGCCTCCATCAGCTCCAAGGCGTCGCTCTCCGCGGCCGAGCAACGCGACCGCAGACCGTCCACCTCCTCTTGGAGGGTCAGCAACTCCCGAGTGCCGGTGACCTCTCCCGAGTACAGCCGGTCGTGCTCCCGCCTGGCCCGTTCCTCCAGGACGGCCAATTCGTCCTCGTTTCGCTTGAGGGTCCGCTGAAGTTCCAAGTACTCGACCTGCAAGGCCTCGCGCCGGCCCGCGACCCTTTTGCGGTCCTGTTGCCGGGCAGCCAGCTCATCGCGCTCGGCGAGGGTCTCATGGCGGTGGCGGAGCTGGTCAATTCGGGCGTCCAGATCCTGCACCGACAGCAGGATCTGGAACTGATCGTCGCTCACGGCTCGATACTAATGGCGTGTCTCGGGCCTAAGGGCTGGCGCGGGAGCCATCGCCGGCGCCGGGCTCGGCCGGGATTTCGGGGCCGCTGGCTTCGGGACTGCGGCCCACGCAGGTGTCGGCCACTCCGTCGTCGTTGGAGTCCAGCGGGAATCGACCGTCGGGACACACCGCTTCGATGGGCGCGGGAGTGCCGCAGTACAGCGGGATGGGCTCTCCGCCCTCCACCGCGAATTCGCTGAGCCCACACGGTGCCAATCCCGCGGTCACCAGCAGATCGGCGCACGCGTCGTGGACGCCGTCGCCATCGGTGTCCACTGGCACGATGACCGGCACGACCACCTCGGGGTCCTCGGGGGCGATCGGCGTGGGGCACGGGACGCCCACGGTGAACACGTCCTCGAGCTCGACCAGATCACCCAGCCTGGGCTCGCCGGGACAGCGGGGGAAGTCCACCGGCTCAAGGTCGGCGTGGTAGGCGGTCATGAACCGCCCCCACGCCACTGCCGGATAGGAGCTTCCGGTTACGCCCCGCATGGGGATCCGCTCGTTGGGGTTGCCCAACCACACCGCAGCGGCCAGATAGGGGGAGTACCCGACGAACCACGCATCGGCTGACTCCTCGGTGGTGCCGGTCTTTCCCGCACCGGCCTGATTGGGCATCTGGGCCCGCCGGCCGGTGCCGTTGGCCATATTGTTCTCCAGAACGTCGGTAGCCCAGCAGGCCGAGCGGGACGACACCACCCGTTCTCCCGACAGCTCGTGGCGGTACAACACGTTGCCCTGGCGGTCGACAATCCGCTCGATGAAGTAGGGCTCGTAGCGGATTCCCCCGGTGCCGACCACCCCGTAGGCCGACGCCATATCGATGGGATGGACCTCTTCGGAGCCCAGGGGCAGCGACGCCACCGCTTCCAATTCGGTGGTGATGCCCATCTTGGTTGCGGTGTCGATCACCGGCTGGATGCCCGCCACCCGGCCCAGCCGCAAGAAGGCGCAGTTGGAGGACACCCTGATCTGGCTGGTGATGGCATCCACCTGCCCGGGCGAGCTGGCGAAGTTGTTGGCCACATAGGGATCGGGAACGCCGCCGGGGTTGGGGATCTGGCAGGGGCCCCGGCCGCTGACCCGGTCGCTCGGCTGGTACCCCTGCTCGAACAGGGCCACCATGACGAAGGTCTTGAACGCCGACCCCGGCTGGCGGGTGCCTTGGGTGGCCAGGTTGAACTCCTCGGTGTCTTGGGCGAACCCCGGCCCGCCCACCACTGCCCGCACCGCCCCGGTATCGGGCTCGAGCGCGGCCAGAGCCATGGTGGCCTCGACGCCGCCGTGGTCGCCCTCGCCGTACTCCACCAGGGTGGCGGCCACCGCGGCCTCGGCCTGCTGCTGGGCCGCGGGATCGAAGGTGGTGTACACGCTGAGGCCGCCGTTGAACACCAGGTTGAAGCGATCCTCAAGGCTTCCGCCCAGATACCGGGGGTCGTCCAAGAGCTGCTGCTTCACCTCTTCCACGAAGTAGCTCTTGGGGGGCAGCTCGATCTCGTTTACTTCTCTGGGCAGCGGCTGGAGGTGGTGCGAGTCGGCCTGCTCGGGGGTGATGTAGCCCAGCTCGGCCAGCCGGTTCAGCACGATGCGCCGCTGGCGC
The DNA here is from genome assembly GCA_028278955.1 of Candidatus Poriferisocius aerobius. Classification (GTDB taxonomy): domain Bacteria; phylum Actinomycetota; class Acidimicrobiia; order Acidimicrobiales; family Bin134; genus Poriferisocius; species Poriferisocius aerobius. The sequence continues at coordinate 12,837 of JAPYOC010000203.1, forward strand.
AGAGCTCGGACGGGGTTGTTGATGGGGTCGTTTCTGCTGGGGTTGCTGATGAGCGCGGCCAGTAGCGCGGCCTGCGCCCATCCCAGCTCGGAGGCATCCAACCCCCAGTAGACCTCGGACGCGGCCTGTACCCCATAGGCGCCCTGGCCGAAATACACCGTGTTCAAATACAGATTGAGGATCTCGTTCTTGCCCATCTGCTGCTCGAGGCGCTTGGCCATTGCCATCTCCTGGAGCTTCCGCTCTGCCTCGACCTTGTTGCCCACCACCAGGTTCTTGATGAGCTGCTGGGTGATGGTGGAGCCGCCCTGGGTGATCCCCCCGGCCCCCACGTTCTCCAGGCCGGCCCGGAACACCGCGCTGAGGTCGATGCCGGTGTGGAGATAGAAGTTCTCGTCCTCGATGGCGAGCACCGCGTGCTGCACCTCTTCGGAGATGTCCTCGAGGTCCACCAGCACCCGGTTCTCCACATAGCTGAACACGTCGACGGCATCGAGGTTCGAGTCGTAGACGTAAGAGCGGATGGCCAGCTCGTCCAGGCTCACGTCCTCGGTCAGGTTCACCTCCACCGGAGTGGACTCCCACGACCTCAGCACGTCGGTGGCCGGGGACCACGCCACGAACAGGGTGGCGGCCAGCGCCAGCGCCAGCATGGGCATGAGCACGGCCAGCCGGAACAGGTGGGACAGCCACCTCAGCACGTCCTTCACCATGCCTCCGGGATTGCCAGTCTCGCTGCAAACATCGGACTCACGCGGCCCGCATAGGTACCCAGGCCTCCGACGCTAGCGGCTGTGAGACGGGGGCAGGGGTGCGCTCAGTAGGTGCCGCCCAGCTTGGTGTGGTCCCAGCTGAGGGTCTTTTCGGCCTTGACCACCACCGCAGTGCGCTTCTGGGCCATGCTCTCGGCTGCTTTGGACAGCATCTCTGGGTCGACCGCGGGGTTGTTTCGGGCCATCACCGCCAAGGCGTAGCGGTGCACCGCCTCGGGGTCGGTGTGCAGCTCGGCGCGCCCGTTGATCGCCACCCCCCGCAGCTCCTCGTATTCCAGGCCGTCCTCCATGAGCACGGCGATGCGGCCGTCCCGCTCCAAGTTCTTGATCTTCTGCGACTTGGTGTAGGTCTCGAACACGATGTCGCCGTCCACCACCGCGAACCACAGCGTGCTCAGATGGGGGGTTCCGTCCCGGTTCAGGGTGGCCACTTGGAGGCTCTTCTGCTCATCGATGAAGGCTTCGAGCTCTTCGGGGGTCAAGCGGATCTTGTCGCGTCGTTTCGCCATGGGCTCAGCCTCTCATACCGGATCGCTGCCTGCCTTGTTGCCTGCTCCCGGTCATGCCGGCTCCGGTCGGTTGCGGAAATGGTCAAGGACCTCGGCGTTGGCCAGCGCATCGATGGTGGGCGCCGCCAGCAACCACCACCACGCCGCGGCCGCAACCGCGGCGGCGACCAGGGCCACGATGAAGGCCCGCCGGGCCAGTTTGTACAGGAGCACCAGCGTGGCCGCAACGGCGACGGCCACGGCCGCCAGCGCCACTTCAGGGTTGGCTGCGGCAAACTCGACCAGCTCGTCGGGAATGTCGTCTCGCACGTCGGGAGGCACGCAGTCAAGGGCGCTTTCGGGAAGCTTGTCCACCACCCCGTTGCGCAGGTCTTCCAGCAGGTCCGGGTTGACGCAGTCCAGCCCGTCGGGCAGTTCGGGCACCGGACCCTGTGATTTCATCCCGACATTCTCCCCCACCAGCCCGCCGATTCCGCGCACCCCTCCGGCCCCGGGGGCGTCACCGATGGCCGCAGTGGTGAACTACCGCAGGTCGGAGAGCTTGACCAGTTCGGGTTCGATCCGCTCCACCGGGCCGGTGGGCAGGAAGAATCGCCAGAACACGCTGCCCGAGGGGCGGCCTTCGGTATCCAGCCAGTTGTACACGCCGGGATCCTCATGGGCGATGACCATCTTGAAGGCGCCGTCGGCCTCCAGTGCGGTGTTGGCCCGATTTCGGCTGGTGACGCGGTTGCCGTAGTCGTAGGTCTGGCCGAAGGCGGTCCACAGGCACACGTTGGCGAACTTGCACTCCGGCCACCGCCCGGTCATCACCAGGGCCTCGTCGGGGCCGAGCACATAGCGTCCCATGGTGTAGTAGGCGTCGAAGGCGGCGAAGCCCATGGCACCGGGCGGCTGGGGGTCGGGCAGAACGTTGGGCTCTCGGCTGACCCATGCCGGCAGCGGATAAGTGCCGGGGACAGGCTGCTGCACGGTCTTGCCCCGCACATGATTGGCGACCCGGCCGATGGCCGCGGCCACGGTCTCGTCATCCCAGCGCGTGGGAGGGCCCACCGCAGACAGGCACTCGATGGCCAGCGGGATGTGGAGCGACTCATCGGCCGCCGCGGGTTCGGGAACCTCAAAGTAGTGGCGGGTGGTGATCCGGCCCGATTCCGGGGGAAGGTCCAGCCAGTTCCGGTCCCGGGGATCGCCGCCCAGGAACACCTCGTAGTTGCCGTCGGCGTCGATGTCGATGTCGTCGTCGTTGAGCACCCCGCCGGTGCCGGTGGCGTATCGGCCCTCAGATGAGCCCAGCTCCACTGTGAACGAGGTGTAGGCCGCGCCGGCCAGGTTGCCGGTGACCCGATAGACCCGATCGCCGCTCACCGGGGCCTCGAAGTACACCGCATCGGCATTGTCGCCGGTGAACTTTCGGGTGGGCGAGACGATGCGACGCCACACCGGTCGCTCGGGGTCGAACTCGGCGTGGGCGAACAGGGCCGACTGGAGGATGTGCAGCACCAGCCGGTGGCTGTCGGCGATGTCCTGGTGGCCGGACACTCCCCACTCCTCGCCGCAGAACCGTTCGCCAGCCTGCGACAAGGCGGCAACCATATCGGCCCACGCGGCTTGAGTCTTGGTCTGTTCTGCCATGGTGGTTTTCCCTTCAGCCTGGCCGGGACGTTACCGCGCGCCTCGAACTCCCCACCATCCACCAATCCGTCATCCCCCGTGGATATGGTCGCGCCGTGAGCACAGCCCTTGCGGACACCGGCACCGTGTCGGACCCGGCCGTGTCGGACCCGGCCTTGGCCGGAGCCCCGGTGCCGCCGCGGCTGCCCGTCTGCGTGATCCGCAGCTCGCGTCGGCGCAAGACGGCCGCGGCCAAGGTCAAGCCCGACTGCATTGAAGTGCGGGTGCCTGCGGGGATGGCTCCAGACGCCGAGGCCGAGATGGTGGCCAGTCTGGTGGCCCGCCTCGAGCGCAAGCGGACGGCCGAGGCCAGCGGCGCGAACCTGGTCGATCGGGCGGCCAAACTCGCCGCTCGCTACGGCCTGGCCCAGCCGGAGTCGGTCACCTGGGCCGAGCAGAACGACCGCTGGGGATCGTGTACATCGGCCCGGGGCACCATCCGCATCTCCACCCGCCTGGCCCGGGTGCCCGCCTGGGTGCTCGATGCCGTGATCGTCCACGAACTGGCCCACCTCTCCGTGCCCGACCACAGCCCTGCTTTCTGGGAGCTGGCCAATCGCTACCCCCGCCAAGAGCGGGCCTCCGGTTTCCTTGAAGCCATGAGCGGCGGCCACTGCGACCCCCGCCACACGGTCTGAGGCCACCGCAAGGCCGGGTCGGCCCTGTGACCAACCTGATAGAAACTTCTCTGGCCACTGCCTCATTCCCAGCATCCAAGGAGACCCACCATGCGCGGCGCCGTTCTGCATACCAGCCCGGGCAAGTTGGTCGTTGAGAATCTGACCGTCGACAAGCCCAACCCCAACGAGGTGCTCATCAGCACCTCCCATGCCGGTCTGTGCCACTCCGACCTGCACTTCATCGACGGCCACTGGCCGGTAGCGGAGCCGATGGTCATGGGCCACGAGTCAGCTGGCGTGGTGGCCGCGGTGGGCGAGGATGTGACCTACGTGAAACCCGGCGACCACGTCATCACCTGTGTGTCGATGTGGTGCGGGGCATGCGCCAAGTGCCTAGACGGCAAGCCGTACCTGTGCCTCAACGGCGACTCCATGCGCTCGGGCCGGCCCACCCCCTCGCTCCGGTTCAACGACGGCCGGGGCTGCGCCGCTTTCGCCGGTCTGGGCTCGTTTGCCGAGGAGTTGCTGGTACACGAGCGGGGAGTGGTCAAGGTCCGCGCCGAAATGCCGCTGGACCGGGCCGCGTTGATCGGCTGCGGGGTCACCACCGGCCTCGGGGCGGTGATGCGCACTGCGGCGGTGCCGGCTGGCTCGAGCGCGGTGGTCATCGGCTGCGGCGGCATCGGGCTGTCAGCAGTGCAGGGCGCCCGCATCGTGGGGGCCACGCCGATCATCGCGGTGGACATTGTGGCCTCCAAGCTGGAGATGGCCCGAACCCTGGGCGCCACCCACACCGTCAACGCATCGGAGACCGATCCGGTGGCAGCGGTCCACGAGATCACCGGGGGCGGCGCCGACTACTCGTTCGAGGCCATCGGCCTGTCGGCCACCGCCGAGCAAGCCTGGGCCATGATCGGCGCCGGCGGCACGGCCACGATCATCGGAATGCTGCCCGTAACCAGCCAAGTGACCATTCCCGGCGCAGAAATCATCTTGAGCGAGAAGAAGCTCCAAGGCTCGCTCATGGGGAGCAACCGCTTCCGCCTGGACATGCCCAAGTTCATCGACCTGTACCTCGACGGACGGCTCAAGCTGGACGAGATGGTGTCGGCCACCATCGGCATCGCCGAAGTGAACGACGGCTACTCGGCCATGAAGGCGGGCGAGACCCTGCGCTCGGTCATCGCCTTCTGAGCCTGTGCCCTAGTGGTGTGTCGCAGAAATAATCGCGCGTGCCCTGCTCGCCAGCGACGCCGCTCGCGGCGTTGCGGCTCCTCGCCGTACGCAGGGGGTATGGCTTCCGTCGTAGCCCAATTCAGCGGCGTACACCGCTCCGGCACCCCGATAGCCCTGGATCAATCCGTCGGCTTGGAGGGCGGCCAACCCCTCCGTCAGCTTGTCGGCCAAGTGCGGCACTCGGTCCACCAGCTGCTCGGATTCCATCAGGGCCAGGTTGGCTACCCCGGCGGCCATGCACGCGGGATGGCCGGCATAGGTGTACCCGGTGCGCAACAGCCAGCCGGGCTGCTCCAACACCTCGCAGATCCGGCGACTGCATATCACCCCTCCCACCGGCTGATAGCCGGAGGTGACCCCTTTGGCGAAAGCCATCAGATCAGGGGTGACCCCGTAGTGTTGGGCCCCGAACCACTGCCCGGTACGGCCGAACCCGCAGATCACCTCGTCGAAGACGAGCAGCGCGCCGTGCTGGTCGCACAGTCGCCGCAGACCCTCCAGGTAGCCGTCGAGCGGGGGGAACACGCCCCCGGCCCCCTGCATGGGCTCGGTGATGACGGCCGCCACCCGCCCCTCATGGGCGGCCATGGCGGTGCTCACCGCTTCGATGTCGTCGCGGGGCACCTCAACGAAGTGGGGGACGAGATCACCCCACCCCTCCCGGTTCCCAGCGATGCCCTGCGCCGAGGTGCCGCCGAAATTGGTGCCGTGGTAGGCGTCGGTACGGCGGATGATCACCTGGCGATCCCGGTCGCCTCGGAGCTGGTGTACCGCACGGGCGATCTTGAGCGCGGAGTCCACCGCCTCCGACCCTGAACCGCAGAAAAAGACCCGCCCGTCGGGGTGGGGCGACCGCTCGACCACCATCGAAGCCAGTTCCTCGGCGGGCTCATTCGTGAACGGAGCGAACGTCTGATAGGCATCCAGCGTCCGCATTTGCTCGGCCACCGCGTCGATGATCTCAGCCCGGCCGTGGCCCACCTGGCAGTACCACAAGCTGGCCAGGGCATCCAGATAGCGCTTCCCCCGGTCGTCCCACAAGGTGCAGCCCTGGGCCCGCACGATGGTGATGAAATCGTCGGCGGCAGGAGGGGCGAACGGGTGCAGAAACTTGGTGGGCACCGTGGGATTCTACCCGCCGCCAATTCACCGGTCGGCCACTAGGAGTGGGATAGTTGGGGCTTATGAAGCTGGGAATCGGGGTGGACATTTGGAACCGGGCCAGGCTGGATGCCTCGCTGGCCCAAGAGGAGCTGTCCAGGGTGCAGCTGGCCGAGCGCCTGGGGTACGACTCGGTGTGGTCGGCGGAGATCTACGGCATCGACGCCATCACCCCGCTGGCCTGGATGGCGGCCCACACCCGCCATATCCGCCTGGGCACCGCGGTATGCCAGGTGGCGGCCCGACCCGCGGCGACCACCGCCATGCAGTTCGGCACCCTGGAGGCGCTGGCCGGACAGGGTCGGGCCATCTGCGGCTTGGGTCTGTCGGGCCCCCAGATCGTGGAGGGTTGGTACGGCCAGCCCTGGGGCAAGCCCAACGCGGTGCTGCGCGACTACGTGTCCATCATCAAGAAGGTGTTCGCCCGCCAGGCGCCGGTGACCCATGACGGAGCGCAGATCAGCCTTCCGTATGCCGGCGAGGGGGCGCTGGGGGTGGGCAAGCCGCTCAAGTCGATCCTGCACATGAACCCCGAGATCCCGGTGTTCCTGGCCACTGGGGGGCCGGCCAACACTGCGCTGATGGCCGAGCTGGCCGACGGGTGGCTCCCGCTGGGCTACACCCCGGACAGCGCCCACCTCTACACCGAGGCCATCCAGAGAGGGCTCGACCGGGCCGGGCGCACCTGGGACGACATCGAGATCCAGGCCGGGGCCCGGGTGTCGATCACCGACGACGTGCAGGGGGCCATCGACGAGGCCAAGCCTCAGACCGCCTTCCTAGTGGGGGGCTATGGCACCCGGGAGCACAACTTCCACCGCGACGCCATGGTGCGCCGAGGGTTCGGCGAAGCCGCCGAGCGCATCCAAGAGCTGTTCACAGCCGGCCGCCGCGACGAGGCGGCGGCCGAGGTGCCCGACGAGTACATCGACGACGGGGCGCTGGTCGGCTCCCGCCGGCGCATCAAAGAGCGCTTTGCCCGCTGGTGCGACACCAGGGCCACCGGCCTCACCATCCGAGCCGACACCGACGAGGAGCTGGCCTATGTGGCCGAGCTGGCCGAGGCAAGACCTCGGGCCGACCGCGCCCACTAGGCAAGGCCAAGACCTCGGGGGGCAGCCAACCCCCGACAAAATTGCCGACGAGGGTGTCCACCACCGGCTGATGCCCGGTGATGGACACAGGAATATTGGGCTCTTGTCTATGAAGCTGGGACGGGGGGTTGTGGAAGTCTGCTACTGAGGTGGAGGCGGGTGTCGCCCGGCGGGTGGCGCTGGTTCAGCAC
>JAPYOC010000204.1 GCA_028278955.1 Candidatus Poriferisocius aerobius
CGGGCCTCCGCCCGGAAGTCGGCATAGGCGTGCCACCGGTCGGCTCCCTTGGGGGCCCGGGCCAGCATGCGGGTGAGTTCTCTCAGCCTCATCGGGAGCTCACACCACTCGGCATGGCCGCGGTCAACAGCCGGGTCACGGCCCGCAGGGTGGGCACATCGAGGCCGTGACCATCGGCGATCTCCACCAAATCGCCGAACACCGCCTGCACCTCGAACGGTCGTCCCCGGTCGATGCTTTGCAGGATGGACACCCGCACCTGGGTCTGCCCGGCTGCCTCCATGGCTTCGCCCACCGCGGCCAGCCTCCGATGGGCGTTTTGTCGGCTCTGCTGGGTCAGCGAGCGTATCTGGAACGGGCCGTGGCCGTCGATGAGCTCCACCCCCTCCGCGGTGGCGATGGACGCCCCCTCGCAGGCCAGGTCGTAGAACACGTCTCGGGTCTCGGGCGAAAGGAAGATCTGGTGGTACACCAGCCGGGTCAGCCCCACCACCCCCATGGCCGCGGCGGCCAGCACCCCCTTGGACCACAGAGCCGGGGCGATGTCGTTGTGGACCTCTAGCTTGCGCCCCGGCAAGGCTTGGGCGATGGCCGCGGCCGTGCCCGGCGCAGTGGAGGACAAGTCGCCCAGCAGGGTAGGGCCGTCGAAGGAGTGGGAGGCCCGGCCGGCTTCGCCCAGCGTGGCGCCCACCAGCGACACGCAGCCCACCGCGGCCGAGCCGAATCTGGCCACCAGCGGCTCGGCCTGGCGCACCCCGTTTTGCACCGAGAAGGCGGCGCGGGCCGTGCCTGGGTAGCCGCTCAGCAACTCGGGGTTGTCGAACGCCTTGCCGGCCAGCAGCAAGATGTCGCAGTCGCCCGCCTCGCCAGGGGAGCTTACGGCTCGCACCTGTACCGGAGGCTGGCCGTCGATGCACAGGCCGTCGCGGTTCACCGCCTGAGCGTGGGCCGGGCGGGCCACCAGGGTCACCTCCGCACCGGCCTCGGCAAACCACGCCCCGTACACCGACCCCAGCGCGCCGCCGCCCAGCACCACGACACTCGTCATTGGCCTGCTCTCATCCATCCCCTACCCTAGAGCCATGACCGCTCCAGAGATCGTCCATGACATCGTGCTGGCCTGCCGGGCGCTGACCGTGCGGGGGTGCGACACCGGCATCGGCGGCCATGTGAGCGCGCGGGCGGCCGGAGAGGACGCCTTCTGGATCAACGCCTTCGACCGGACGCTGGGCGAGATCACCGCCGAGGATGTGATGAAGCTTGACTACGACGGCAACCTGCTAGAGGGCAGCCGGGAGGTGAGCCTGGGCTTTGAGTTCCATGCCGGGGTGTACCAGCACCGCAATGATGTGAATGCCATCGCTCACAGCCACGGCCGGTGGATCACCGCGCTGGCCGCGCTGGCCCGGCCGCTGAAGATGCGCCACAATCTTTGCTGCATTTTCCACGACGACCAGGTGCTGAGCCCCGACGACCGCTTCGAGTCCATAGGCCCGGCCATCGAGACCAACCACACCGTGATCATCCCCTGGCACGGTGCCATCACGGTGGGGGCCACCCTGGCCCGAGCCGCGGCCCTTCACGCCACTCTGGAAGACCAGGCCCAGCTCGACGTGACCCTAGAGCCCACCGACGCCCCCGAGATCCCCGAGCATCTGCGGCTCGGGCTGAAGAAGCTGGTGGATGACCAAGCCGGCTATCTGGAGCAGACCTGGACCCTCATGGGCCGCCAAGGCCGGCGCCACCTGGCGGCCCACCCCAACGGCTACAGCAAGCGGATCTAGTGGTGTGTCGCAGAAGTAATCGCGCGTGTCCTGGGTGGCAGCGACGCCGCTCGCGGCGTTGCACCTCCTTGCCGTGCGCAGGCTGACCTCAGGGGGCGCTCTGCGGCGACCGCTGCGCTGGACCGGGTGAGCACCCCCGCCGCGTTCGACGCGCCCCCTGCGTTCGCCGAGATCCCGGTAGTGGATCTCAGCCCGCTGTGGGGATCTCGGGTCGAGCGGGAGGCTCTGGCCGAAGAGCTGTGCCGCATCGGCCACGAGGTCGGTTTCCTGCTGGTGGTGAACCACGGGGTGTCCGACGGGCTGAGCGCAGCGGTCTTCGCCATGATGCACCGGTTCTTCGCTCTGCCCGAGTCGAAGAAGAGGTTGATCGACAAGCGATGCTCCCGGCATTTCCGAGGCTGGGAGCCAGTGGGGGCCGAGTACACCAACCACCGCCCCGACATTCGAGAACAGATCGACTGGTGGACCGAGTGGCCTGCCCACCCCGCCGACGTGGAGCCCTGCTATCTGAGGCTCTTGGGCCCCAACCAGTGGCTCCCCGACGACGTGTTGCCGGGCCAGCGGGAACTCGCCTGCCAGTGGTTCGAAGAGCTGGGGGGCTTGGCCAACCGCCTCATGGGGGCGCTCTCGCTGGGCCTGGACCTGGGCGAGGACTACCTGGAGGACTACTTCGGCCACCAGACCATGTCGCTGTCCAAGTTCATCCACTATCCCCCTACCCCCGAGGGCGCAGCCGGGGTCAACGCCCACCATGACACCGGGTTCTTGACCGTGCTGGACCCTGGCCCCACCGCCGGTTTGCAAGTGCAGAACCGTGCTGGCCAGTGGATCGATGTGCCCTCCATCGAGGGGTCGTATGTGATCAACCTGGGTGAGACGCTCCAGGCCATGACCAGCAACTACCTGGTGGCCACCGCCCATCGGGTCATCACCGCCGAAGAGCGCTACTCTGCTGGCTACTTCCACGGGCCCTCGTTGGATGCCGCCCTGGTATCGCTGCCGCTCGACGGCCGTTTTGCCGCGGCGGCGGCCGCCAGCCCCCACCACACCTCCGCCGGTTTCATGGCCAGCATCGCCGAGACCGAGGCCGGTGTGGCCGACATGTCCAGCTCCTACCGCCCCTCCACCTACGGCGAGCAGCTCTGGAACTATTTCGCCCGCAGCTATCCCGAAAACGTCGCCGCCCACTACGGCTGAGACCAGGATCCAGGCAAAGGGCACGGCCCGGAGCGGGGTTGGGCGTCGCTCCGGGCCGTGGTGAGGGGTGGGTGGTGGTCGGGACCGGCGTCGATCCGGTGACCTTCCGCTTTTCAGGCGGACGCTCTGCCAACTGAGCTACCCGACCGTGTTCTGTTGTGCGGTCCCGACGGGATTTGAACCCGCGGCCTCCGGCTTGACAGGCCGGCGTGCACTCCAAACTGCACCACGGGACCATGGTGTCGCCGCCCAGAAGAGCAGCGGCTGAGACCCCCCCGAAGGCAGCGTTGCCGCTGCCCCGACGAGAGCTTCTGTACTCTACCCGCGCCCGGCGCGTCTGGCTCCATTCTTTCGCGCCATCGTGTTGGTGGCCCGTTCCCCCCCTTCACTCCTGCCGCCCGCCATTTGGGCAATGACGCGAGAGCGGAGATCGGGCAGATTAGCGTCTTTTCTGCTCATGTCCGAGTGGTTCCACCGTCTCTTTCCCGGCATCGCCCTTGCTGTCGGGTGCATGGCGCTGGTTTTGTCGATGCCCGCTTTGGCCCTTGGCGGCAGTTTGCGGTCGGTTGAGCCTGAGGCGTCCGCAGGGCTTGCGCCGGACTGTTCACCTCGCCTTCCCGAGGGCTTTCGGGTATCGGGCACTTCGCCGGCGGCGGCGAGCATCCAGATTTCCCAGACCGCCTTCGCCTGCGCCCACGAGCTCGGCCTGGCGTTCGCCGACGATCCTGGCGCGATCTCCGCTTTGGCGGCGCAAGGCATTGAAGGGCCGCTGCTGCTGGTGGATGCAGTGTTCAACTCTGCGCTGGTGAGCGAAATCATTCGCTTGGGGCCAAAGCGCATTGTGGCCGCGGGAATCCCCGAGGGGCTGCTCGGCTACGCACTGCCGGAGTTCGAGATTGTGATGCTGCCGGTTGCCGAAGGCGCTGCTCCCCCTCCCGAGGGGGCCTCCTCCCGCCCGGTGTGGATTGTCGACGGCAACGGGCTGGCCGAGCCCTTGGCGGCCATCGCCCGCCCGATCGGGGTGGAAGTGGTGGCGGCCGTCGGCGACTTGCGGGCCTTGCCGCCCTCGGCCCGCGATGCGATAGCGGAGGCTGCGGTGGTGGAGGTCCTCGCCGACCTCGGCGAGGAAGCAGCCTGGCAGCTCGATGTCGTCCGGCAGGCCCATGAGCTGCCCGGAGGCGGGCTCCTTGTGTTTGGGCCCGACGCCTCAAATCCCGACCGCCGGCTGGTTGCCGCCTACGGACATCCGTCTACTCGGGGTCTCGGCATGCTGGGCGAGCAGGGCCCGGAGGCGACGGTCGAGCGCCTTCGGGGGGTGGCCGAGGGCTACGAGGCCGACGGGCTGGCGGTGCTGCCTGCCTTCGAGGTCATCGCCACCGTTGCCTCTGCGTTCGCCGGCGCCGACGAGGATTACTCGGGCGAGACCCCCACCGACGTGATCAGGCCGTGGATCGAGGCGGCGGCAGCCAACGGCGTCTACGTGGTGCTGGACCTTCAGCCCGGGCGGTCGAGCTTCCTCTCGCAGGCCAAGATGTACGAGGAGTTCCTGGCGCTGCCCCATGTCGGACTGGCCCTCGACCCCGAGTGGAGGCTCAAGCCCCATCAGAGGCACCTGGCCCAGATCGGCACCGTCGACGCCGCTGAGATCAATCAGGTCTCCGACTGGCTGGCCGGCATCGTCCGCCAGCACTCCCTGCCCCAGAAGCTGCTGGTCGTTCACCAGTTCCGCCACTCCATGATCACCAACCGCGATCAAATCAACACTCCGCCGGAGTTGGCGGTGGTGGTCCACATGGACGGTCAAGGCTCGCTGAGGGCCAAGTACGGCACCTGGAACGCGCTCACCGCCCCCGACGATGCCGAACGCTACCTCTGGGGATGGAAGAACTTCTACGACGAGGACTTCCCCACCGCCACCCCGCCCCAAGTGCTGGGACTGTCGCCCATCCCCGTCTTCGTGTCGTTCCAATAGGGCTCCGAGCTTCCACCGGTCGAGCCGCTACGGGCGATAGCTGGGGTTGAACTGCACCTCGCCTTCAACCATGTGGAGCCAGGGATAGAGCTCGGTGGGGCGGCGGGCGATGATGGCGAGCTGGTTGCACTGGCGCTTGAACACCGTGCTCAGCGCCCGAAGCGCCGGCTTGGCAATCCGGCCGGCCACGCGGCGGCGACCACCGGTGGCCTCAGCAGTGGGCAGGCGCAGGCCGTAGCGTAACTCGATACCGGGTTCGCCGGTGGGGTCATAGGACCTCAGCGTTTTGGCCACCTCAGATTCGGTCCAGCGGTAGATGTGGTTGGGCACGCTGGTGTTGTCCAGACCCCCGGCCTGGAACCCCTGCTCGGTCACTGCGGCCAGCTCGTAAGCGTCGGCCATTCCCAACCGCACGGCCAGCCTCACCAGCGAGCTGTCGCGGGCCTCGATAGCCACAATCCCCACCCGGCACACCCGGTACATCTCCACCAGCGCTCGGTGGGGGGAGCGGCAGTGGTGCAGCCCCTCAGAGACGAACACCCAGTCGAAGGAGCGGTCGCCGTAGCTCAGCGACTGGGCGTCTTGGCACGACCACGCGCCCTCAGGTACCAGCGGGGCGAACGCCTCATCTAGGTTGGACACCACCGCATTGATGAAGCCCAACGAGCACAGCAACTCCCAGTCCTCGGTGCCGGCGCACACCGCCAGCAGCCGGGTTTGGGCGTCGAGCTCCAGGCTGCGCAGGGCGGCGGCGGCGAATTCGCGGTCCAGAGTCCCTCTCCCGTCTCAGTCCTGGTTCGCTATCGTACGGCCGCCGCAGGCCGCTTGGTTCACTCAGCGGCGCGCGGCGCGCCGCATCGCAGCGCCGGCACCGGTTGGCAATGTGCCAAGCGCTCGGGGAGGGGGCGTACAATGAACCTCCTGAACAAACAACGTCTGACTAGGAATTGCCATGGGTCGAGGATCAGAGAGTTTCCAAAAACGACAGCGGGAGAAGAACAAGCGGGAGCGGGCTGCGGCCAAACAGGCCCGCCGCCAAGGAAAGCTTGACGACCCGTTCGAGCCAGAGGCCGAGGTGCCCTCCTCGAACGGCAAGTCAGAAGCCGAGCTGTATGAGGACTTCCGCCTGCTGAGCGAGAAGTTCCAATCTGGCGGGATGGACGAGGACACCTACGAGCAGCGTCGGGCAGAGATATTCGAGCAGCTCGGCCTCGAGGTCCACTGACGGTTCGCAGCGCTTCGCTCAGCCAGTGAGGATCGGCCGGCTGGTGGGCATTCCCAGCATGCACGACAGCCCGGCCGACTGAAGCCCTCCCTCGCCGCCCGCCACCAAGATCACAAAGTAATCGGGCGATAGGACGATCGGCACTCGGTCGTTTGCGACTGCAACCCCGAGGCGGTCGAGAACGTCTCGAGTGGGCTGACGGCGATACGGGGGGTAGAAGTCGAGCGGCACTCGGGCCTCCTCGAACAGGTGCTCCCGCAGCTCCTGCTTCGTGGGCATGATGCTGGCCACCATCTCGGCGATGACCGGGCTCATCACCAGCACGGTCGGGAAGGGATTGGGGGCGTCGTGGCCGCCGCACGGCCCGCTGGTGGCCAGACCGCGGGTCACATGGTGCAGGACCTGGTCGGCTTCGTGGTGCATGTCGGTGATGGGCCACATCCCGTTCACCGCCAGCACGGTCACAACGTCGTCGTCGGCGTCGAACCCCGCCTCGGTGTGGTAGGGGGGCCAGGGGGAGGCCTCCTGATTCTCGGCCACGCACAGCGAGGTGGCCTTGCCCGGCCAGCCCAGCGGCGCCTTGTCCACCTCGCCGGGGATGGCACCGCCGATGTTCACCAAAGCCAGCCGCAGAGCCCGCCCCACAGTGGCGTTGGCCTGCGATCCCGGCCCGAAGCACCCCGCGCCGCCGTTGAAGCCCAGCCGGTGGCGGACCGGACCGTTCACCACCAGCATGGGCCCTACCGGGTTGGTGGTGGTCTGGATCCCGTGTGCGTTCATCTGCGGATCGCAGAAGGCGTCGATGGCCGCGATGAGCACCGGCATCACCTCGGGCCGGCAGCCGGCCATCACCGCGTTGACCGCGATCTTCTCCACGGTGGCCGGCGCGTTCAGCGGTGCGACGGCGCCCACCACGTGGTCGGCCGCCATCCCGGCGGCAGCCACTGCGGCGGCCACCCGCTCCGGGGTGGGGGGGACGATCGGCAGCCCATCGGTCATGCCCCGCTCCCGCAGATAGGCTTCGACCTCTTCGGGGCCGCCCTCGACGGCTATCTGCTGGGCCATGTCGCCTTTCGCCCCCGGTCGGGCATTGCGGGCCGCCGGGTCATGCCACGAGGGCGCCCACGATGTGGTCGAGCCGGGATGCGATATCAGCTCTGATGTCGGCCTCCGACCACTCGTCGTAGCCGGACGGCAGTACGATCAAAGGCTGGTTCTCCACCCGCAGCCCCCGGGCGGCGGCCGCGGCCAGGCCCCGGAACTGCTCGGTCACCAAGCCCACCGCCGGGGTTCCCATGGCCTCCAGCGTGCTGCTGGCGTGGATACACCACGCCGTGCACGACCCTCAGTTGCCCAGCCCGCTGATCACCGCATCCACTTCTGCGTGGAAGGCCTCCATCTCCTGCTGGTACTGATCGGGGTCGGCGCCGTGCATCGGGCCGCTGGTTCTCAACACCACCCCAGCCGCCCCGGCCCGGTCCACGAGCAGACAAGACAGCTCGTCGGCCACGATCGCCATCGACCGCCACATGTCGTTGTCGATGACGCCCACCACGGCGCCAGCCAGCGAGCTTTTTCGGATGGCGAGCGGCCGGGCCGCCTCGTTCACCTCGCCGGTGGGCAGCAAGATGGTGGTGGTTTCCATGCCAGCTCCTCGCAGGGACCCCCGAAAGGCTGGGACCTGCTCCTTCGGCCCATTCTACCCGGTGTTCCGAACCACATGGGGCGCCGAGAGAGAGGCGGTGGAGGGGGCGGACGCCATCGTCGAAAACCCATCGGGTAGAGCCCATCGGCCCCGATGCGCTCTCTCGACCCGAGTTTGCAGAGCGGATAAAAGACACCTACCTGCTGCCTGAGCTGCGATCCTGACCCGAGGTGGCGAGACGCGGCGCGTGCTCGGATTTTTTGCGTTAGCGTGTGGCGGGAAAATTGCAATGACAGGGGGTTCGTTTCGTGGCTAGGTCAAGACGAGTACAGCAGCAGGCACCATGGCGTTGGCTGGCCCTGTTCTTGGCCACGGCGCTGGCCTTCTCGGCCTGCGGCAGCGGCAACGACGACGATGACGGCGACAGCAGTGTGGCCGCCGAGGCCACCGCCGCCCCCGAATCCCCCTCAGAGGGCAGCAGCGGCGAAGATCCCGCGGCGAGCGGAGTCGACGGGGATTCAGCCCAGTCCAGCCCGGGCGACGGGGGGGGGCAGGACGAAGCCCCCGCCCAAGACGAGCCGGCCTCGGCCGCCGCCGCCTCTGGCGCACCGGCGCCCCAGTACGGGGGCACGCTGGTGGTGGGGCTCGAGGCCGAGACCACCAACGGCTTGAACCCGGTGAACGCTCAGGCGGCGGTGTCGGGCCAAATCTTGTTCCGCGCCCTCTACGACACCTTGACCATTGAGGGCGAAGACGGCCAGATCGTGCCGAACCTGTTGGAGAGCTTCAGCTCCAACGACGACTTCACCGAGTGGACGCTCACCCTGCCGCCGGGGATCTTGTTCCACGACGGCACCCCGGCCGATGCGGCGGCGCTGAAGCGTCATTTTGAAGAGCAGGAGAGGGGAACCCTGACCGGCCTCGCCATTGGCGACTGGGATATCCAGGAAATCCAGATCGTCGACGACCTGTCCATCAGATTGGTGCTGGGCAGGCAGTTCGCCCCGCTGCCTTATGCTCTGAGCAGCCATCTCGGCTTCTTCGGGGCGCCGGCGATGCACGACATGGGTTCGGAGGGGGCGGCCCGCAACCCCATCGGCACCGGACCTTTCATGCTGGAGCAGTGGGTTCCCAACGAGGTCACCCGCGTGGTGCGGAACCCCGACTACTGGCGCACCGACGCTGAGGGCCGCAGCCTCCCGTACCTCGACGCCGTCGAGTTCCGGCCCATACCCGACACTGACGGCCGGTTCAACGCCCTCCGAGCGGGCGACATCGACGCCTCCAGCGTGAACGCCGGCCTCAGCGTCGATGAGTACAACGAGCAGTTCAAAACGTTCTGGCAGGACGAGGAGTACAACGAGACCACCTTCCTCCTGCTCAACAACTCCCGGGAGCCGTTCAACAACCCGGAGTTCCGCCGGGCGCTGGCCCAGTGCCTTGATCGCCAAACGTTCAGCACCGTCCGCTGGGACGGACAAGTGCCGGCCACCGGCCCGTTCTCGCCGGGCACTCCCGGTTATCTGGAGGACTCAGGGTTCCCGGGCTATGACCCCGAAGCGGGGCGCGCCGTCATCGCCCAGCTTGGCGTCACCGACATTGAGCTCGGCACCACAACCGACCCGTTCAACCTGCTCAACAGCGAGCTGATCGCCTCCATGTGGGGTGACTGCGGACTCGACGTGTCCATAACCCAGGTGGACCAGGCCGAGTTGGTCACCAACGCGGTGTTCGGGAACTTCACCGCGTTCTTGTGGCGCCAGCACGAGAGCTACGATTTGAGCGTCGAGCGGGTGTGGTGGCACAGCAAGTTCGGCCAGGGCATCGCCCTGAACCTAGGTCGGATCAACAACCCGGCCATCGACGCCGCTCTCGACGAGGCCTTGACCACCGACGACCCCGAGCGCTTGCGGGAGCTGGCCGAGGGCATCAACCGGGCGTTCGCCGAGGAAGTCCATTACATCTGGGCTTACCATTCGAGGTGGCTGTTCGCCACCCAGGACTATGTTCACGGTGTGGACAATCTCACCCTCCGCGGCGGACAGAAGCACGAGAAGGTGTTCAGCGGGAGGGTGTTCCTCACTGAGGCGTGGATTGAGCAATAGCCGCTGAGCCCGGCTTTCGGGTCGCCTCCAGCGGGGAAGCAGCACAGGGCGGTGCTCCGGTTCTTGGGAACACGCCTGGCCCAGCTCGCCCTGGTCGTGCTGGCGGTCACGCTGCTGTTCTACTGGATGCTGAACCTGCTGCCCGGCAACCCTTGTGTGGCCGCGTTCGGCGGGGCGGCAACCCAAGAGCAGATTGCCGAGTGCGAGCAGGACCGCAACCTTGACGACCCGGTGATCGTGCAGTGGGCCAAGTGGGGCGGCGACGTGCTCACCGGCGACTTCGGCAAGTCGTACCTCACCGGGCGCACATTCGGGGAGGCCCTCACCACTGCGCTGCCCCGAACCCTGCTGCTGTTGGCCTATTCCCAGACCCTGGCGCTGGGCGCGGCCATACCCCTCGGCCTGTGGTCGGGCTATCGGCAGAACAGCGCGGTGGACAAGATCACCAGCGGGGGGGCGTTCGCCCTGCTGTCCACCCCGGTCTTCGTGCTGGGACTGGTGCTGATCTTGGTATTCGCCGTGAAGCTGAACTGGTTCGATCTGAGCGGCTACGAGCCGATCTCCGAGGGGCTGGCAGCCCACTTCAGGGTGATGTTTCTGCCCGCGGTCACGCTCGCCGCCGGTTTGCTGCCCGTGTACCTGCGGTTGCTGCGCACCGACGTGATCGGCACCCTCCAAGAGGACTTCGTGGGCACCGCCCGGGCTAAGGGCCTGCCGGTGCGCCATGTGCTGCTGCGCCATGTGCTGCGCCCGTCGAGCTTCACACTGCTGACCATCTTCGGCGTCCAGGCCGCCCAAGCGGTGAACGGGGTCATCGTCGTGGAGTTCCTGTTCGATCTCGACGGTGTGGGGTCGCTGCTGGTGGGCTGGGTGGCGGCCCGCGAGTTCCTGTTGGTGCAGACGCTGGTGGCGCTGATCGCCGCGGTCTTCGTCACTGTGACCACCGTGGTCGACCTGCTCTACTCGGTGCTCGACCCCCGGGTGCGGCGAAAATGACCGCCACCGCTGCAGTCGCAGCCGCCGAGCCCGAGGTCCGCCCTCGCCGACAGGGCCGCAACCTGGCCCTGTGGCTGTCAGTCGGGTGGCTGGCGCTGGTGATCGCGGCTGTTGTGGCCGCCCCCTGGCTGGGGTTCTTGGACGACCCCCACCGGCCGCTGGCCGGACAACCCGAGGAGGGCCCCTCGTGGTCGCACTGGTTCGGCACCGACCAGCTCGGCCGTGACATGTTCGCCCGCTCGGTGTGGGGCGGTCGGCTGTCGCTTTCTATCGCCGGCCCGGCCGTGGGCATCGGGATCGTGGCGGGCGGTCTGCTGGGGGTAGTGGCCGGCTATTTCGGCACGTGGGTGGACGGCGCGGTCAGCAGCATCGTCAACGTGGCGCTGGCTCTGCCCGCGCTGGTGTTCGCCCTGTTCATCGTGACCATGCTGGGTCAGAGTTACGCCAACGTGACCATCGCGGTGACCATTTTGACCATTCCGGCCATTGCCCGAATAGCCCGGGCCCAGGCGCTGCGGTTCGCGGCCCGGGAGTTCGTCACCGTGGCCGACATGATGGGGGCCCGGTGGCCCCGACTGCTGTTCCGGGAGGTGCTGCCCAACGTGGTGCCGGCGCTGGCGTCGATCGCCTTTCTGGCCATGGGGATCGTGATCATCGCCGAGGGGAGCTTGTCCTTCATCGGGGCGAGCGTGGGCTCACCCAGCATCACCTGGGGCAACATCTTGGCCGCGGGCCGGGGAAGGCTTGAGGAGTCGCCCCACATCGCGCTGACCACCGGCGGGGTGATGTTCGCCACGCTGCTGGCGCTGAACTTCGTGGGCGACGAACTGCTCCGCCGCCTCGACGTGCGCGAGGCCCGGATCTAGTGGTGGGCCAATCCTCACTGTTGTTGCTGTTGTTGCTGGTCTCTGGTGCGGGGGGCCCGCACTGCGGCCAAAAGTGAGGGCCGCATCGGGGCGGGCGGCTGGCGGGTTGGATCCATGCGGCGGATTTCCACCGCGGCTTCCAGCCTGGGCACGCCCGGTCCCGAGTAGACGCCGCGCAGCGGGGGGACATCGCCGTAATCCCTTCCGTGGCCGATCTTGACGTGCTGGCGGCCCACCGCCAGTCGATTGGTGGGATCCAGCGCCAGCCAGCCCTGGCCGGGGACGGCCGCCTCGAACCAGGCGTGGGTCTGCACCCGCACGAGGTCGCCCTCGATGCTGCCGGTGCGGTCGCTGCTGGAGAACAGGTAGCCCGACACGTAGCGGGCGGGCATGCCCACGCTGCGGCACATCGCGACGGCGAGATGCGCATAGTCTTGGCAGACGCCGGTGCCGTTGGCCAGGATCGCGGTGATGGGCTGGCCGATCTCGGTGGTGCCCGGCTGATACGACAGCCTGTCGGCCACATGGTCGGCGATGTGCATGGCGGTGCCCACCGCATCGTGGGCGTCAGGGCCGGTCAGGTCCCGGGCCTCTGCTGCCATGGCCTCGTCCCAGCTGGTGTGCCGGGTGGGGTTGAGGTACTCCTGGTGCCGGTCGAGGAAGTCGGGGTCGGCCAGCGAGCGCCTCGGCGCCTCGCGGGAGAAGGATGGGGGGTCCTGAGTCTCCACCGAGGCCTCGGCGGTCACCTCGAGTTCGGCGTGGGAATCGGTGACGCCGAATTGGTCCACCCGGGTGCCCCAGTAGTCGGTGAACGAGAGCATCCTGGCCGAGGGCTCCACCAACACGCGATAGCCCAACAGCCGCTGGCGGCCGTCGCTGGCCGGGCAGGCCCGCAGCTCGTTCTGCGACTCGCGTGCCGGGGCGTCGAACACGAACTTCGTGCGGTAGCAGATGTCGAGCCTCACGACGGCGCTCCGGGCTTCACAGCCTGGCTGTGGAGGGTGAATGCCTCCGCGTTGCGGAAGAAGTGGTCGCCCACCAGGTCGGCCGCCTCCCGAACCCCGGTCTCCAGCGCCCTCAGATGGGTGGGCAAGTCGGTGGCCATCTCGTCGAAGTCGGCGAACTCCAGCCCGGATCGGAGCTGCCCCAATCGGCGCAATGGTGGGGGCTGCCCGTTGGCGGCCATCGAGCCCACATGCGACTCGCTCAGCCGCAGACAGAAGAGCACCGAGCGGGGGAAGGCGTCGCTCAGCAGCAAGAACCGGGCCACGTCGGAGGCCAGCGGGGAAGAGTGCATAGTCCGCTGGTAGGCCTCCAGTGCCGACACCGACCGCAGCGTCAGCGCCATCTCGTCGTAGGAGGAGCCGTCCATCTCCGGGTAGCGGGCTTGGATGAGCCGACACGTCATCAGCGACCGCTCCAGGTTCTGGCCGAGCGCCAGGAAACGGTAGGCCTCTCCCCGGGCCATGGACGTGGAGAGCACCCCGTTGAGCGTCTGGCAGCTCACTCGGATGGAGTCGAGGGTTCGGAACGGGTCCTGCTCCATGGCACCGGGGAAGTCGGCGTGGCCGAGTTGGAGATGGAATCGATTGATCTCCTCCCACAGTTCCGAGGGAATCTGATCTCGCAACGAGCGGAAATTCTCCCGGGCGCGGCCTATGCAGAACACCACCGACCCGGCCACCGCAGATGAGCAGACCAAGCGGGTGGCGGCCGCTTGGACGTCGATGTCCAGCCCGGCCTGGCTGCGCAGCATGGGCGGCGACGAGGTGAGGCTCTCAGCTATCGTTTGCGCGCCTTCGGCCGGCGCCGGCGCCTCCAGGCGGAGGGTGCGGGTGAGGTCGTGCATACGGTGCAATGCCTGTGCCGGGCTCTCGGCCACTGTGCTGAGCAGGGTGGCCCGCACCATTCGGGCGGTGTCCTCGGCCCGCTCTAGGTAGCGCCCGGCCCAGAACATGTCCTCGGCGTGTCGGGCCAGCATCAGCTCGGCGCCGCCGCAGGATCGGGGTTGCCCAGCACCCAGGTGTCTTTCGATCCGCCGCCCTGGGAGCTGTTCACAATGAGCGATCCCTCTCGCAGCGCAACCCGGGTGAGCCCACCGGGGATCACCTCCGCCTGCTCGCCGCACAGAACGAAGGGGCGTAGGTCGATGTGGCGGGAGGCGAAGTGGTCGCCGGCCCAGGCCGGAAGCGTCGAGAGGCCCACCACCTCTTGGGCGATCCAGTTGCGGGGATCGGCCACGATCTTCTCACGGGCCTCGGCCAGCTCGGCGTCGGTTGCGGTGGGCCCGATCACGATGCCGTAGCCGCCCGACTCCGCCACCGGCTTCACCACCAGCTCGTCCAGTCGCTCCAACACCTCGGCCCGCTGGTCGGGCTCCCACAGCAGATAGGTGTCGGCGTTGGGGATGATCGGCTCTTCGCCCAAGTAAAAGCGGATCAGCTCGGGCACATAGGCGTACACCGCCTTGTCGTCGCCCACCCCGTTTCCCACGGAGTTGGCGATCGTCACCGTTCCCGCCCGGGTGGCGGCCATCAGCCCGGGCACCCCCAAGGTGGAGTGGGGGTTGAACACCACCGGATCCAAGAAGTGGTCGTCGATGCGACGGTAAATCACGTCCACCCGCTCGAGGCCTTGGGTTGTTCGCATGGCGACCACGTGGTCGTCCACCACCAGGTCGCGTCCCTCCACCAGCTCCACCCCCATGCTCCGGGCCAGAAAAGCGTGCTCGAAGTAGGCCGAGTTGAAGATACCGGGGGTGAGCACAGCCACCGTGGGGTCGTCGCCGCAGGCCGGTGGGGCGACTGAGCGCAAGGCCCGCAGCAGCGAGCGCCCGTAGTGGTCCACCGAGCGCACCGCCATGTCGGAGAACACCGCGGGCAACAGCTTGGTCATGGCCGCCCGATTCTCGATCACATAGGAGATGCCGCTGGGGTTGCGAAGGTTGTCTTCCAGCACCCGGTAGACGCCGTCTGCGCCCCGCACCAAGTCGATGCCCGCCACCAGGCAGCGGGCCCCCAGGGGCACCGAGACGTTCATCGCCTCCCGCTCGAACCCGGAAGACGATGTGATCAGCCTGCGGGGCACGATGCCCTCGTGGACGGCGGCCTGCTCCCCGGCGTAGATGTCGTCGAGGAAGCGGTTGAGCGCGGTAATCCTCTGGGTGAGGCCCCGCTCCAGCACGGCCCACTCGCTGGCGTCGATGATCCGGGGGAACAGGTCCATGGGCCATGTGCGCTCGGTGCCCTCTTCGCCCCCGTACACGGTGAAGGTGATCCCTTGACGGCGAAACGATTCGTTGCGCTGTTCCTCGAGTCCGCTCACCTGCGCAGGCGTCAGCCGGTCGAACCACTCCTGCACCGTCCGGTAGTGCTCTCGAGCGCGCCCGCTGCTGTCCGCTGCCTCGTCGAAGAAGCCTGGAACCGACATCGGGCTTAGCGTAGACTTTCTCTGCCCGCTTTTTGTCCTCGACACCAGGGGCAGGGTTGTCGTGCGGGCGGTTGCCGCGAGCGCCGGAAAGGATGTTGCAATTTTGCACTTGACATGCAAAATTGCAACCCGTGCCGGAGGTGTTCATCGAGCGTTCGCTGTCTTCGGTGTTGGTGCGGGCTGTCTCTGAGTTTCCTGCAGTGGTTCTATCTGGGCCGCGCCAGTCGGGGAAGACAACCTTGCTTCAACATCTGTTCGGGGGGCGCTACCGGTACGTTTCGCTCGACCCTCCGGATGTTCGGGCCGCGGCAACCGAAGATCCCCGCGGCTTCTTGGCGATGCATGAGCCTCCTGTGATCTTCGACGAGATCCAAAACGCCCCTGGGTTGTTGCCCTACATCAAAGAGAGGATCGATGCCGATCGCTCCCGAGCCGGCCAGTACCTCTTGACCGGATCCCAAAATCTGCTGTTGGGGGAGCAGGTGAACGAGTCGCTGGCCGGTCGGGCCGCCATTCTGCGTTTGCTGCCGCTGTCGAGAAGAGAGTTGGCAGGAGAGCCGCTATCGCCGCTGCCCTGGGAGTTCGGCGGGGAGCAATCTGATAGGCGCCCCCAAGAATCGGCCGAGCTGTGGGGAGGGCTGCTGCGAGGGGGGTATCCGGAATTGGCCTGCCAGCCGAACAGGGATGTGTCCATGTGGCAGGCCAGCTACACCCAGACCTATCTCGAGAGAGACGTGCGGGCCATTCGCCAGGTTGGGGACTTGAACCAGTATCAGAGCTTTTTGAAGACAGTGGCCGCTCGAAGCGGACAGCTTCTGAACCTGTCGGATGTCGCCCGCGATCTCGGGGTGGCGGTGAACACGGCCAAGGCGTGGCTTTCTGTCTTGGAGGCCACCTATCAGGTAGTGGTGGTTCGTCCGTATTTCGCCAATGTGGGCAAACGCCTGGTCAAAACGCCGAAGGTGTATTTCTCCGACTCAGGGACGCTTTGCCATCTCGTGGGCCTCAAAGACCCTGGGCATGCCGCCGCAGGCCCGATGGGAGGGGCAATCCTGGAGACAGCGGTGCTGTCGGAGATCGTCAAGACGCTCACCCACCGCGGCGAGGTGCCACAGGTGTATTTCTGGCGCACCTCCGCGGGCGCAGAAGTGGACTTCGTGGTTGTCAGCGCCGACGGTCTCGTTCCGATCGAGGTAAAGCAGTCCGCCACTCCTCGGCCTCGAATGGCTTCGGCCATAGCGGCCTTCAGACAAGACATGGCTGGTGCTTGTCTACCGGGATACGTCATCCACACCGGCCACAACCGGCTTCCTCTGGGTGACCACACCACCGCGATCCCTTTTGCCGCTCTCTGAGCGCTGCCTTTGTACACAACCGGGTTGTACCCTGTCGGCGGGGTCGGGCTGGCCGGATTTGAACCGGCGACCCCCTGCTCCCAAAGCAGGTGCGCTGACCAAACTGCGCCACAGCCCGTGGTCTGCGCCCAGCGTAGCGGGCGCAGACCGGGACGAGATCAAGATAAGGCTTGCTCCAGACGGTCGCGCACTTCGTCTTCGGACACGTTCAGCGAGAAGCTGAGCTCCGAGACCAGCACGTTGCGGGCCTTGTTGAACAGGCTCTTCTCGCCAGCGGAAAGCCCCCTGTTCTGGTCCCGCAGAGCCAGGTTCCGCACCACCTCGGCCACTTGGTACACATCGCCCGACTTGAGCTTCTCCTGGTGGTTCTTGAAGCGGCGGCTCCAGTTGGCCGGCTCCCGGACATCGCGCCTGCGGAGCACCTCGAACAGATCCTCGACATCCTCGCTGGAGATGGGCCAGCGCATCCCCACCTCCTCGGCCTTGTCCACCGGCACGGACAGCACCAT
Organism: Candidatus Poriferisocius aerobius; assembly: GCA_028278955.1. Taxonomy (GTDB): domain Bacteria; phylum Actinomycetota; class Acidimicrobiia; order Acidimicrobiales; family Bin134; genus Poriferisocius; species Poriferisocius aerobius. Next base: position 17,084 of record JAPYOC010000204.1, read on the forward strand.
CTCTCCGTGGGCCATGCGCAGCACGAGGTATTCGGTCTTCTCCCCGAATGCCTCCCTCATCTCCTTTTTGACCACGGTGGCCGCCCCGTGGTGGGGATAGACAACCTTGTCGCCTCTTTTGAACGTCATCTCACTCCGCCGGGGGGCTCAGGGAACCCCTCAAGGATGCCATCATCAGAAGCGGTTTCGCATCTTGGCTGCGAACTCGGGTTGAGGAGCGCAACACCGCGCTCCATGCACCGGTACGCTTTAGTGGCCATGATGAGCGCTTTCAGAGGCGGGAAAGGGCGGTGGAACTTTTCTGACTGCCTGGGCGTCTTAACTTCTCGTGGTGATCCGCGGCGCGATCAGGAGGTAGGGGAGGTGTTGATGAGGCGTCTGAGGCCACTGACCGTGGTCGGCCTGGTTGTTGTGCTGCTGGCTGCCGCCTGTGCCTGCGAATCAGAGCCTGTGGGGGTCGGCGGCATGGGGGCCGGCGGCATGGGGGCCGGCAGTGGCGGCGTGATCCGAGCGGCCGGCGCCGCCGGCTTGGAGCAGGTGCACCCCCTCAGGGTTCGCCTCAGCCCCGGTGCCGCGGCACCGGGTGAGACTTCCCCGGATGCGGCGGTGGTGGAGGGCGAGCCGCTCGGCGAGGCTGAGATCCGAGCTGTCACCGACCGGCTGCCGCCTTGGGGCGATGCTGCCGCCGGGGGGGTCGAGTTCAACCGTCCCCCGGAGTCGCGGCCGCCGCCTCGCACTGGCGAGACCATTGAGCATCGGTTCCCGGCCGGGCCTGTGTCGCAGGCGCCGTCCGTTGATCCGGGACCGCTGGAGGTCTTGCGGGTCCAGCCCACAGGCGAAGTGGGCATCGCTCCCTTTGTGAGCATCACCTTCAACCAGCCGATGGTGCCCCTGGCCACCCTGGCGCAGCTCGACGCCCTCGACGTGCCGGCCACGGTCACCCCGGCCCTGCCCGGTCGCTGGCAGTGGATCGGAACCCGCACGCTCCGCTTCGAGCACGATCCGCAGATTCTCGACCGCTTGCCGATGGCCACCACCTATGAGGTTGCGGTCCCCGCCGGCACGAAGTCGCAGGCCGGAAAAGCACTGGCGCGACAAGCGCGGTTCACGTTCGAGACGCCCGCGCCCCAAATGCAGGACTTCAGCCCCCAAGACGACTCCCTCGACCTCCAGCCGGTGTTCTGGGCGGCATTCGACCAGAGGATCCAACCCTCCGCCGCGCTCGAGGCGGTCACCCTCCTGGTGAGCGGCCAAGAGCAGGCGATCCGCCTCGCCACCGACGCGGAGATCGAGGCCGACGAGGACGTGAAGCGCCGAATCGGGCACGCGGCCGACGGAACGTGGCTGGCGTTCCGACCAGCGGCGCCGCTCGATGCCGACTCCCCGGTCGAAATCCGGGTCGGCCCCCATGTGCCGTCGGCGGAGGGTCCGAACACCAGTGCGGCAAGTTCGATCGTGAGGGGCCGAACCTACGGCCCGTTGCGGATCTCCGAGGCGGGCTGCCAGCCCAGCACCTATAAGTGCTATCCGGGCTACGGGCTTGATGTCCGCTTCAACAACATCCTCGACGCCAGTACGCTTGATGCCGCCCAGTTCTCTATAACCCCTCAACTGGCCGACGCCGTGATCGCCGTGAGCGGGCGGTGGCTCGAGATCAGGGGGCGCACCGCAGGCGACACCGTCTATGAGGTGGTCATTCCCGCAACCCTGGGCGATGAGTTCGGCCAGACCTTGGCAGAGCCCCAAAAGGTCGAGTTCACCGTGGAGGAGGCCCATCCCCTCCTTGGGTCGCCGGGTGGGGAGTTCGCCACCGTCGACCCGCTGTCGACAAGCCAGACGGTGCCGGTCATCGTGCGCCGCTGGGATCGGCTCCGGGTTCGGCTCTACCGGGTCGAGCCAGCCGACTTCAGGGCATTCCGGGGTTATGTGGAAGACGTGGAAGACGTGAATCAGCGCTGGTACCGCTCCCGCCCCGATGTGGCCTTGCCAGCAGCCCCGTGGCCGCTGATCGCTGAAGCCAAAATCGACACCGGCGTCGACCATGACGGGTTGGTCGAGGTTCCCATAGACCTGTCCCCGGCGCTGCGCGGCCGCCACGGGCATGTGGTGGCGGTGGTCGAGGGGGTCGGCGAGCTGACAACGACCGCAGACCGGCTCTGGGACAGCAGGCCGGTGGTGATGTGGGTACAGGACACCGACATCGGCCTCGACCTCATCGACTACCAGGAGGAGTTGGTGGTCTGGACCACCGACTTGCGTTCTGGCGATCCCCTGCCCGGAGTGGAGATCCGGCTCGAGGGTGCAGCAGAGAGCGTCACGACCGACGCCGACGGACTCGCCCGGACCGCCGCAGGCTCGGAGCTCATCGAGTTGGCGACCGCCAAGCTCGGCGCCGATGAGGCCCTGCTGCCCATCTACGTGCGAGGGGAGCGCCAAGACGATCAGACGATCTGGTACACCGCGGATGATCGGGGAATGTACCGGCCCGGCGACACTTTGAACCTGAAGGGCTGGGTCCGAAATCTGGACCTGAGCGGTGCCGGCGGTCTGGAGTTTCTGCCCGAGGGCGAGATGATCGCCTATGAGGTGTACGACCCTTTCGGCAACCGGCTCGGCACTGGCACCACCCGTCTGGACCGGCTGGGGGGCTTCCACCTCGAAGTGGGCCTCAGCGAGCAGTCGAACCTGGGGACGGCCTGGATCGAGTTCAGCGGGCCGCACAGCAGGCCGCACACCCACTACTTCCAAATCCAGGAATTCCGCCGGCCTGAGTTCGAGGTGGCCACCCGCACTGTCGCTTCCGGGCCGTACTTCACCGATCAGCCGGCCGAGCTGGCGGTGGAGGCGAAGTACTTCTCCGGCGGCCCCCTTCCCGACGCCGAGGTGGTCTGGACCGTCACCACCCGCCAGGACGACTACTCGCCGCCCGGCTGGGGCGACTTCACGTTCGGCGTCTGGCGGCCCTGGTGGCAGTCGGGCGACTACTGGCCGGGCGAACCGTGGGTCGAGCCGGAGTGGGAGAGGCTGGCCGGGCGGACTGATTCCCGCGGCGCCCATGTTCTCCGCATCGACTTCGAGGGCGATGGCGACCAGCTCCCCTCGATGGTGACCGCGCAGGCCGAGGTGGTCGACGTGAACCGCCAGCGATGGGCATCGTCGACCGACCTGTTGGTCCACTCGGGTCGCCACTATGTGGGCCTCCGCTCCGCCCGGGCCTTTGTCAAAGCGGGAGATGGGCTCGTGATCGAGGCGGTGGTGACCGACGTCGACGGCAACGCGGTTGCCGGGCGCCCGGTCGAGATGACCGCCAGTCGCATCGTCTATCAATTCGCCGACGAGCTGGCGGTGCAGGTGGAGCTGGTGTCGGTGGCCGAGCGCACCGAAGACGACGCCACCGTGGTCGAGGGCGCGCCGCCTCGTCCCGCCTTCGCCACTGGCCAGGTCACCCTGCGGGTTCCGCCCTTGAAAAGGGTGCTCGAGGTTGCCGCCGTTCCCGCCTCGGCGACGGCCGAGCCCGGTTCGCCGGTGACCGTCGAGGTGGAGGTGACAGATGCCGAGGGCGCGCCGGTGGAAGGCGCCGATGTGTTGGTGATGGTGGTGGACGAGGCGGTGCTGGCCTTGTCGGGCTACGAGCTGCTCGACCCGATCGACATCTTCTATCGCCCGTGGGGCGCGTATCTGGGCACGCACCGGGGACGGGGCCTGATCCTGCTGGAGGCCCCGAGCGAACCGGCCGAAGGCGGGGGGCGGCGATCCCGGGTGACCCCGGCTTCCGCAGAATCCCTGGCCGATGCCGACGATGCTGCCCTCGACGAGGCTGATCATGCCGCCGAGGCCAACTTCGGAGGAAGCGCCGCCGATGGCTCAGGCGGACCCCGAATCGATGTTCGCGTGAACCTCGATGCCTTGGCGCTGTTCGACCCCAAGGCGGTCACCGGCGCCGAGGGCCGAGTCACCGTCGAGTTCGACTTGCCCGACAGCCTCACCCGGTATCGGGTGATGGCGGCGGCGGCGGCCGACGCCGAGCGCTTCGGATCAGCCGAGTCGGTCATTACCGCCCGGCTGCCGCTTCAGGTCCGGCCCTCGGCGCCCCGGTTCTTGAACTTCGGCGACGAGTTCGAGCTGCCGGTCGTGGTGCAGAACCAGACCGACGCCCCGATGGACGTGGACGTCGTGGTGGAGGCGTCCAACCTCCAGCTCTTGGGGTCGCCGGGTCGCCGGGTCGCGGTGCCCGCCAATGATCGGGTAGAGGTTAGATTCCCGGCTCGCACCACCTCACCGGGCGAGGCCCGCCTGCGGTCGGCGGCGGTATCGGGCGGCCACGCCGACGCCCAGGTTGTGGCCCTGCCGGTGTACACGCCGGCCACCAGCGAGGCCTTCGCCGCCTACGGCGTGGTGGACGAGGGCGCGGTGTTCCAGCCGATAGCCGCCCCCACCGGGGTGATTCCCCAGTTCGGCGGGCTCGAGGTGAACACCTCTTCCACCGCCCTCCAAGCGCTGACCGACGCCGTGCTGTATCTCGCCGACTACCGGTACGCCAGTTCTGATGCCTATGCCAGCCGCATTCTGGCGATAGCCGCGCTGCGCGACGTGCTCGGCGCTTTCGAGGCCGAGGGCTTGGGCAGCCCCGACGAGCTCGATGCCGCGGTGCGCCGCGACATCGCCGAGTTGAGCGCGCTCCACAACTACGACGGCGGTTTCGGGTGGTGGTCGCGCCGGGCTGGCTCGAATCCGTATGCGTCGATTCAGGCGATGCACGCCCTGTTGACGGCGCGCCGTAGCGGCTTCACCGTTTCTGAGGAGGTCATCGAGAGCGGCATTCGTTACTTGGAAACCATCGATGACCACATCCCGGGCTACTACGGCCCGCGGGCCAAAGAGATGCTGGAGGCATACGCCCTCCATGTGCGCGCTCTGGCCGGCGATCAAGACTTCCGAGCGGCCCGAAGCCTCTGGGAGCGCCGGGGAGCGGACTTGGGCTTGGACGCCCTGGCCTGGATCTGGCCGCTGGTCGACCACGCCGAGATCGAGGCGGAGATCCAACGCGTCTTCAACAACCGGGCGGTCGAGACGGCCGGGGCGGCCACGTTCGCCACCGACTACGGCGACGACGCCTATCTGGTACTGCACTCTGATCGCCGCACCGACGGCATCGTGCTCGACGCCCTGATCGCGATGGCGCCCGAATCGGACCTCATTCCCAAGGTGGTGGCTGGGCTTTTGGGCCATCAGATCAAAGGCCGTTGGAACAATGTGCAGGAGAACTCGTTCATCCTGCTCGCCCTCGACCGCTACTTCGACGCCTTCGAGGCCAGCGATCCCGACTTCATCGCCCGAGTGTGGCTGGGCGACCTCTACGCGGCGCAGCACACCTTCGCCGGTCGCAGCATCGACCGGGCCTCAACGCTGGTGCCGATGGCCGAGTTGCTGGCCGTTGGAGACTCCGACCTTATCGTGCACAAGCACGGCCAGGGCCGCCTCTACTACCGCGTCGGGCTCCGCTACGCCCCCGACGATCTCGACTTGGAGGCGCTCGACCGAGGCTTCGTGGTGCAGCGCAGCTATGAGGCGGTGGACGATCCCGAGGACGTGCGGCTCGACGCCGAAGGCGTGTGGCATGTGCGTGCTGGTGCGCAGGTGCGGGTGAACCTGACCATGGTCAACGACGGCCGGCGGACCAACATGGTGCTGGTCGATCCCATGCCCGCGGGCTTCGAGCCGCACAACCCGGCCGTGGCGGTGGCCGGGGAGATCGGCGCCCCCCGCCGCGACGCCGGCGGCGCATGGTGGCGATGGACCTGGTACGAGCACCAGAATCTCCGCGACGACCGGGCCGAGGCGTTCTCGTCGTATCTGTGGGCCGGCACCCACGAGTACAGCTACGTCGCCAGGGCCACCACTCCGGGGACTTTTGTGGTGCCCCCGGCCAAAGCCGAGGAGATATACGCCCCCGACGTGTTCGGCCGCTCCAGCTCGAACACCGTCGTCGTGCATGACCGCCGCTGAGCTGCTGGGCTGAGCTGCTGGCGGACTATTCGGGTTGGGGCTGGAACCGGACCTCGAAGACGGCGGGCCAGCGCTTGCCGGTGATGAGAAACGTGCCGGTGTCGGGCCGGTAGGCGATGCCGTTGAGCACGTTGTCGGTGTCGGTGATCGCCGGGTGGGGGCTGATGATGCCGGCCATGTCGGCCTCGGCTTCGACCGCTCCGGTGGCCGGGTCGATAACCACGATGCGGTCGGTGAGCCAGACGTTGGCCCACACCTGGCGGCCGACGCACTCCAGCTCGTTGAGCCGGGTCACCGGGCTGCCGTCGGCCCGGGCGACCGACGCCGATCCCAGCACCTCGAACGTGACGGGATGGCGGAAGGTGAGCGTGCTCGACCCGTCGCTCATCACCAGCCGGGTGCCGTCGTGGCACAGCCCCCAACCCTCGCCGGCGTAGTCGAAGCTGCCGACGGGCTCGAGCGTGCCTGAGCGGTGGACGATGGCAGTGCCGGCCTGCCAGGTGAGCCAGATGAGCCGGTCGTCCACCAGGGCCAGGCCCTCGCCGAAGTGCCGGGGATCGGCCGCGGTCTCTTGGAGCACCCGTCCGGTGGGCAAGTCGATGATCCGGAGCACCGACTGTCCTCGCAGCCCGGTGCTCTCAAACACCAGCCCGTTGGACCACAGCAGCCCTTGGGTGAACGACGAGGCGTCGTGCGGGTGGGTGGCCACCACCTGGTAGC
>JAPYOC010000205.1 GCA_028278955.1 Candidatus Poriferisocius aerobius
GTTGGGGTTGTCGTCGCCAGCGCTCTTTTGGCCGGCGGACCAAGGCGGGTTGCCCACGATCACTTGGATGGGCACCTTGTTCTGGCGCTTGGCCCGGTCGGAGTTCTCGGCCATGTATTGGCTGAGGCCGAGCTGCTGGTGCATCTGCTCGTCGTCCATTCGGAGCGTGTCGGTGAGCACAATGCCGGTGAACGGCTTGTAGCCGTGGGTGCCCTCGAAAGCGCCTCGTTGGTCGGCGGCCTCTTCGATCTTCAGAGCGGCGATGTAGTAGGCCAGCAAAACGATTTCGTTGGCATGAAGTTCGCTGGCGTACTTGCGGAGCACGTCCTCGCGGCGGATCAGATACTCGCCGTCGGCGCCCTTCAGGGTGAGCAGGCGGTTGATGAAGGTGCCGGTGCCGGTAAAGGGGTCGAGCACGTGGACGCCCGCTGAGGTGAGGCCCTTGCCGAACTCCTGGCGGCACACTGCGTCCACCGAGCGCAGCACGAAGTCGACCAACTCCACGGGGGTGTACACGATGCCGAGCCGCTTCACGGTGTCGGCCATGGCCGCCTTGAAGAACCCGTCGTACACCTCTCGGAGCACGTCGAGCTTCTGGGCGCCGGTCAGCGCTCCCTCGAAGGCGTCGGCCATGCGGGCGTAGGCTCGGGTGAGGGGCCGCCGCTCGTGCTCGAAGGCGATGTTCTTGGCCGCGAACTCGTCTAGGAGCCGATTGATCTGCTGCGAGACGGGGTTGGAGTCGGCGAACTGCGACCGCTCGAAGAAGGCGTCGAACACCGGGATGGTCACCACGTGCTGGGCCACCATCTCTTGGGCATCGGCATCGGTGATCTGAGGTCCCACCGTGCGCCGCATCGAGGCGGCGAAGCGGTCGAACGCACCGGCGAGCTCGGGGAACTCCAGCAGCACGGCCCGCACTCGGCGCTGGACCTTCGCGCAAACCTCGGCGGCCATCTTGCCCCAGTGGGGCCACATCTGGCGGTCGCCGCAGACGTCCACCAGCTTGGAGGCGATCTTGTCATCGAGAGCCATCTGAAGCTGGGCGGCCTCGCCTGCTCCGGCGCCGGTCTCGGTTTCGCCGTCGGCCTCCGGGGGGTTTGTGTTTTGCGTGCGGTCAAGCACCCGTAAGGGGGCCTTCTGCTTGGCCACCTCAACGTTGTTGACCCAGAAGTTGACCCGTTCGTCGTGCGACCGCAGCGCCCTCACCACATCCCACACCACCTTGAAATCGCTGCCGTTCAGCACCGATTCAGAGGAGATGGTTTCGTCGTCGGCCACGACCACCGGAATGACCACGTAGCCGCGCCTTTTGCCGGGTGCGGTCCGCATCGCCCGGCCCACCGCCTGGGTGATGTCGATTTTGGAGGTGCGCCGATCCAAGAATATGACGGCATCGAGCGCGGGAACGTCAACGCCCTCGGTGAGGACGCGGGCATTGGTCACCACTCGGCACAGGCGGGGATCGGCGTTGGGGTCGCTGCGGTGGTCTCTGAGGGCGCTGATGTGCATGTGGCGGGTGACCGCCGCGGTGGAGCCGTCCACATGCGAGACGTCGAGTCGGAGGTACTCGCGGCCTCGGTCGGCTTCACTCACGTTCTCGACCACTTTCGGCCACATCTCAGCAGTGAGCTGAGACGCCTTGACCCTGTTGGTGAAGGCGATGGCGGTGCGGGCGTGGGTGTCGTTGGCCATGTCGATCTGCCCGGTATGGCGGTTGCCGCCCGTACTGACGGTGAGCGGGTCGGCCAGGGCGTCCCAGCAACCGGCCAGCTTCACGTAGTCGTCGAAGGCGAGGCCGGTGTCGGCGTGGCTGATCTCGATGCTGGACTCGTAGGTGCGGCGCAGATCGCGGTCGGAAACGGCGATCACCACCACCTCGTAGTCGGAGAGCCACCCGCGGTCCACCGCCTCAGCGAACTCCATGCGGTAGAGCACGGGGCCGTACACCGACTCGTCGTCCATCGAGAAGCTGTCTACGTCGTTGTCGGTGGCCTTCTGCTTGGCCTTCTCGGTGAACACCCGTGGCGTGGCGGTCATGTAGAGCCGGCGGTGGCCGTTTACCCGATTGTCGTCGTGGACCAAGCGGAACCCAGATTTGTCTTCGCCGGTTTTCGTTTCGGATTTGGCCGATTCAACACCGGTCGTGCGGTGGGCCTCATCGCAGATGATGAGATCGAACGCGGCGGTGCCTTGGCTTTGGATCTCGGCGATCTTGGGAAGCGACTGATAGGTGCAGAACACCACTGCCATAGCGTCGGGGTCGGCGAGGCGGTCGAGCTCTGGGCCGAGCCGGGCGGTGTCGGTGGTGACCGGCATGGCCAACTCGGTGAGGTCATCGGCGAGGTCGGCCTTCTTGGCCGACCGGCGACCGGAGGTGGGATCGGAGCAGACCCCGAGATAGCGGTGGCGAAACGACTTCTGCGCGGCCCACTCCCGCATTGTCTGGCCCATCAAGGCGATCGAGGGCACCACATACAACACCCGCCCGCCTTTGCCGGCCAGCTTCTCGGCCGCCCACAGCGCCACCACAGATTTGCCGGTGCCGCAGGGCAGCACCATCTGGCCCCGGCGGCCGGAATCGGACAGGCCATCTACGATCGCCCGCACCGCATCTTGCTGATAGAGACGCGGCGCGTATCGCTTCGCGTTGAACTCGAGGGCCGCGGGCCGGTCGAGGAAGTCCTCCCACCGGACGTCCCAGCCGTTGATGGTGCTGCGGTCGAGCACCTCGCAGCGCGGCGTGGCCTTGTTGATCTTTCGCCATGCGTTGTCGGTGAGCCCGCCGGTGGCCACCAGCAGGCGGGCGGCAAAGTCGTCGGTGCCCGACTCGGCCAAGAACGAGTCCACTGCGCTGGTGGGGACGGTGGAGGTGTCCTCGTACGCCTTGCACTGGATGGCGCAAAGCCCGCCGCCGAAGTCGTCGCTCTGCTCGGCGACCAGGTCGATGCCGCAATCCGCGCCGAACCCCCGCCTGTGGCGATCCGGCCACTCCGACCACCGCCACACACTCTGGAAGCGAGACTCCCCGTACTCCCCGGGGTGCTTGCGCAGCGCCTCAGCAATCAGGCGCTCAAACAGCTGCCCCCGCAGCTGCGGCTTGTCTGGCCCCCGCTCCTTCAAAAGGGCGATTACATCCTGGCCGCTACCTGGGGGGGGTCATTGCCGGGAGAGGGTAGCCAGAGGCCGGTGTCTTCGGCAAAAGGGTGCCACGCTGGCGGGGG
>JAPYOC010000206.1 GCA_028278955.1 Candidatus Poriferisocius aerobius
GAGTATCTCATCGACTCGATCCACGGGCACGAAGACGTTCACGTCGATGTCGATGGTGGCGCGCGGCTCGGCGTGGTAGGCGAGCGAGATTGCGCCGCCGAACGCGTGGGGAACGCGCTCGAAGGCCCGGTCGACAGCCAGGATCTTGTCTGGCAGTGACAGCTGGGTCACAGCGAGTCGATTCGAGGAAAGGCCAGGGGGGAGCGATCGCCGTGTCCGACGGCATCGGCTAGAAGGAGTACGTCTAAGAGCCGCGAAGCGTGCTCCTCGAGGTTCGCCGGCGGTGGAATGTCGGGAGGCTCGGGTGCCAGCCGGAACTCCAGACTGCAGCCCGCAGCAGCGATCAAACGGCGGAGGGTGCGGGTGGTGGGGTCACGCCGTCCACGCTCATAGGCAGAGATCACCGGTTGGCTGGTACCGGCACGCATCGCCAACTCCGCCTGGCTCAAGCCCTTGCGCCGCCGCGCCTCCCGTATTGCTTCTGCTGGCCGTATTGCTTCTGCTGGTTTCACAACCAACAGTATATATCGACTTGTCTATATTTTGCGAGTGGAGAGTTGATCTGGACGTTTGCTGTTTTGGGGATTAGAAACAGTATGAATTTGCTAGACAGATTTTCGGAGCCGCCCGCAAGAGGTCTCGGCGTTCTCAGCGGTGGCGGACGAGGCCGAACGGGAAGCGACTTTCGATGAAGTACGTAGACGACAAGAACACCGGCCGCCCCTCGCCGTCTAGATGATTCTGTACCAGCACGAGATAGGAGGGGTCCTCCGGCTTCTCCCCCCAGCCGATGCCATCGCCGTGAGCGGCGTGGAGCTCGGTTGTTGCGACAGCGACATGATGACCGTGTCGTCCGAGCAACGCGAAGACGGACCCAGTGATCTCCGATGGGTCCGGTGTGCCGCCAAGGCGGTCCACCGGGATGACGTCGTACGAGAAGGCCACGACTTCGCCATCGGCGGTCAAGGTTCTCTCTATCCCGACCACTTCCGCCGTAGGGTTGAGCTGTAGCTCTTCGGCCTCCTCCTTGGAGATGGTTCTGATCGAAATGCTCCTATAGCGCATGCCAGGTTCGAGGCCGCGTCGACGTATCGTCTCCGTCATAGACTCGAGACGGCGGATGTCGGCCTGGTGGTCATGTCCGGTGGCGACGGCGACAGTGCCGGACCCATGCCGCGTCACCGTAAGTCCACGGCTCTCTAGGTCTTGAAGCGCCGTGCGAACCGTGCTTCGGGACACCCCGTAGTGGGTAGCCAGTTGATGCTCACCCGGCAGGCGTCTACCGGTTGGCCATTCGCCGCTTTCGACGCGTTCCCGCAAGTCCTGTGCTATGCGGTCCGATTGGGTCATCGCGATCCTCTCCGACGTGGTTGTCGCTGGGCAGTTGCCACATACATCCTAGGTCCCGCGCCATATCATTCGACTTGTCAGACAAGTTGATTGCTGCACCAGCAGAGGTTCCAGCCATGGCTTTCGACTACGAGATACTCACTGCGGAGACTTTGCCCCAGTACATCGAGAGGGCTGACTGACTAATAACCACAACGGGCCAGAGCAGCTACACCACTCGGATGTTGCCGCCGTCAATGGGAATCTGCGCGCCGGTCGTCGCGGCGAACGTTTCGCTGCAAAGCTCGGCGACGACCGCGGCGACCGCCTTCGAGTTCACCGTGGTGCCGAGCAGATTGCGGGACTTGTACTCTTCGACGGTCAGTCCATGGTGTTTCGCCCTCGCCTCAAGGACCTCCTCGTCCCAAAGCCCGGTATCGAACACGGCGTCGGGGTGGACGACGTTCACGCGGATGCCCTCTTCGGCCCACTCGATTGCCGCGACCCGCGCCAGTTGTGTCACGGCCGACTTGGAGGCGGAGTAGGCGGCAACGCCCGGTCCGGGAGCAGGTACGTTCTTCGATCCGATTATGACCACCCGCCCGCCGATGGGCGAGAGCGCCAAGAGGTCGTGAGACGACGACAGGAGTTGCGCGATTGCGTCAACGTTCACCGCTTGGACTGATCGCCAGTCGGCGAAGTCGAGGTGTTGGATTGGCGCTGACGGGCCGAAGATGCCTGCGGCGGCAACGACGATATCGACACCGCCGAACCGTTCAACCGCGTCGTCGATGGTCCGCTGCTGGGCGTCTGCGTCGGTGACGTCCACCTGTCGTCCGAGCCAGTTGGGGCCTTCGAAGGCGCACTCGACATCTGGTGAGGAGTCGAAACCGGTTACGGCGCAGCCTTGTGAGAGGAGGGCATCGGCACAAGCCCGGCCAACTCCTGATGCTGCCCCGGTGACGATCGCAGTGCAACCGGTGAATCGGGCTTTTGGGCCGTCAAGAGCGAGCTTGGCTTGCTCGAGCGACCAGTATTCGATGTCGAAGATATCTTCGGGCGGGAGTGCGACGTAGCCGTCGAGGTGGTCTTCGGCCCGTTCGAGCACAGTCATGGTGTGGGCGTAGATCTCAGCCGAGATGGCCGATGCCTTGGCGGTCTCGCCAATACCGAGAAGGCCGATTTCGGGGTCGACCAAGACCCGGGGCGCGGGGTCGAGCATCTTGAGGTGCGCCTCGGTGCGGGCTGCGTTCTCGCCGAAGTAGCCCTCGTAGGCCTCTGCGTAGGATTCGATGTCTGTGCCCACCAATGCTGTCCGCTTCGTTCTCAACACATGGTCCGGGGTCAATGGGCCCCGGTTGGCCAGGCTCTCAAGATCTGCTCGAGCCACGAAGCGGGCGACTTGCGGCGTCCAGTGTCGCCCCACGATGAGCGGCTTGCCGGCGACCTCTGAGAGTTGCCGGCGAAGCTCGGCGAGGCGAAGGCAGCTGCACGGCGGCGGCGGTTCGGTCGTCGGCGCCGCGATTGGCGCATTTTCATCGAGCCATGCTTCGGCGCGGGAGATGAGCTCCACGTGTTGCTCGTACGCCTCTCTCGTCGTGTCGGCAAAGGTGAACAGACCATGGTTGAGGAGGACCATCCCGCAGTAGCTGTCGTCATCCCACATCCGCGACACGACCTTTGCGAGGTCGAAGCCCGGCATGACGTAGGGAATGATGAGCACGTCTGGTCCGTAGACGTCTCTGACGATGGTCTCCCCTTCGGCGGTGTTGGTGAGGGTGACGATCACATCGGCGTGGCTGTGTTGCACCGCCTTGTAAGGAATCAGGGCATGGAGGAGCGTCTCAACCGATGGCGCGGGCGCCGCGGGGTCCAGGCAAGCGGCTGAGAGTTCTCGCATCATGTCCACATCGCTCAGCGAGTCGAGGGCAAGCAGCTCGAGGAGGCGATCGTGGCGGAGCGGGGCGAAGCCCGCTCGTTGGATTGTGGCCAGATCCCAACCCGACCCCTTTACGTAGAGCGCGTCGATTGTCCGGCCAGTGAGGTCGTGGAACGACTGTTTGACGGACGTGTTCCCCCCACCGTGCAGGACGAGAGCTGGGTCGCGGCCCAGCAGCTGAGAGCCATGGACGCAGGCATCAAGGTCGTCGCTGTGTTCGCTGTCAGCGTTTGCCGACGTCCATCTGCTCTCCATGAGACCCTCGTGACCGACCCACAATGCCTACTTGCTTGGGTCTATTTGTCTGACAAATTAGGTGTTCACCTGATGCGCTGTCAACATCGACTGTGCATTCTATGATCTCAGTCTATAGTCAAAGAGCCGCCTAAAGTCGAGGTTGAGATAGCCGTAGCGGTGCGAGTAACTTGGCTTCAGTTATCAGACAAATAAAGGGTGTGCTTTTGACGCGTACGGTGGATTGGGTTGAAGGCGCGGTGGAGGTCATCGACCAGACGGTGCTTCCCGGCTCGGTGGAAGTGCTTCGCCTCACCGCAGTGGCCGACATGGTGGCGGCTGTTGACCGTCTCGCGGTTCGTGGGGCGCCCGCCTTGGGAGTGGTCGGCGGTTTCGGCGTAGCACTCGCCTACCGCGAGGCCGCAGGCGACCCCGCGCGGCTCGAGGCCCTGCTAGTGGACTTGGAGCGCGCCCGGCCCACAGCAGTGAACCTCGCGCGCATGGTCCGCCGCGTGGCCGAATTCGCCCCGCAGGGCTTCGATGCGGTGCTCGGGGCGGCCCTCGAGGTCCGGGACGAAGAGATCGCCGCCTCCCGCAAGATGGCAGCGCGCGGCGCCGATTTTGTGGAGAAGATCGCGGCTGCCCGGCCGCTGACGGTGATGACGATCTGCAACACCGGGGCGCTCGCCGCCGTGGAGGGAGGCACGGCGCTCGCCGTCGCCGAGGAGCTCCACAAGCGGGACATGCTGGAGGAGGTTGTCGCGCTGGAGACCCGGCCCCTGCTGCAAGGCGCTCGGCTGACGGCCTGGGAGCTCTCCCAGATGGGTGCTCCGCACCGGCTCATCGTCGACAGCGCTGCGGCATCAGTGCTGGCCAGCGGTCTCGTCGACGTTGTGCTGACCGGCGCCGACCGGATCGCTGCCAACGCAGACACCGCCAACAAGATAGGCACGTTCGGCCTCGCGCTGGCCGCCGCAGATGCCGGCGTTCCGTTTGTGGTGGTGGCGCCAGAATCGACCATCGACCTCGAAACAGCCACGGGTGCCTCAATCCCAATAGAGGATCGAGGCGCCCGTGAAGTCACTTCTTACCCGTTTGCTGGCACGGCGCCGCCGGAGACCAAAGCGATCAATCCCGCGTTCGACGTCACTCGGGCCGAGCTCATCACGGCGATCGTCACCGAGCGTCGAGTCGTAGACCTATCAGGGGGAGAGACACCGACTGGCGAGCTGGATCACGAGCCGTCGAAGTGACGGCGTTTTGGTGAATGCGTCGGCATGATCTGACGCCGACTTTCATACCGGAAATACCATTAGGGTGGGACTCAATGGGCTCAGTCCGGTTCAGTTT
>JAPYOC010000207.1 GCA_028278955.1 Candidatus Poriferisocius aerobius
GTGGGCTGAGAACACGTTGTCGTCGGCCAGGCCGCAGATCAACAGCAGAGGCCTGCTGAGGTCTCCGGCCCGCTCCAGCAGGCTGGTGCGGGTGTAGGCATCGGGATTGTCGTCGGGGTGACCCAGGTAGCGCTCGGTGTAGTGGGTGTCGTAAAGCCGCCAGTCGGTCACCGGCGCCCCGGCGATGGCGGCGTGGAAGCGGTCGGGTCGGGCCAGCACGGCCAGCGCGGCCAGGTAGCCGCCGAACGACCAGCCCCGCACGGCCACCCGACCCAGGTCGAGCCGGGGATGCTGCCCGGCCAGCGCGTCCAGGGCGTCGATCTGGTCGTCGAGCACCGGGCGGGCCAGATCGCCGGCCACCGCCCGCTCCCAGGCCGGGCCGCGGGCCGGGGTGCCCCGGCCGTCGGTGACAACCACGGCGAACCCCTGGTCGGCGAACCACTGCGACACGAGAAACGGCGAGCGGGCCTTGAGCACGCGCTGGGCGTGGGGGCCGCCGTAGGGGTCGAGCAGCACCGGCAGCTGATCGGCGTGGTTTCCGGCGTCGACAGCGGGGTACAGAACTGCGCTTGTCAGCTCCCGACGGCCGCCCACGAAGAAACGGGGCGACGGCGACAGCGGCGGTGTAGCGGCATTCGATGCGATGGGAAAGCGCTCGGCGGGGGTGACCACCTCCACGGCGGCTTCTCGATCGGCTGTTGCGGCCCGCGCCACCACCAGGGTCTCGCCCCCTGCGGCCGCGCTGTGAACTCCGGGTTCAGCGGTAAGCCGTTGTAGTTCGCCATCGGATCGGAACTGCCAAAGATGGGTCTCGGTGGGCTCGTCGGAGGCGGTGAAGACCACCCGGTTCTCATCGGCGGCCACCACACTGCGTATTTGCAGCGTGTCGGGAGTGGCCGCTGCTCCGCCGACGACCAGCCGACGAGCTGCGCCCCGATCCTCGGCGGTCACCACTTGCCGACCCATCCACGCGGGCGCACCGGGCACCAGCTCCACCCAGTGATCGTCGGTCTGTCGGGCGATTTCAGCTGTCGCCCCGGTATCGGGGTCGATTTCCAAGACCACCACCGTGCGTTGGTCGCGGCTTTGCACCGCGAGGACTGGGTTCGCCCGCGGCGCCCACGAGGCCCGGGCCAGGTACTCGCAGGCATCCCGGTCCCAGGAAATGTCGATGCGGCTGGCATCGAGCCCGAGGATGGCCAGAGAGACATCGGCGTTCACCGTGCCCGCCGCGGGATAAGCCATGGGCACCGGGGCCGCCGCCGGGTCGGCCGGGGACGCGATGTGCCAGACGGGGACACCGCCGGTGTCGGCTCGGGCCACCAGGAGGCGCCGACTGTCGGGCGACCACCAAAATCCCCGGTTGCGGCCCATCTCCTCGGCGGCGATGAATTCGGCCGATCCCCAGCTGACGGTGTCGCCCGGCTCGTCGATGACCGGCCGGTCGTGCCCGCCGGGTGCGGCGTCCACCACCCGCAAGCCGGTGCCGGATACATAGGCCACCCGCTGCCCGTCGGGGGACGGGCGGGGATCGAACGCGCCAGGCGCCGCGGGCAGCGACTCGACAGAGCCTTCTGCGGCATCGGCCAGGAACACCCGCCCGTCCAAGGTGAAGGCGATTCTGCCCAAACTGGGATCGCCGGCGTAGGCCACGATTCCCCCGCCGCTTTCCCGGGCTCGCTCCCGGCGGGCCCGCTCAGCCGGGGGCAGGTTCTCCTCGCCGCCCTCGGCCAGCAGTTGAGCGGGATCGGCGAGAAGCCGCTCAACCCTGGTGGCGGTGTCCAGCAGCCAGAGCCGGTTGACCGGGTCGTCGCCCGAGGTGCTGCGCAGAAAGGCCACCCGCTGGCCGTCATCGGCGACGGTGAAGCTGCGAGGCGCTCCCAAGGTGAAGCCCCGGGTGCGGGCGTGCTGTCGGGGGAAAGACTCGGTCATGGGGCGTCAAGCGGGTTGGGGGCTGTCTGGGTCATAGCGCGCCGAACGAATCTAGGTCGCCCGCCGCGGCCGCGGCCCGGCTGAGCAGGGTCTGAGAGGTGGATTTGGGCATCATCACCCCCACCCCGGCGGTCACCAGCATGGCCTCGACGGCGTAGGCGATGTGGCGCCGGTAGTCCAGCCAGGCCTGGTTGGCATTCGGAGCGGCGGGGCCGAGCCGGTGCCGGTAGTCGGCCAGCAGATCCCTCTCGACGCTTCGGCGGGTCTCGGGATCCAGCGATGTGGCCAGCAGATAGGCAACGTCTCGTGCCCACGGCCCGGCCCGACAGAGTTGCCAGTCGAGGAGGCCGGCACGGCCGTCGGCGGTGATGAACTGGTTTCCCGGGTGGCAGTCGTTGTGGATCAGCGTGGCCGGACCGGTGGACATGGACGCGTGGGCTGCTCGGCGATTGCGGGCGTAGCGGGAGAGGGCCTGGCGCAGCGGCTCGGGAACTGTCGAGCCAACTCGCCAGAGCCCCAAGCGGCACAGCGAGGGGCTGAGCACTGCTCCCAGCCTCAGCTCTCGCCGGGCGTTGAGGGTCAGCCACGGATGCGACCCCGTGCGCCCCCACCACTGGCGGTGCATGTCGGCCAGCTCAGCCAGCAACTCGGCCGCCTCGTCGGCGCTGAGCGTGTCGGTGGACGACCGCACCGTTGCGCCGGAGTCGGCCAAATCCTCCAGCACCACGATGAAGTCGAGCCACGAGTGCCCGGCGCCATGGCAGTGGGGGGTGGCCACCGGCACCTGGTCGCGCAACTCGGCATAAAATCCCACTTCGGCCCGGCTCAGGCGGGGAACGGCCACAAACGCCCGAGCGACCGGCGATCGAGACGGTCGCTTCACGAATACCGGGAGCACATCGCCATCGGCCAGCGACAACCGGGCCCTTGTGCGCCGGGTGGTGCCGGATTGATCGTCGACGACCTCCACTGCGGCGACCGGCCGATTGAGCAGCCTGCTGATGCGCTGCCTCAGATCTTCCTCCAGCCTCAGATATTCCTCCAGATAGTGCCGCCGGGCGTGTCCTCGAGGGCGATCCCCTGGCCGGCGAGCTGGTCGCGGATTCGGTCAGCGGTGGTGTAGTCCTTGGCTTTGCGGGCCTCGTCTCGCTCGGCCACGAGCTTCTCGATCGCGGCCGCCGATTCGCGGCCGCCGTCTCGGTCGTCGCCGGTCAAGGCGAGGCCCAGAGCCGCGGCCAAATCGCACACCGTGGCATGCGCCGTCGCCGCCCGGCCGGTGTCTCCGGCATCCAGCGCGGCATTGGCCTCTCGCACCGTGTCGAACACCACCGCCAGCCCAGCCGGCGTGGCGAAGTCGTCGTCCATCGCCGCCGCGAACCGGGTGGTTGCGCCGGGGTCGGGCGTTGCCGCCTGATCCAGGCCCGCGGCCTCTGCCCGCCGCTTCCAGGCTCTCAGCCGCTCTAGCGCCCCGGCGGCTCCGGCCAGGGCATCGTCGCTCAACTCCATGACCGTGCGGTAGTGGGTTTGCAGCATCAGCAGTCGTAGCGCTGGGGGCTCGCAGGCGTCGAGCAGGTCGGACAGGGTGGTGAAGTTGCCCATCGACTTGGCCATCTTCTCGCCGTTCACGTTGAGCATGGCGCCGTGGATCCAGTGGCGGGCGAAGCCCAGATCAGCCCCTTCGGCCTCGGCCACCTCGTTCTGATGGTGGGGGAAGGCCAGATCGTCGCCCCCGCCATGGATGTCGAAGGTCTCGCCCAGCAGATCGGTGGCCATGGCCACGCACTCGATGTGCCAGCCGGGGCGGCCCGGGCCCCACTGCGAGTCCCACGCCGGCTCGCCTGGTTTGGCCGCCTTCCAGAGGGCGAAATCCAGCGGATCGGCCTTGTCGGCGTCCACCTCGACTCGGGCGCCAGCCCCCTCCCGCAGCTCGTCCGGGGTGCGCCCGATGAGGTCGCCATAGCGGGCATGGGCGTCCACCGAGAAGTACACCCCCTTGCCCTCGATGGGGTAGGCCGCGCCCCGATCCACCAGGTCGCCGACGAAATCCAACATCTCCTCGACATACTCGGTGGCGTGGGGCCGGTGGTCGGGCCGGGCAATGCCGAAGCGGTCCATCTGCTCGACGTAGGCCTGCTCGTAGCGGGCCGCCAGCTCGGGCTCGGTTGCTCCGGTCGCCGACGCCCGGTGGATGATTTTGTCGTCGATATCGGTGATGTTCGACACGAAGGTGACCTCATAGCCCCGCCACTGGAGATAGCGGCGGATCATGTCGAACGTGAGCGCGGTGCGGGCGTGACCCACATGGGGATGGTCGTACACGGTGGGTCCGCACACATACATCGACACCCGGCCCTCGACCAGCGGCTCGAACGCCACGATCTCCCGGCGCCGGGTGTCGAAGAACGAGACCACGCCAAAAGGCTAGCTATCGCCCTCGCCGCTGCGGCCATCCGTTTGCTGGAGGGCAAGAGGGTTCCAGCCATGAGGCGCGACAACTGCTGTGTGGGGATTGCGCGGCACGCAGCCTGGAGGCATGCCTGCCCACGCGTTCCAATAGAGTCGCGGGCATGAGCGCTGCTGTCAAAGGGCCGGTTGTAGCCAGTCGGGGCTGATGCGCTGCGCCGCGTCGGAGTGTGCTGTCTGCGCACGCCGCTGGCCCCTGAGCGAGTCTGGAAGGCGATACAGGATCATGTCTGAGCAGCATTTGGAAGACCGGGTGGTGGCCATCTGGCAGACCCGCCGGGCCCAGCTTCTCTACTGGGTGCTGTGGGTCTTGGTCAGGGTGGTGGGGCGTCTGTATCTGCGCACAAGAATAGTTGGCGACGAGCGGCTGAGAACCGAGGGAGCGTTCATCATCGCCCCCGTTCACCGGTCGAATCTCGACGCTCCCCTGGTGAACTGCCGGTGCCCCCGGATCGTGCGATCGCTGGCCAAGATCGAGATGTTCAAGGGCGGGCTCGGCACCTGGGTGAGCGCCGTGATGGGATCGTTCCCCGTCCATCGAGGGGCGGGAGACCGCCGGGCGTTGCAGGAGGCTATCGGTCTGCTGCGGCGGGGCGAGCCGGTGCTGGTGTTCCCCGAGGGAACTCGCCACTCGGGCCGCCAGGTGGGGGAGATCTTCGGCGGCGCCGCTTTTTTAGCGGCGCGAGCCGGGGTGCCGATTCTTCCGGTGGGCATTGCCGGCACGGAGGAGGCCATGCCGCCCAAGGCGAAAGTGCTCCGACGGGTGCCAGTGTCCATCGTGGTCGGAGAACCGCTTCTGCCCCCCGAGACCAAGAACGGGCGGCTGTCGTCCGATGCTCGCAACGAGTTCACCGCCCGTCTGCGAGAGGCCATGCAGTCGGCCATGGACGAGGCGGCAGAGATGGCTCCGGCCCGCCGCGGCCGACGACGGCGCCGGCGAGAGGACGAGGAGCAGTGAGCGCCGTTGATGCCGTCTATGCCGGCGAGCACGACCCTGGTCAACGACACCGGCTGATCAGACCAGGGGTTGTCTGCTGACTGCGCCTCTGCGGTGTAATTTGCAGCGTGTTTGCTCGAGCGGGCTCGCTGGTTGCGGTTTCGGCGCTTTTCGGGGTGATCGTCGGCACCGCAGGCTGTGCCGGGGAATCCGAGGTGGTGCTGGAGGTGACCTCGATCGGCGCGGGGGCCGCTTCCAACCCAGCGTCGACTGCGGCATCTGCCCCGCCCTCTTCGACGCTGGCACCTCCGGCGTTGGCGCCCGCTCCGAGTCCCATCATCGAGGCGGCGGCCCCTGAGCCGACCATCGAGCCAACCCCGACCCCTGATCGCTCCGCTCAGGAGTTCTTGAACTCGCTGGCTGAGGAGTTCCATTTTGTGCTGGCTGAGGAGTTCGAGCATTTGGCCGAGGTCTCCGCAACATGGAACCCCGACGGGCAGATTTCGATGGCGGTGGTGCTTCCCGACGAAACGCTCCACGGGTACCAGGCCACCGAGTCTCGGATCTCGGCCAGCGCGGTCAAGCCGCTGTGGGCTGCCGCGGCCCTCGATGCGGTCGGCGTGGAGGCGGCGAGGCCATCCGCGTACCCGGCCCTGATCTTGTCCGACAACCTGGCCGGGGGACGCTTGATCGATCTGGCCGGGGGCGTGGACGCGGTGAACACCTGGACCAGGAATACGGCCCGATTGTCCGACACCCGGCTCGAGGCATGGCGCTTTCAGGATCCCAATCGGGTGGCCGGCAATTTCCAGCCCGACAACCCTCTGGGCAACCGAACCACCATGGCCGACCTGGCGTTGTTCTTCGTCCGGCTGTACAAGGGCGAGCTCTTGGAACCCGATGAGACCGCGGCTCTTCAGCAGTGGCTGCTGGACACATCCCATTCGCTGGCCTCCCCGAGAGACCTTGACGGGGTCTTGCTGGATCGGCTGCCTCCCCGAGTGGCGGCACTGTCGCTGCACAAGGCGGGTTGGCTTCGGCCGAACTGCTGTCCCGCGGAATACCGGCAGATGACCGACGCCGGAGTCGTCGTGCTCGCCGACGGCAGCTGGTTTGCGCTGGCCATCATGAGCGCCCGGGGGGAGTTCTACGACCTCACGAATCAGTGGGTGGCGCTGGCGGCCTGCCGCATCTATGCCTTTGTGGCCGGGGACCGCGACCTCGTCTGCGAGCGGGAGGGCGACGGCGCCCATGACCCCGAGGTATGGCCGGAAGCCGCAACCAGCCCGTAGCCTCAGGCTTTCCCGCACTGACATCTGCGGTCTAGTCGTGCCAGCATTGGGCGATGCAGAGCTTCGACCAAAAGGTGGCGGTTATCACCGGGGCAGCCAGCGGGATCGGCGCGGCATTGGCAGCCGGTTTCAGCGCTGAGGGTGCCAGGGTAGTTGCGGCGGACATTGATTTCGCCGGTGCCACCGCCACCGCGGAGGACATCGGGGAAGGAGCGGTTGCCGTCGAGGTGGACGTGGCCGACCGGGCATCGGTAGAGGCCCTGGCCGACGCCGCTTGGGACGCCTTCGGGCAGGTAGACCTGCTGTTCAACAACGCCGGAGTGTTCCAGGCCGGGCTCATGTGGGAGCGCAGCCCGGCCGACTGGGACTGGGTGTTCGGCGTAAACGTCTACGGCATCATCAACGGGGTGGCCGCGTTTGTGCCCCGGATGATCGCTCAAGACACCGAGGGGCACATTGTGAACACCGCGTCGGTGGCGGCTTTCGTAGCCGGTGGATTCTCCAGCCCCTACGTGGTGTCCAAGTGCGCCGCCTTCTCGCTGACCGAGTGCCTGGCACTCGACTTGGCCGCGGTGGGGGCCAAGGTCGGCGCCTCGGTGCTGACCCCTAGTTCCATCGACACTGCCATCGCCCACACTGCCCGAGTGCGAAGCAGCCGCTACGGCACCGATGAGAGCGAGGACAACGCCTTTGTGGTGGAGTCGCTGTCCGAGTTAACGGCCGCCGGCATCTCCCCGTCCGAGGTGGTCGGCTCGGTTATGGCCGGAATCCGCGCCGGGGATTTCCTCATCCCCACCAAGCCCAGCTATGCCAGCCAGCTCCGGGTCCGCTACGACGCATTGCTGGAGCGGAAGATCCCCCCGATGGCCGAACTCGACTGAGTGCTGAAGCGCATGAACCAGCGTTTCGCCGTTGCAGTCGCGCTGGCCGCACTCCTCGCCGGCTGCGGCCAAGGCAGCCCTGCTCCGACTGACACCTCGTTGCCGGTGCCATCTCCACAGGCGCAGTCAGAACCCGCTCCGGCCACGCTGGCGGCGATCCCCACGTCGGTGTCGACCCCCTTCCCTACTCCGACCTCGACTCCGCCTCCGACCTCGGCGCCGACTCCTTCGCCTTCTCCGGTGCCGACCCCCACTTCTGCTCCGCCTCCGACCTCGGCCCCCACCTCTGTGCCGGCGCCGTTGCCGACCCTGACGCCTGCTCCGACATCGGCTCCGCCGATGCCTGTCTCCCTCTCCACGCCGGCTTCAACCCCTGCTCCGCCTTCCGATGGGCCTGCGCCGGTCATGTACCTCACG
The DNA here is from genome assembly GCA_028278955.1 of Candidatus Poriferisocius aerobius. Taxonomy (GTDB): domain Bacteria; phylum Actinomycetota; class Acidimicrobiia; order Acidimicrobiales; family Bin134; genus Poriferisocius; species Poriferisocius aerobius. Next base: position 7,923 of record JAPYOC010000207.1, read on the forward strand.
TTCGATGACGGCCCTCACCCCGTCTACACGCCCCAGATGCTCGATGTGCTGGCCCGCTATGGGGCTCAGGCCACATTCTTTGTGGTGGGGTCGCTGGTGGAGGCCTATCCCGATACCACCCAGCGCATCGTCGAAGAAGGGCACACTCTCGGCAACCACACCTGGAACCACGAGGCTCTGGGGGGTCTCACCCGTGAGGAGTTCGACGAGACGGTGGGCCGAACCCAGGCGGCGCTGCTCGGCTATCGGGCCACCGACTGTTTGCGGCCCCCTTATGCTTCGATGGACGCCTCCACCCGCCCCTGGGCCGCCGAGCACGGATTGACCGTGTTCACCTGGGATTTCAGCCCGCAAGACTGGATTCCGCAATCGCCTCAGGACATCGCTCGAAAAGTTGTGGACCACGCCCGAGATGGCGTGATCATCCTCATGCATGACGGCGGCGGCGACCGCTCTTGGACGGTCCTCGGGCTCGATATCGCCCTCAGCGAACTCGCCAGTCGGGGGTATCGATTCGAACCCCTCTGCCGGTAGCCGGCCATGGCCTTTCGCAGCGTCGCGGCAGTCGGGCTGGCTTTGGCCGTGTTTCTCGGAGGGTGCGGCATGGACGACTCGGTGCCAATAGAGCGAACGGGGGTGAGTTGGGAGGACCTCGAAAATCTCTCCTTCGAGGTGGATGGACTGCCCATCCACCTCGAAGGCGGCAAGGCCGAGCGCTCCTACGGTGGTGCCTCCAGCGACTTCTTGCTTGTCCCGTTCTTGGACGACGGGCGAGGCGGGGTGGCCAAACCGCCCGTGCTGATCGCCTTTCAACATCGGCAGCCCTACACGGCCCACATATCCAGGGGTCAGGCGTTCACTGCCACCCTGGAAGCCCCGATCGGGGTGTGGCTGGATGTACGGCTGGGTGATCGCGTGCTGACCTCGGCGTCCAAGAAGCTCCAGTTGGTGTCCGCCAACCTGCCCGCTACCGGGTCGTGGAAGGTGACGGTGGTTTCCGCTCATGCCGGGCAGGTCGACTACCGGCTCTACGTGGAGGCCCTGCC
>JAPYOC010000208.1 GCA_028278955.1 Candidatus Poriferisocius aerobius
TCGATCTTGAGCATCAGCCGTGGTTGATCCCCCTCATCGCACTCTCGAACCAACGGCACGAATCTAAAACCAGTCCCTGAACCGTGGTCGGATTCGAACGGCCCAGGCCCAATTCGACACTGCTCGTCGCTACTTGTGTTGATTACAAAAAATCTGGGAGCGTTATCAATGCATCCCTGGATGAGGTCATCCAAATTTTCGGCGAAAGCGCTGGCTTCTGTTTCCAGGAGGTCGTTCACTCTGCGGCTGGAAGGTCTTCCTCGGTTAGCACGTCACCCCAGATCAGCCACAGATCGCGAAGCAAAGAGTTGTCGAGGCGATCCTCTACACCGAGTTCGTAGAAGCCGCGCAACCCCAGCCCAGTCGCATCTGCGTTCCTCTTCAACATCTCAACGATGTCTTCTCGAGGGACTGTCATACTGGCCATGAGGACCTCCTATGCGTCTCCCAAGAGTGAGCCATCTGGTTCGCCCCTGTTTTTAAGAGCATATCGACAGGAGTGACAGCTGATGCCACCCCTGGCTCATTGGGCTGACCTGAAGGCGGGGCCGCGGTCGCGAGCAGGGTGTACCAGGGCGCGAAGATGAGCATGGGCTGACCTGTGGGCATTCGGGTGGCATGATCGGGGGGTGGGATCGGCGGCGACCTGGGCGCAGCAGTGGTGAGGTTTGCCGGGATCGCGGTGGCCTTGGCGGTGGCGCTCTTGGCCGCGGGCTGCACCACCGAGACCAAAGAGCTTCCCCAGGGGCCGCCCCGGCAGATCCGCATCATCAACAACGTGGAGGTGGGCGACGGCGGCCGCACCCTCACCGTCCGCTACTGGGGCACCGAGTGCGAGCAGTTCAGCGACGCCGAGATCGAGTACGGCATCACCCAGGTGAAGATCGCCGTCTACGCCCTCGTCATGAAGGAGGAGTGCCAGCGCTCCGGCCTCCAGCAGACCGTTTCGGTGGCCCTCGACCAAACCTTGGACAACCGCATCATCATCGACGCCAACACCGACACCGTGGTCTGGGCACCCTGAGCGGCCGGGCTAAGTCCGACGTTGTCCGCATCATAGCATCATCACTCCTCGGGGCCGAAGCCTGTTGGGGCGGGGCTCTGGGACGGGACCGGGCAGCGACCGTTGGCTAGCGGCGGCAAGTCGGCGGCATCGCCGGTGAACAGGGCGGAGGTGAGGGCGCCGTGGGCGTGCGGAGGGCCGGGGAGAGCGGCGGCGACGCTGAGGGCGGCGTGTTGGCCGACGGCGGAGTCGAAGTAGTTGGTGGCAACCACCTTGCGCCCCTGAGCGATCCAGCGGCGGGCGGCGGCGTGCGCGGTGCGGGGACCGCCGAGGGCCATGGGCTTGAGCACCACCACAGAGATTGAGTCGGGAATGCGGGCGCCAACCGAGCCCAGGCTTTCGTCCACCGCCACCGGGACCGGCGATCGTTCAGCCGCTCGAGCCAGCGCTTCGAGACCGGGCGTCGGCTCTTCGACGTACTCGATGTCGTATCGTCCCAGCCGAGCCAACGCTTCAGCGGCCTCCTCTTCGGTCCAGGCCCCATTGGCGTCGAGGCGCAGCTGGGCGTCGGCGCCGATGGCGCGGCGCACTGCGGCTACCGCGGCCACATCGGATTCCAGATCAGACGCTCCCACCTTCAGCTTCACCGTGCGGAAGCCGGCGGAAACCGCTGCGGCCGCGTCATCGGCATCTCTGGCCAACGCGTTGACCTCCACCGAGTCGGCCGGCGTGCTGTCGCCGGCCAGCACCTCGGCCTGGGTGCTCCCCGTGCGCCGAGCCTCCAAATCAACAAGGGCCAGTTCGACCGCGCCGTGGGCGAAGCGCTCGGCGGGAAGGCCGTCGAGATCGGGCTCTGCCGCCCACGCCTGCAACGCCCTCCGGGTGGCCGAGAGATCGGCCCCAGGCCAGCCGGGCAGGGGCATGGCTTCCCCCCAGCCCGTGACGCCGCCGTCGGATATCTGCACCAGCAAGCCATTTCTGTCGGTGACGGCTCCCCGCCCCGTCATCAACGGCAGACGCAGCTGCAGCTCGACGTCAATCAGCTCGACACGCATTGCGCTACTGCGGCCGCCGTCGCACAGGGGGCCTCCAGGTGAGCGGCGTGGCCGGCATCAGGAATCAAACAGACAGTGGCCTGGGGAATGGCTACAGCCATGTGTCGGGCGATGTCTGCGAATTTGGCGTCGTCGGCGCCGGCAATGAGCGCGCACGGCATGGACAGCTCCCCCAGATGGCAACCGACGGGCTCGACCGCTCCCGCCCCCATGCCCCGCAGGCTGTGAGCAAGGCCCCGGGGGTCGCAGGCCAGTCGCTGGGCCCGAAGCTGGGCGAGCTGGTCGGGCGATAGGCGGGTTCGCTGGGTGGCGAACAGCGGTTGGGCGGACCAATGGTCGGTGAACCACCCGATGCCCTCCGACTCGATCCGATCGGCCAGGGCATTATCTGCGGCGACGCGCTCGGCCCGCTCGAAAGGATCGTCTATCCCGGCTCGGGCACCGATGAGGGCCAGCGCAACGACCCGGTCGGGATGGGCCAGCGCAACATGCAGCGCCACCCGACCGCCCATCGAGTAGCCCACCAAGGCGAACCGTCCCAGGTGAGCGGCGGCGTCGACCACACCGGCCACTGCGGCGGCCATGGTGTAGTCGGCCGGATCATCAGAGATCGGCCCAACTCCGTGGCCGGCAAGGTCGAGGGCCAATACCGGGCCGGGCAGTCGGCGGGTGAGCGGAACCATGGCCGCCGCCGATCCGGTGAAGCCGTGCAGGACCAGGGTGGCTGTTGTGCTCATTGGCTGAGAGCAGCGAGCTGCCGGCGCTGCTCCATGGCGGCGCCGTGGTCGATGGGAACTTCGATCACCGTCACACCTGAAGCCGTGGCGACGGCATCGGCCAGCTCATCAGCCCGTTCGATTTGGCGGTAGTGGATGCCCAGCCCCTTGGCCAGATCGCCCAGCGACACGCCGTGAGAAGTGTGGAACAGCTCCTCGAAATGAACGTCGGCGCCGCCGTTGGCCACCGGCAGCAGCGAGAAGATGCCGCCGCCGTTGTTGTTGGGCACCACCACGGTGAGGTCGGCACCCGAAGCAGACGCGGCCAACAGCCCCCCGACGTCGTGCAGCAGAGCCACATCGCCCACCAAAGCGGCCACCGGCTGGCCCTTGGCCGAGGCTGCGCCCAACGCCGACGAGACCACCCCGTCGATGCCGTTGGCCCCCCGGTTGACCAGCACCCGCCGGGGCAGGGCCTCGGCGGGCCAGAAGGACGTTGCGTCCCGCACCGGCATGCTGTTCGACGCGTACAGCGCCACCTCTGAGGGCAGCGCCCGCAGCAGCGTGGCGGCCAGCAGTGGCTCCAGCAGATCATCGGCGCCCAAAGTCGCCGCCACTCGATCCCATGCGCCGCCAGCCGCTTCGACCCACTTCGCCGCCCAGGCGCCATCGGCCGGCGGCATCCGCCCGGCAGCCGCGCCGAGCAGGGCAACCGGATCGGAGGCCAGCGCTTGCGTCCAGCCGAACGACGGGTCCTCCCACCGGCGGCGGGGATCCACCAGCAGCCGATCAGCCGCCCCGCACGACGCCGCGAAGTCGATAACCGCCCGGTTGCTGGGTGGTCCGCCGATGCGCATCAGCACATCGGGCGCCAGGCCGGCGCGGCCCAACACCCACTCTGCGCCGTTCAGCACCAGAGGTCCCCGGCCCCGCAGCTGCGAGCCGGCGTCGGCCACCACGGGCCAGCCCGCCGCTTCGGCAAAGGCGACAATGGCGGCGGCACCGGCCTCGTCCACGTCCAACGCCCCAGCCGCGATCAGCCCCCGGCGGCCTGCCAATCGGCTCACTGCGCCCACATCGGCCTCTATGAGGGGACGGACAGGCACGACTGGCTGGTCCCTCGACGCGCGCAACAGCGGAAGGGGGCCTCGAGGCTCCAGCGGCTTGCGGAAAGGCCAATTGAGATGCACCGGGCCAGGGTCGGGCCCCGCACCAGCTTCGGTGGCCGCCCGAATCGCCAGACGGGCGAAGTAGTCGGGTTCGTCGACGCCGCACGGCGTCTCGGCGTACCAGCGGACATGGTGCCCATACAGCTTGACCTGGTCGATGGTCTGGCCGGCCCCCGCGTCTCGCAGCTCGGGAGGCCGGTCGGCGGTGCATACCACCAGCGGCACGCCGCTGTGATGAGCTTCCACCACCGCGGGAAGGAGGTTGGCCGCCGCGGTGCCCGATGTGCACACCAACGCCACCGGTCGACCCGATGCTTTGGCCATGCCCAAGGCGCAGAAACCGGCCACCCGCTCGTCGATCTGCACGGTAACCCGCAAACCCTCCTGGTTGCGGGCGGCAACCGCCAGCGGGGTGGACCGGGACCCGGGCGAGACCACCGCATCGGCCACCCCGCAGGCCGCCAACTCGGCCCAGAACCGCCCGGCGGCCCGGTAGGCCAGGTCGCTCACGTCACCACATCCAGTATCGCCGCAAGCTTGACATCGGTCTCAACCAGCTCCTGTTCGGGTTCGGACCCGGCCACGATGCCCGCTCCGGCACACAGGCGCATTCCACTGGGGCTGATGAGAGCTGACCGCAGAGCCACATAGAACGAGCCGCAGCCCCGATGGTCGATCCAACCCACTGGACCGGCGTACCACCCGCGGTCAAGCCCCTCATGCTCGGCGATCCACTGCTGGGCAAACGTGGTCGGTGTGCCCCCCACCGCCGGTGTGGGGTGCAGGGCGCCCGCCAGCCGCAGGGCCAGGCCGGGCTCAGGGGCGATCCGGCCGGTGACGGTGGTGGCCAAGTGGTGAATGCCGGGCAGAGTCCGCACCCCGGTGCCGCCGAGGGGATCCAAGTCCACTCCCGCCAGCGCCAGGCGAGTCCGGAGGTACTCCACCACATAGCGGTGTTCGGCCTGCTCCTTGGGGTCGAGCGTCAACCGCTCGACGTTGGCGGCGTCTTCAGCCGGCGTGGCCCCCCGGGCCGCAGTGCCCGCCACTGCGTGGGTGGTGACCACATCGCCATCCAGCTCCGCCAATATCTCAGGACTGGCGCCCACAAAGCACGAATCCCCTCGGCCGAAACCGAACACGGCGCACGACTCGAACCGACCCGACAGTCGAGCCAGCACCAAAGCGGGGTCGATGCTGCCCACCGCCTCCACCTCCCGAGCCACCACCACCTTGGCCAGCTCTCCGGCGGCGATGGCATCGGCGGCTTGCTTCACCGCATCCCGATACGACGCCCGGGTTCCGTCTTCAACCCGCAGGACGTCGCTGCCCTCCGCGGGGCGGGCCGCTGTGGCTGTGCCCCGCACAACCCGCTCTGGCACCACCACCCGGCCGCTGGGGAACCCGGCCCACGCCCCGGCGCCCGGACGATCAGCGAAACCAAAGCCGGCGAAGGCCACCTCCCCGTCGGCCAGCATCCCGGCCACAGCGGCCGCCGCGGCCTCGAATCGCTGCGGACCCTCCACGTCCACCGCTCGCGCCGCGCCCAGCCCGGCCACGGCATCGGCACCGGGCGCCCGCCAGTACACCCGGTCGGCACCCGGCCACGAGGCGAACGCCGTCAACGGGGTCATTGCACCCGCTCGGCAAGCCGAGCCGCGGCCCTGCTCAGCAGGGTCCGGCGGAAATGCTCGCCCACCAGCGCCACCACTTGGGGCACCAGCGCTTCCACCAGCGGAGCGAGACTCTCCATGTGGCTGCCGGTGGATTCTTCGGCACCCGCGGCAGCCAAGAACAGGTCCACCGCCTCATCCGCCACGGCCTCCACGTTTCGGGCGTGGCGCACAGCCAGGGCGGCCAAGTCGGGCACGCTCACCCCGGCCTCGACGAGGGCGGCACCGGCTTGGAGCATTGTGACCGCATCTTGTTTGAACCGGCCGGCATCGTCGGGGATCACCAATCCGGCGTCGATGGCCAGATCCACCTGCTCAACAACCAGGCCCGACTGCCCGATCAGCTCAGCCCGGGTCAAGCCCTCTTCTGCCATGCCCAAAGGGTAAACCCAACCACCCCCCACTCAAACAAGCAGCGATTGGCTCGAGGCCGGGGAGCGGCAGGCGGCACACCCTTTGGTCGCGGGCGACCCGGCTCTGGTCACGGCGGCTTGGAGGTGGGTTATCGTCGAAACGCCATGAGCTTCGCATCGCTTCTTTTGGAGCCCGAGCTGCCTGTCGGGCCAGACACTCCGGGGGTGATCGTTGCCCGACCCGAGGGCGACGAGGTGACCCTCTACTTCGACCTGGTGGCCGCGGCCCGGCGACTGGCGGCCGCCCTGGCCGACGCCGGCGCCGCACCCCGCACCCCGGTGGCGTGCCTGCTGCCGCCGAGCGCCGACGTGGTGGCCGCCTTCTTCGGAACGTGGGCGGCCGACTGCGTTTACGTGCCGGTGAACCCGCGCCTCTCCGACGGCGAACTCGCCCATATCTTCGGCGAAACGAGCCCCTCTGCGGTGATCGGCCTGCCTGAGCAGCTCGAACGGGTGGAGGCCCCGGTCACTCAGATCGCCGCCGATGGGCGGCTGAGCTGGTCAGTGGTGGGGGGGCGCCGAGCCGTCGAGGCGGCCTCCCATGGTCCCGGCATCGCCACCGTGTCGTTCACCTCGGGGACCACCGGCAGGCCCAAGCCCATAGAGCTGCGATCCGACGCGGTGCTCCGGCTGATGGACACGATCATCTCCACCGTGCGCAGAGGCCGGACACCCACCGAGCGGCCCGCCATGCCCAACGTGATCCCGGTGTCCACGTCTCTGTGGGCTGGGATCTACAACGTGATTTTCGCGTTCCGCACCGGGAGTCCAGCACTGCTCATGGCCGAGTTCGACCCCTTGGAATACGCCCGAATCGTGCGCCGGTACCAGATCGCCTCCACCGTGCTCCCCCCAGCCGCCATCACCATGCTCAACGATGAGCCCGGCATCGAGAGCCTCGAGCCGCTGAAGGTCGTCCGCTCCATCACCGCGCCCCTTTCGCCGTTGCAAGCCCAGCGCTTCTATCAGCGGTTCGGCGTCATGGTGCTCAACGGCTACGGCCAGACCGAGGTGGGCGGCGAGATCGTGGGCTGGACCGCCCGGGATTTCCGGGAGCATCCCGACAAGCTGGGCGCAGTCGGTCGCCCCCACCACGGGGTTGAGATTAAGTTTTCAAGGAGCGGCGCCGATGGCCCCGACACCGAGGCTGACGACACCAACCACCATACCGACGCCAGTGACAACAAGGTCCCGGAGCAATCGGGAGTGCTGTGGGTCCGCACCGCCTACACCGCCTCCCTCGGTCCCGAGGGAGGACTGGGCGACCGGCTCGACGGCAGCGGCTTCTTGCGCACCGGCGACATCGCCCGCCTCGATGAAGACGGTTTTCTGTGGATCGAGGGCCGGGAGTCGGACATGATCAACCGGGGCGGGCTCAAGGTGTTCCCGTCCGAGGTGGAGGAGGTGCTGCTGCTGTCAGACGCCGTGTCCGACGTCGCCGTGGTGGGTGTTCCCGACCAGCGGCTCGGCGAGGTGCCCTTCGCCTTCGTGGTGCCCGCCGACAGCGACAGAGCACCTGATGCCGCCAACCTGGAGCAGCTGTGCCGGCAGCACTTGGCCCCCTACAAGATCCCCGTGGCCTTCCACACCCTCGACACGCTGCCCCGCAACGAAGTGGGCAAAGTGCTTCGCCGAGTTCTCGTCGACCAGCCCACCGCTTCTTCGAGCCCGCGCTGATAGGCACTGACGTGCAGGAACACCTGCAATGCTGTCTGCGGTTTCCACGTTGCGACGACCTGTTCCCGACTCTCCCGCTGCACTCCCGGCCGCCACCCTGCAATGCTGTCTGCGGTTTCCACGTTGCGACGACTGGTTGAACCCGGCGCTGGTGGAGGCGGCCAAGACGCAGACTTATGATGAGCTAGCCAAAACGGTCAAGCGCCAGCAGCATGAGCTTTCGGGCGATGACGGCCAGGCGCTCTGTGACCGGCAAAAGCAGAAGAGGTCGGCCCGCATGTTCCAGAACGCGGAGACGGGCATGTATGTGCTGAACGCCGAGCTCGACCCTGTCACTGGCGCTCATGTGGCCGGGGCGCTGGTCCACAAAGAGCGCGAGCTATGGCGCGCTGAAGACCC
>JAPYOC010000209.1 GCA_028278955.1 Candidatus Poriferisocius aerobius
CCCCGGGGCCTGGTGCTGCTCGGGATGCAAACCGCCGATGCGCATGGCCGCCTGGTGCTGGACTTCGAGCGGTGCGCGCTGGTCCGCCGGCGCTCTGGCGCCGCCAGCGGCCGCCGCGACGAACTCAGCGGCGCCCCCGATGGGCTCGACATGGCCCCGTTCGCGCAAGCCGCCCCCCTCGACTGGGATCTCACCCCCCTGGGAGCGCCCCAGGACTGGCCGATCGGAGAGACTCGAGCGGATCCACTGCGGGACACGGTGACCGATGCCCCCGCGCTGGTGCGGCTCACGCAGAACCTGGCGCCGCCGCACCGGGACGCATCGCTGGGCCAGGGAGGCAGAAGACTCGTTTACGGCGGTCACACCGTGGGCCTGGCCCAGGCCGGTTTGGTGCGTCTGCTTCCCACCGCGGCCACCGTTGTGGGGTGGCACCGTTGCGATCACACCGGCCCGGTGTTCGAAGGCGACGTGATCGATGTGTCGGCCACCCTCGACGCCGCGCTTGCGGTGGACAACGGCCGACTCCTGGCCTTCACCGTGATCGTGCGGGCCGAGCGAGGCGGCGCCGACCCGGTTGGAGTGCTGGACTGGCGCCCGGTCGTGCTGGCCCCATGACCGACGGCCCGGAACCGAGTGACCATGAGCTGGCCCACTGGCTAGCCCAGCAGGCCGGGGACCAGCTGTTGTCATTGCGAGAGGAAATGGAGGATGCCGGTGCGGGCTATCTCCATCGGGAGTTGGCCGGCGATCAACTCAGCCACCGCTATCTCACCGGCGCGCTGGCTCAGCTCAGGCCCGACGACGTCGTGCTGTCGGAGGAGGGCCGCGACGACGGGGCTCGCCTCGAGGCTGAGCGGGTGTGGATCGTCGACCCGCTGGACGGCTCCTCGGACTTCGCCGATCAATGGAGCGAAACGTGGGCCGTGCATGTCGGCCTGTCGGTGAACGGGCAGCCGACTGCGGGGGCGGTGGCCGTGCCCCCCTGGGGTCGCACGTTCAGCACCGCTGTTGCGGGCGAGCCGCCGTCCGATACCGGTCGGCGCCGACCGCTGGTGGTGATGTCCCGCTCCCGGGTGCGGTGGGACAGCCACCGCCTGGCCCGTCACCTAGATGCCGATGTGTACGGCGTGGGCTCTGCAGGGGTGAAGGCCATGGCGGTGGTCACCGGCGAGGCCGACGCTTGGGTCCATGCCGGAGGCCTCTATGAGTGGGACACCTGCGCCCCGGCGGCGGTCGCCCTCGCTGCCGGACTGCATGCCTCCCACCTTGACGGCTCGTCTTTGCGCTACAACCGCGGTGATCTGACCCAATGGGGCATCCTCATCTGCCGACCCGAGTTGGCCTCTGACCTCAAAGCCGCTTTTTCCGCGTAGCTGTCCTGGGCCTATGAGGACCGCCTTGTCGATGACGGCGTGGATCGGGCTCGGGCCCGCGGCTAAGCGTCGAATTCGGCTAGCTGTCGGCGGGTGGCATCCCCCAGCAGACGGGCGAATCCCACTGGCCCCAAAGCCTGCAGGCGGGCCGAGTCGAACACTTCCACGGTGATGGGGGCCAGACATCCGGTGCCGCGGACAGTCCGCAGCGCCCCAGACAGGTCCATCACCCCTTCGCCGGGAACGCAGCGGAGATGGCGGGTGGCCCAGCTCAGGTCCTCATGGGGTTCAGAGGGGGCATCGTTGAGTTGGATGGCCCCGATCAAGCGGCCGGGAATGGCCGCGAGATCGGCGAAATCGCCGGGACCGTAGAACACGTGCCAGAAGTCCACGGTGAGCCCGCAGTTGGTCCGGCCGGTGGCCGCCACCACCTCAGCGCTGGTAGCGGGGTCGGCGATGGGTTGGCTGCGGCTGAACTCCATGTACACGTCCGCCCCGATCTTGGCCGCCTCATCGGCTAAGTCGGCCATGGCCTTCACCGCTTGCCCTTTGGTCGCTGATCCCGAACAGATCAAAAGCGAGTTGACGCCAGTAGCCCCGAGCGCGGCGGCCGCCTCGAACACCGCTTGCCAAGGCGCCTCCTCGTAGTAGGGGCCCCCGGGATCATCGGGACCCACCCACACGATGGCCGCGTCCATGTCAACCACGTCCAGATCGGCGTCGCGGATGCGCTCCCCGACGGCCGGGTCGGCGGGGTAGACGGCGGGCCACAGGGTCAGGCCCGCGAAACCGCCGAGAACCGCGGCCTCCACCAGCACCTCAATCGGGGGATTGCCCAAAGAGCCGGAGCTGAGCACCAGATCCTCAGAGCCAAGAGCCATCGAGCGACCAATCTTGTCACAGCTTCCAAGCGGGCTCTGGTCATCCTGCCCGCCGATAATCGGCCAATTCGACTCCGTTGATCATGTCGGCGAATTCGGGGGTGACGCCAGCGCCGGGGCGGTCGGTCAGGCTTGACAGGAAGAACGACGTTGCCAGGTGTTTGAGCGCCGCCTGCATGGCCAGGGGGTCGGCGTATTCGGGCGTGCAGCCATCCTCGGCCCGGACAACCTGCTCCGCTCCAAGGAGGGGTTCGAGCACGCCGAGTCCCCCTCCCGCAAGGATGACGGGACAGCTGTCGGTGAAGCTGTTGTGGCCCGCCCGGGCCAGGTTGACGAACGTCTTGGGTCCAGTGGCCGAGTGGTAGCTGGCCAGGCTGTTCTCGACCGGCACGGTGAGATCCAGTTCTGCGGCCACGACCAGAATCGGCTTATCGGCGGCCTCAGGGGGAGCGTCGCCGCCGCCGGACAGCGGTATGGCGGCCAAAACCGAGTCATTGGCCAATGCGTCCAGGGCGGTTCTGGCCCCGGCAGAATGGCCGATCACTCCCACTCTGGAGGTGTCGGCGGCGCCTCCGAGCGATGAAACGAGTACCGCGAGGGTGCCGGCGACATCGGCCTGGTCCTTCTCAGGATCGAATTCTGCGGTGCCGAAGGCCTGAGCGGGCAGATTCCTGTGGATGTGCTCGGGGGATGCGACCACGAAGCCGTGCGACGCCAAGTGGGCGGTCAAGAAAATGGCGACGTCTCGGTGTCCCCCAAACCCGTGGCTGTAGATGACCACGGGATAGGGCCCGGCGGCGGACGGCAGCGCGTCGCGGTAGGAGTTGGTCTCCACCGGGCTTCTCATGCTCTCGGGGAGCAGGGCTCGAAACGCCTCGGGGATGGCTTGGGCGGAGTCATAGATCTCGGTCTGCATGCCGGCCACCGCGCCGCCATCGGCGGGATACCACACAGAGAGCGGCTGCTCGGCTCCTAGCTCCAAAGTCGTGATTCCCACGAGGTGCTCGCCGAACTGAGCGAGCAAGACCAGCGGGGCGGACTCGGGCTCGGGCGAAGGGGTTGGAGCGGACTCGCGGGCAAGCGCCGGGGTGGGCCCGGAAGCGGGGGTCGCAG
>JAPYOC010000021.1 GCA_028278955.1 Candidatus Poriferisocius aerobius
GACCATTGCCGGGTCGGAGCCGTGGTGGCCCGAGGCGGTGCGGGCGCCGCAGGGGGCGCCCAACATCGTGGTGGTGCTGGTGGACGACCTGGGCTTCGCCGACTTGGGCTGCTACGGCTCGGAGATCGACACCCCCCACATCGACCAGATGGCCGCAGAAGGTCTGCGTTATCTCAACTTCCACGTCAACCCCATGTGCTCGCCCACTCGGGCGTCTCTGCTCACCGGGCTCAACCACCACGACGTCGGGGTGGGCCACGTATGCCACTCCGACCCCGGCTATCCCGGCTACACCTCCGAGCTCACCGAGCACTGCTCGACGGCAGCCGAGATCCTCCGGGCGGCGGGCTACGCCACCTTGATGGTGGGCAAGTGGCACCTGTGCAAAGACTCCAACCTGGCGGGCCCCCGGCACAGCTGGCCGCTCCAGCGGGGGTTCGACCGCTACTACGGCTTCCTCGACGGGTTCACCAACTTCCACCACCCCCACCGGCTGATCCGCGACAACAGCGTGGTGCGCACCGACCAGTACCCCGGCGACTACTACTTCACCGACGACATCACCGACGAGGCCATCGCCATGGTGCGAGACCAGAAGGCGGCCCGGCCCGACCAGCCATTCTTCCTGTACCTGTCGCACGGGGCGGTCCACGCCCCGCTGCAGGCCAAGCAGGCCGACATCGACAAATACCGGGGGGCCTACGACGCCGGCTGGGACGAGATCAGACAGCGCCGCTTCCAGCGCCAGATCGAGCTGGGCATCTTCGCCGCCGACACCGCACTGCCGCCCCGCAACTCCGAGGAGCAAAACGACGTCTTGCCCTGGGAGGAGCTGTCGACGGTCCAAAAAGAGGTGTTCGCCCGCTACATGGAGGTGTTCGCCGCCATGGTGGACAACGTCGACCAGAACTTTGGGCGTCTGCGGGCCGCGCTCGAGGAGCTGGGCGAGTGGGACAACACGCTGGTGCTGTTCACCTCCGACAACGGGGCGTCCCGGGAGGGCGAGGACACCGGCTGCTCCCAGTACTTCGAGGTCCTATCGCCCACCCAGGGCAACATCGAGGCCGACCATGCCCGGCTCGACCTGCTGGGCGGCCCCCAGACCCTGGCCCACTATCCCCGGGGCTGGGCCATGGCCGGCAACACCCCCTTTAGGCTCTACAAAATCAACACCCACGCCGGCGGCCACCAGGTGGCCATGATCTCGTCGTGGCCCCGGCGAGTGGCCGACCCCGGCGGCTTCCGCCGCCAGTACCTGCACGTCACCGACGTGCTGCCCACCGTGCTCGACATCGTCGGCGCCGAAGCCCCCGCGGAGCGCAACGGCCGGCCGCTGAAAAACCCGCTGGCCGGGGCCAGCTTCGCCCCCACGCTGGCCGACGCCGAAGCCCCCGAGCACCACACCGAGCAGTACTACGAGCAGATCGGCCACCGGGGCTTCTACCGCGACGGCTGGGAGGCGGTCACCCTGCATTTGCCCATGACCCCGTTCGGCGACCACGAGTGGGAGCTGTACAACCTCACCGACGATCCCGCCGAGGCGGTGGACCTGTCGGCGGCCGAGCCCGCCAAGCGCCAAGAGCTGATCGATGCCTGGGAGCAGGCCGCCCACCGCTACCAGGTGTACCCGCTGGACGAGGGCTCGATGCTCAAGTTCGTCCAGCGGCCTGCGTCGGAGGAAGTGTACGAGACGCCGGTGCGGATCGTGCCGGGCACCGACACCCTGGAGCGCTACCGCGCCATGAAGCTGATCCAGGCCCGGTCGTTCACGGTGGACATCGAGTTCGACTACGCCTCGGGCGACGAGGGAATGCTGGTGGCCCACGGCGACCAGGGCGGCGGCTACGCCTGCTATGTGGAGGACGGCGAGATGGTCTACGTCCACAACGGCTACGGCCACATGCGGCACCTGTCAGCAGGCCCGCTGGACGAGGGCCGACGCACGGCGCGGCTCGACTTCACCATCACCGACGGCTTCGCCTGGGATCTGCGAGTGCTGGTGGACGGGGTCGAAGAGAACGCGGGCGAGGGCTTCACCGGCATGTGGACCATGGCCCCGTTCGAGGGCATCGACGTGGGCATCGACCGGCGCTCCCCCGTCTCATGGGAGGTCTATGAGCGACACGGCCCCTTCCCCTACACCAACGCCATCGAATCGGTCACCTACACCCCGGGTGAACAAGGCCGCATGGCCGCCGTCCACACCGCCCGAATCCTCAAACAAATGGGCGCCCGCTTCGAGTGAGCAGTGGCAGGCACCCGCTGTCTGGCCGAGGGCGGTCAATCCCAGCGGGGGCGGGGGGATTGCGGGAGCCAGGTGTCGGGCTGCTGGGCGATGAGGTAGTTGTAGTCCCAGTACTCGCGCCAGTGGGCGATCCTGCCGTCTCGGACCTGCAGGCGGCACAGCACGGGGAGGCTGGCCGCGGTGCCGTCGGGGTGGTGCCAAACCTCCACCCGCTCCACCAGCACGTTGTCGCCGTCGGCCCAGATGCCGGTCACGCCCAGCTCGAAGCGGTCGAGGGTGCCGAGCCCAATCTCCAGCTTGGCGATGATGCCGTCGTGGCCGACAGTTCCCCCGGAGTCGGCCTCGAACGGCATGTCCTGGTACACACCGTCGTCGGTGAACAGCTCGGCCGCCGCGGGCCAGTCCATTGCCTCCAAGGCGGCGAACAGGGCCTCGGCCAGCGCTCGGTTAGCAACTTCGCTCATGGGTGCCTCACTCGGGCTCGGGCAGGCCCAGGTACTGGGCCAGCATCTGGGTGGAGGGGTTGACCCGCTCGTACTGGGCGCCGAAGTCG
>JAPYOC010000210.1 GCA_028278955.1 Candidatus Poriferisocius aerobius
TGCCATAGCAGAGCGGCCGGTCGGGACTGCCCATCATGGCACAACGCCTGCACGCGGGCGAGCGAAACACGATGAAGAGCCGTTGATGGTCTGTCTAGCGGGCGGCAGTGCAACGCTAGGACTAGTGGTGTGTCGCAGAAATAGCGCCGGGTATCGCGACGGCAGCGGCGTCGCTCGCAAGGCGCGGCGACGAAGCCATACCCCCTGCGTACGATGAGGAGCCGCAACGCCGCGAGCGGCGTCGCTGGCGAGCAGGACACGCGCAATTATTTCTGCGACACACCACTAGCAGTTGGGTTTACCCACGTCGAACACGACGATGGATATCTTGCGGGCTTCTTCGGGGGTGAGGTCTTGCTCGAGGTGCCGCCGGAGCTCTTCGGCGGTGATGGGCGGGGGGCCATTTGGCGGTGGCGCAGGCCTGCGATCTTCACCGCCGAACCAGAGTGGCAAGTAAATGCCGTGGCCGCCGGTAGCGGGGTCGGTGGTGTATCGGCTGATGAGCTGATGGCGCGGGGCACTCCAGAGATCAGGGCGGGTATCATTTTTGATTTCAATGGGGATGCTGCACCCGCCGTAGCTCACGCGGATGTCGGCGCGAGCGCCTGCGGCGTACTGGCCTTCCGGAGCGGCATCGACACCGTCTGGAAGCGCATTCTGAAGCAGCGCAAGAACTGCATCTCGACAGGAGTTTTCGGGTTTCGGTTCTCTCGGGCGACCATATGAGTCTTCGTTCCAGAACTGCCGCCACAGGTTGCTGCTGTCACCTCGCAGGCGAGACGATAGCTCGCGCAGGGTTTCCGCAACGAGGGCGGCCAGGTCGGCCGCGTTGGCGGGCAGCTTCTTGCTGAGAACAGCTTGGACCTGTTTAATGCTGGGGAGCTGGTATGAGGCATCTCCGAGGAGAACGCTCTGACCCTCCGATCTGCCCTTGATGTGTGTGTGCCACGCGGCGAGCTGCGGGTCGTTGGCCAGACTGGTCAAAGCCTCGTGGGCGGCTTCGCTCGGCATAGAGCCGAGCAGCGAGAGCATGCTGAAGATTTGGGCAGAGGCATTCACCTCCAGAGTCACGCGGCCATGCGCGAACTGAGGACCATAGATCCGGCCCATCATCGTTATCAGATCGTGCCAGAGGCCCGGTTCGCAGCAGGCTTCCGTCGCCCTCGAGCCAAGCGCCTGTACTGCAGAAGACCGGCTCAAAAACTCGGCCAGGTGCCGGGTTCTCTTATTGTTGCCGGCTATGAACTCTCGAAGCGTCTCTCGATGCTCGAGAGCCAGAAGCAGCGCGCCAGCAGTCAGCCACCGCACTTTTTGGGCATCGACGGCGCTCTTGGCCCTGAGCTTCTTTTCCACGACGGCTTTCAGCGCGACCCGGTTGGGGTGCCGCAGAGCTTGACCCAGCAGCTGGTCGAGCACCGGAAGCTGCGAACCAGGGGCCCGGACGGGAAACGCTCTCAGGAGCCGGATCCTGGTTTCGTTGACTCGGCGAAGCAGCTCAGCCCTGGTGCTGTTGTTGCCATCGTGCCAGCCTTCAAGCCGGTCCAAATCATAAAGGCCCGGCAGGTGCGCCTCCCCCGCCTTGAGATCAGCCACAGCACACCGATAGAGAACGTCGAACACCGGTTCGGGATCCTGGTGCAGCCAGCGGTCGTGGCACCAGATGGTTGCATCTTGTTTGGGCGTGTCAGCAGCGCAGTAGCGGATGGCGAGAATCTTGCGCCTTTGGGCTTCGTTGAGAACATCGAGGCGCGTTGGCGACTTCTCTTGGAGGAGGTCGAGGCCGGCCAGCACGGGGTAGGCCAGGAAGTGGTGGCGGGATTCGGAGTGAAGCGAGATCGTCCGGTCAACCTCGGGCAAATCGTCTCGAAACGCCGCCTCACGCAGCGCGGTGAGGACCACTTCGGCCAGCTCGGCGTCGCCGCCGAGGAACTCTCTGATGCGATCCCGCGGGCGGGCTTGCCGGTCAACCTCGTGGAACAAGGCGAAGTACGCCTTGGCCAACACGTCCAGCAATTGAGGATCAGCTCGGTTTTCCGCCAGTTCTGCGGACTGCGAGCGCACCACCTCTGCCCATTCAGACTGCCGCTGGCGCTTGCTTTGCTCGTATTCGGCTATGCGCTCTTGCTGCTTCCGCTCCCACTCCAGGTGCTCTGTTCTGGGCGGTGAGGGAGTGACCCACCCTTCAAGCAGCTCGGCCAGACTGGTGCTGCCCTGCGCCCGGCGTTTCAACTCCTCAAGTGTGAGACCCTCGCTGATATCGGTGGAATCCAGAGATCGGTAGGCATGCCAGAAGAGCTCTTCAGAAACGAGCGGTTCAGAGCCGGCGAGTTGGAGAGCCGTATCGAGGCACCACAGGCCGAAGTCGCTCGGAAGCCGGCTCCAATGCAGGGCGTTGCAGCCCCAAGACCAGTCCGCCTCTGAGGACTCGCTGGCTTTGCTCTGTCTGACCCACAACAAGAAAGCAGACTTCTGGGCGTCAGGGCGGGCTTCCAGCCACTCCTTGATCCACAACGCCGGTTCGGCGCCGTCGCTCAGCCGGGCCAGCGGCCGACTACTGGTTTGAGAGCGTTTCGGAGCGTTCAGCCAGCTGTAGAGTCGAGAGGATGGGAGTTCTTCTCCCCATGTCTTCAGCCCCCGGTGCAGCAGCTGAAGGGGCAGACGGTCGAAACCGGCCTGCTCTAGTGCCGAAGCGGTCTGCGATCTGTCTTCACCCAGTGAATCCAGCAACTCGGCAACGTGTTGATCGCTGGACTGCTCAAGCAAGTCGAAATGCCAGAAGCGGGCGAAACGGCCCAGGTAGTTGCGCCGGTTCCGGGGTAGCACGTAGCCCCATATCTGCGACGGAGACAGGTGAGCTGGATAAAGGCTCCGCAGCAGGGTTCCGCACAGGTCGTCGTCGGGGTCAGACACCGCTCTGGCGCGGATGTCGCCGAGAAGCCGGAGCGCAGCGCGAGCGTCGGGGTCGCCACTTGCGACCAGGCGAAGGTACACATCGAGCGCCAGCCGCCTTGTGAAGGGGGGCTGTTTCGGGTTGCGCACAATCGCCTCGACCTCTTTCTCGAGATCGTCGAGCACGTGCAAACTGGAGTTTCCGGCCGCGGCGAGCACGGTCAAAATGAACTCCACGATCCGGTGTTTTCGATCTGCCGGATCGGCATCGGCGAGCACTGCCGTTATGGCCGGCGCAGTGTCCGCGGAAACAAGCGAGCGGAAAGCCCAGGCGGTGGTGTCTCGATAGTCGTCAACCCGCCCGTCGCGCTGTTCGTGGCCCAGCAACGATCCGCTGGCGGCGAATCGGGCCAGCGATTCCAGCAGGTGCTTTCTCTCATCAGCAGAGAAGTCGCCGATGTCCCCGTACAGGCCGACTCCCACGGGGTCGGCGTCGATCAGCACGCTCCTTGCGCGCGGACAATGGGCTGCCAGCCAAGCCGACAGGCCTCGCAGCGGGGTGACAACCTGGCCATCAGTCGGCCTGGTCAGCAGCTTCACCACCCTTGTCGCGGGCAGCCCGTCGTCTATCAGCCTGGCCAGGTAGCGGCCGGCGAGGAACTCGGCCAGATGGCGGTGGGCTGGGCGGTGGCCGGGTTCGCCGGAGGCGGCGAACAGCTTTGTTCTCAGGGCTTGCTCCACGCTCGCCCTGGGCGGCAGGTCCGGTATCGGCGCAAGCAGATGGGTCGGCACCAGCGAGCCAAGCTCAGCAGTGGGGGAAGTGGAGAATCCCACAACGTCAGCCAGCAGGTGCAGGGCGCACAGGTAGCCGGAAGCGTCCAGCACTGCATCTTCCGACACTGCTCCTGCGCCGATGCGATGCTCCTGGTTTCGCTCTGCGGCCATCTGACGGCAAGCCGTCTCGAAGGTCTTCAGGCGGCTGTCCGGCCACTCGCCGCTGTGCATCACCGCATCGGCCAGCAGATTCAGCGTCTGCGGGTTGCCGAGCAAACCGCAGAGGCCCCGCTGCTCGGCATCAGCCGCGAAATCTCGGGCGTTGTTGATAACCGAATGCCCGTCAAGCATCTCCACGATGTCGTCATCGCTGAGGGGGTCGAGCCGCAGAACGGCTACCTGCGAGTCGGGGGAAACGACCTCCAGATTGCGGAGATCATTGTCGCCGAGCCAATCGGCCTCCCGGCACGACAGGCGAAAACTCGGTCGCCCCAGCTGGTCAAGCCGGCCGCGGACCTCATCCAGAGAAGTTCGCATGTCTGCGGCGCCGGCCCGCACCTCGTCAAGCCCGTCGATGAAGAGGGTCTTGTCTCGCCACTCGGGGCGGGTGTCTGCTGAGAGCGTCACGAAGTCCCGAGCGCTCAGGTAGGCCGCGGCATCGCCCAGTGCATCTTGCTCACGCTGGAACTCGGTGGTCTTGCCGGAGCCGGGGTCGCCGAGCAGTACATAGGCCGACCGCCCTCGAAAGCTCCGCAGCAGCGCTGAGGCGTTGTCTGCGCCGACTTCGGTGCAGGTGCGGGCGACGTAGACGCTCACGGGGAATCGAACCAGTGGTCGGGGGGCAGGGCCAAGAACTCGTGCAGCGGTACCCCGGCATCTCCAACCACGATGGTGTCGACGGGCTGAAAACGGTTTTTGAACTCGTCCAGACCCTTGGTGACGACGGGAGCCTTTCCGCTCTTGACTTCGATGCCCACGAGGTGCGGCCCGCGCTGGAGCACGAAATCCACTTCGTGCTCTCTGTCGCGCCAGTACCTGACCTCGGTACGCGGCGAAGCAGCGTTCAAGAGGTGCGCTCCAACGCTGCTCTCCGTCAGCCGGCCCCAGTGAGAGCGGTCGGCCCGGGCCTCATCGAAGCTGTACCCGCAGACCGCTGACATGAGGGCGGTGTTGAGCACGTTCAGTTTCGGGGTGGGAGCCTTGGGCGATGCCGGGCGATTAGTCTGCTTGGGCAATCCGGCGATCATGCCCACCTGGGTGAGAAGCCCGAGGTATCGGGTCAGGGTGGTCGTGTTGCCCGCTTCTTGGAGATGGCCCAGCAGCTTGTTGTAGGAGACCTGTTGGCCGGAGTACCGCGCCCCGAGGTCGAACAGCCGTTTGAACAGCTCGGGCTTGTCGACCCTGGTCATCGACAGCACGTCGCGCTCGATAGCGGGCTCGATGAGCGCGCTGCGCACATACTCGCCCCAACGCTCGGGGTCGCTGATCCTCGCCGCCGCGCCGGGATAGCCGCCGAAGTAGATGTACTCATCGAGGCTGAAGTCGAAAGCCTCCGACATCTCGGCAAACGACCAGTGCCGAAAATGAATCGGCTCAAACCGCCCGGTCAGGCTCTCGCGCAAACCTTGCTGCATCAGCAGCGGCGCCGACCCGAGGATCACCACATGCAGAGGACACCTCTCTCTGCGATCGACGTCCCATAGCCCTTTCACCGCCTCCGACCATCCGGCTATCCGCTGAATCTCATCCAGAACGAGGACGAAACCTCTGGGTGAGCGCATGGCCTGACGCCGACAGTGCTGCCAGACCTCGACCAGGTGCCGGACATCGGGTTGAGACCCCGCAGGGGCATCGATGCTTGCATCCAGTGCATAGGGCCTGGCGCCCAAGGGCGTGGGCTTGTCCGCCAGCTGAAAAGGCAGCAGATCCGCCCTGCTGTATGAGGGCTCCATCGGCTCATAGCGATGTTCCTGCTCCATAGCAGAAATCGCTTGGAGCACCGCCGTTGTCTTACCCGTCTGGCGGGGGCCGAAGACGGCAATGACGAACTCGGGCTGTTCCAACAACCTCTGAATAAGAGTGCCTACCTGCGCCCGGCGGAACTCGACCACTCTGTAAGCGTAGCAAATTTAATTATGCAGATGAGGAGAAATACTCAAGTCAATAATATTTTTGAGAGTCTGTCGGTTTTTTTGTGTGTATGGGGCTGCGAAGGGGCTCCCCGCTAGTCGATTCTTGAGCCCGTTAGTCGATTCTTGAGAAGGCGCGTCCGGGGAACAAGCCCACCACCGGCTGCCACAAGTGCTCCAGCCGCCAGGCTCGGCGGGCCAGATAGCGGAGCGCTTCGGCTTCGTTCCCCGAGCCCCCGTTTTGGATGAGCCGGTCGAGATCCAGCAATCCCTCGTCGAGAGCATCGGCTCGTCGTCCGGTCAGATCGGCGATCTCGTCCAGCTCGATGCCGGTCAGACGGGGACCGAGCTGCTTCTGGCGGTCCAGGCACTCCACCAGCAGCGCCGCATGCTCGAGGCGATGGCGGGGGAAGTCGCCGTTGACGGCCGGCTGCACGTCCTGGCGCAGGTTCTGCGCGACCACTGCCTCCAGGGATGGGCTCATCTCGACTCCGGGCAGCTCGGGGCGCTCCAATTCGACGCCCATGGCGTCGGCCAGCGCCTCGCAGGTGGCCCGCTCGCAGATGAAGCGGTAGGCCCAGTTCATGGCGTTGGGCATCTGGGGGTCGTTGACGGCCGTTATGCGGGCCAGCGACACGATGGACCGCACGAACTGCTGCACCCGGTAGTAGCGCACCGAGTCGTGGCGCACCGGAAACCCGGACAGCTCCTCGTATCGGCGGAAGAGCGGGCCGAGGCCTTCTTCGGGGGTCGAAGGGCAGTAGAACTCCCGGGTGCAGATGTTGCCCAGATCCTCCATGGGATCGCCGAAGTGAGCCCATTCCCAGTCGACGATGGCGCTCACCCGGCCCTCGTGGAACATGAAGTTGGCCGGCCCGGTGTCGCCCTGCAAGAAGCTCACCCGGTCGAGGCGCTCGGGAACGTGGTTGCGGATCCACTGGAGCGAGTACGTGTACAGCGGATCGGCCACCATGCCGCCGAGAAACTGCTCGACGAAGTCGATCTCGCCCAACGCGCACTCGTCCGAGGTGGTGGGAATGGGCATGTGGTCGAGTCCCAGCGATTCGGGGTCCAGCGAGTGGAGCAGCACTAGCTGCCCGATGAAGTCCTCGAGCACCGCGGCTTGCTCTTGGGGGTCGGCGTTGTCCAAATCAGCCCGACCCGGCATGCGCTCATGCAGCGCAGCCTGAAGTTCCTCGTTCCACGCGCAGATGGAGGGAACCTTCATGCCGGCGGTGGCCAGGGCGGCCTGCACCTTGGCCTCGCTCTTCACCGAGTGCGTGCCGCTGCCGTCTGATTC
Source organism: Candidatus Poriferisocius aerobius (assembly GCA_028278955.1). GTDB lineage: Bacteria > Actinomycetota > Acidimicrobiia > Acidimicrobiales > Bin134 > Poriferisocius > Poriferisocius aerobius. Next base: position 7,093 of record JAPYOC010000210.1, read on the forward strand.
GCGATCTAGTCGCAGGAAGTATTCGCCTGTCGACCCGTCGGGGCGGGTCACATCTGCCACCCACGCTTCCCGGCGGGCGATATGGCGCTCCAAACGGGTGATGCGCCCACCGCCAACGCTGGCAATCCAATCGGTCATCCCATCGGGCAGGTCGTGGACAAACCGCTCAGCCATCCCGATGGCTTAGCACGGCGAGGTATCGGGGAACGCCCCGTCTATGCTTTTGCCCGTGAGTGAAGAGCGAGCATTCGGCAACGTGCGCCCCGGCCGATTCATGTTGACCGCCAAAAGCGGTGGGGAGAAGTCCGCCAACACCGGTAGCGAGTCCTGCCACGAGACACTGATCGAGCTGAAAGGCTGAGTTCCCCCACTTTCGACCACCGACCGCACGATGCGACGTATGCGTGGCGGCTGCTGATAACCCTGGTGGCCGGGCAGGTGGTGTTCGGCTCCACCATGACCATCATCGGGGCTTCCCTCTCAGACATCGCAGAGAGTCTGAGCACCTCCAACGCGACGTTGTCGTGGGCGGTCTCCGCCCCATTCCTCGGGCTGGCCGCTGGAACCACCGTCTTCGGCACGCTTGGCGACGTGTGGGGCCACCGCCGGATGCTGCTCCTCGGGCTGACGGTGTTCACGGCTGCGACGGGGGTGTGCGGGCTGGCCTGGGATGCCGTCAGCTTCATCGGCTTTCGAGCGTTGGTGGGGCTAGGCGGCGCCATGATGATCCCCAACGGGATAGCCATCATGATGGCTGCGTTCCCGGTCAACCAGCGGTCACGGGCCATGGGCTGGTTTCAGTTCGCGGCCGTCGGCGGGCCGGCTGTCGGGCTCGTCACCGGCGGCGCGTTGGTGGACGCGTTGGGCTGGCGGGCGATCTTCGCGGTGTACACCCCCATCGCGGCGATCGGCTTGCTGGCCGCCGCCGCCGTCGTGCGCCCTGCTCCTGATTCGGATGCCACGCCGGCAGACGCCGCGCCAGTTGACGTGCCGGGAGCACTCAGCCTGGTGGCCGCAGTTGTCGTCTTGATGGCGGCACTGGACCGAGGCGCCACCTTGGGCTTCGACCACCCGTTGGCAGTGGCGCTCCTGGTGCTCGTGCCCGCCACAATCTCAACCTTCGTGGCCATCGAGCGGCGAACGGCTCATCCGATGGTCCCGCTAGAGTGGTTCCGCCGACGGAACTATGCCGGGCCGATAGTGGCCTCGGCCACGGCCAACGCGGCCTACATGGGCGGGTTCATCCTCGCACCTCAGATCCTTCAGGTGCGCTACGGGTACACCCTCACTGCGGCCACACTGTTCCTGGTGGTCCGGCTGGTCTTCTTCAGCCTCAGCTCGCCGGTGGGCGGACGGCTGACGGCGACTCAGGGCGAGCGGTGGACATCTTGTTCGGGAAGCGTGCTGGTGGTGTCAGCCATGGTGTCCTTTGCCGCGGGGTCGCTGGTAGACGCCGTGGTGCTGGTGGTTCTGGGGCTCGCCTTGGCCGGCGCAGGGCTGGGGGTGGCAGGCCCGGCGTACCAGGTGTCGGTGGTGGGGGCAGTTCCGATGGACCGTCTGGGGGCGGCAACCGGGATGTTCCAGACGCTCACCAGCTTGGGCACTGCCGCCGGTGTGCAGGTGCTGGTGCTGGCCGTGGGAGAAGAGGCCACCGGGACGGCATTCGCCAGCGCATTCTGGCTGGGGGCCGCGGTGGCGGCGGTGGGCGTTGTCGGCGCCCTCGCCATCTCGCCGTCAAACTCCGAGCCTGCGAGGTAGCGGCCGCCGCCATGCCCAGACCTTAAAGCTCGTGGCGAGTGGTGTCCCATATAGAGCGGATGGCAAAGCTCGACCGGAGGCGGCCGACACCGCTGAAGCGGGACAGGTACTGATTGTGTATCCGCTCGAAGTCGCGCTGATCGGCCACGGCGAGATGGAGGAGATAGTCGGCGTCACCGGCCATCAGATGGCAGGACATGACCTCGGGACACCGCACCACCTCTTTCTCGAACTGGCGCAGGTTCGCCTCGCTCTGGCTCACCAATGATATCTCCACGAAGACGTCGAGAGATCGGTTGACGGCGTGGGGATCGACGATCATCACGCAGCCGGCGATCACGCCGTCGGCCCCTAGCTTGCGGACCCGCCGATAGCAGGCCGAGGCGGAGAGGCCCACCCGCTTGGCCAGTTCGGCATTGGAGATGCGGGCATCCTGCTGGAGTTCATTGAGAATGCACCGGTCGATTGAGTCCAAGCCCGACACAAGTTCCCCGCTTTCCTCTTCCCGGCGATGCGGTTGGAGTTCAGTAAATAAAATAAATAATGCACAAAAACAACTATTTACGGATAATTTATTCGTAAAATTGTCTGATAGCAATGCATAAATCAAAGAATATCCACTTATGACGCGGCTATAGTGTCCAATGTCTAGCGAAACCTGGCGAAGGACACCACATGCGTATCGGAGTTCCCAAAGAGATCAAGAACGAGGAGCATCGAGTGGCGCTGACGCCGGGGGGCGTCTCTGAACTCGCCCGCCGCTCGCACGAGATCATTGTCGAGCGAGGCGCCGGCGCCGGTGCCGGATTCGCCGACCGGGAGTACCTCGCCCACGGGGCTCGCATCGCCGATTCCGCTGAAGAGGTCTTCGACCGGGCTGAGATGCTGGTCAAGGTCAAAGAGCCCCAGGCCAACGAGCGGGCCCGGCTCAGGAGCGGCCAAGTGCTCTTCGCTTACCTGCACTTGGCCGCCGATGCGGCTCAAACCGAGGAACTGGCCACCAGAAGAGTCACCGCCATCGCCTATGAATCTGTGGTCGGCCCCAAAGGCGGGTTGCCTCTGCTGGCCCCGATGTCGCAAGTGGCTGGCCGAATGTCGATCCAAGCCGGGGCGCGCTGCCTTGAGTCCGCGGCCGGAGGCCGGGGAGTTCTGCTCGGCGGCGTTCCCGGGGTGGCTCCGGCCAAGGTTGTGATCCTCGGCGGTGGCGTGGTCGGCCGCAATGCGGTGCAGATGGCCATCGGGCTGAGGGCCGACGTCACGGTGATCGACCGCGATGTGGACGTGCTCGAGGAGTTGAGCTCCCGCTACGGATCGGCCCTGCACACGCTGCACGCCAGCGGCGGCGCTCTGGAGCAGGCAGTCCTCGATGCAGACTTGGTGATCGGGGCGGTCCTCATCCGAGGTGCTCGGGCCCCCCGCCTGATCAATGCCGAGATGGTCGAGAAGATGCGGCCCCGCTCAGCAGTGGTGGATGTGGCCATCGATCAGGGGGGCTGCATCGAGACCTCCCGCCCCACCACCCACGCCGATCCCACCTATCTGGCCCACGACGTAGTCCACTACTGCGTGGCCAACATGCCCGGCGCCGTCCCCCGCACTTCGACGTTCGCCCTCGAGCACGCCACGCTCCCCTACATCACCACCCTCGCCGATTTGGGCACCGGCGAAGCCCTGCGGTCGGATGCCGGACTTCGGGCCGGGCTGTCAGTGTGCCGAGGCGAGGTGACGGAGCCAGCGGTGGCCGAATCGCTCGGCCTCGGCCACACTCCTCCAGAGCAGATCCTGGGAATCGCCCCCTGCGCGGCTTAGCGGTGGCCTCGCAGAAACAATCGCTCGTGTCTTGGGTGGGGTGGCCGGGTTTTTGGTGGCGAGTGGTTGTTTAGTCGTTGTCTTTGATGGTGATGATGGCTTGGCTGTCGCCTATCTGGGCGCCCTCAGGGTTTGAGAGTGTGATTTGGAGTGTTTCGTCTGGTTCTTGGGTGTTGTCGTCGTGTATGCAGATGGCC
>JAPYOC010000211.1 GCA_028278955.1 Candidatus Poriferisocius aerobius
GGGTTTCGCCACCGACCCGCTGCCGTTGCGGGACTGGGCCGCGGCGGGCGCGGCGGCGGGCGCGGCGGCGGCCCTGACGGTATCGGTGGTTCGGCGGCGGGCAGGGGTGAGCGGCCGAAAGGAGCGGGTGCAGCGGCGCCGCGTCGAGGTTGCGGCCATGACCGGCGTCGACCGCCCGCAGCAGCAGTTCGACCGCAGCGGGCCGGAATTCCCCCCGACGCTGGACCTGATCGCTCCTGCGGTGGGACTGATCGGCGTGGTGGCCGGCGGGCTGGACGCCGGCGACCCGGCCGCGCTGGCGGTGGCCCGAACGGTGGTCGGGGCGTTCTTCCTCGGCGCGGTCACCGACGCCATGCTGCTGGGCCACTGGTACCTGGTGCAGCCCGGCTTGGCCCGGGGCCCGCTGCTGGAGCTGGTCCGCTGGACCGGGCTTTTGTGGCTGCCCGAGCTGCTGGTGATGCTGTGGCCCACCGGCATGGGCTCGGTGCTGAGCGGGACGATCGACGACGGCTACAACGGGCTGTTGGGCTGGTTCTGGGTGGCGTGCGTTGTGGCCACGGCCGGACTGGTGGTGCTGGCCCGGGCCGCGCTGCGGGAGCGCTTCTACTCGGCGGTGATGGCGGCCACCGGGTTGTTGTACCTGGGGATACTGACCGGGTTCGGCATGGACTTGGTGGCCCGAGTGCTGTTGGACACTGCCTAGCGGCGGGTCTAGCGGGCCACGAAGTACTTGGCTTGGGGGTGGTGGCAGATGAGCGCGGAGGTGGTCTGCTCGGGCTGGTACTGGAAGCTGGTCTCCTCGCCGACCGAGACGCCGATGCGGTCGGCGCCGAGGAGCCGGGCCACGGTGAGGTTGTCCTCGAGGTCGGGGCAGGCGGGGTAGCCCCAGGAGTAGCGGCCGCCCCGGTACTGCTGGCGGAACAGGCCGGTGAGGGTGGGGCCGTCCTCGCCGGCGAAGCCCCACTCGGCGCGGATGCGGTGGTGCCAGTACTCGGCGAGGGCCTCGGCCATCTCCACCCCGAGGCCGTGCAGCAACAGGTAGTCCTGGTAGCGGTTGTCGGCGAACAGCTTGGCGGCCGCCTTCGACACCTCGGCCCCCATGGTCACGATGTGGAAGGCGGCGTAGTCCACCTCGCCGCCGCCGTCGGGCCGGAAGAAATCGGCGATGCACAGATAAGGGTCCTTGGGCTGGCGGGGATACCGGAAGCGGCAGCGTTCTTCGGTCCGGCCGGCGCTGTGCCACACCACGAGATCGTCGCCCTGCCCGTTCACCGGGAAGTAGCCGTACACCGCCTGGGGCGCCAGCAGGCCCTGGGCGGTGGCCGAGTCGAGCTGCTCCCGCAGGATGGGGCGGATGCGCTCTTTGAAGGCAGCGTCGTCCTCGCCGCCAGTGGGGCGGAACTGCCACTGGTTGCGGAACAGGGCGGTCTCGTTCACGTACTCGGCGATGTCGGCCACCGGCATGCCCCTCACCACCCGCGATCCGGTGAACGGGGGCTCGAACACGGGGTTGTCGGCCACAACCGACGGCGCCCGTTCGGGCCCGTCGTCGGCCGGGGCGCGGCCGGCGCCGCGCCGGGCCCGCCGGGGCAGGTCGCGGCCTCCGAGCCGGCGGCCGAATTCGGGGTCGTCGGCGCCGGTGCGGCGCAGTTCGCCCAGCTTGTCCATCACCGCGAGCCCCTCGAAGGCGTCCTTGCCGTAGAACACCCGGCCGCGATACGTCTCCCGCATGTCGCGTTCCACGTAGGTCCGGGTCAGCGCCGCGCCTCCCAGCAGCACTGGCAGGTGGTCGAGGCCCCGGGAGTTCAGCTCCTCGAGGTTGTCCCGCATGATCAGGGTGCTCTTCACCAGCAGCCCGCTCATTCCCAGGGCGTGGGCGTCCACCTCCAGGGCCCGGTCGATCATCTCGGCGATCGACACCTTGATGCCCAGGTTGTGGACCTCGTAGCCGTTGTTGGTCAAGATGATGTCCACCAGGTTCTTGCCGATGTCGTGGACGTCGCCTTTCACGGTGGCCAGCACAATCCGGCCCTTTGCCCCGGTGTCGTCGGCGCGCTCCATGTGGGGCTCCAAATGCGACACCGCCGCCTTCATGGTCTCGGCCGACTGGAGGACGAAGGGGAGCTGCATCTCCCCGGAGGCGAACAGGTCGCCCACCGTCTTCATGCCGGCCAGCAGCGTGTGGTTCACGATGTCCAGCGCCGCCGTGGTGGCCAGTGCCTCGTCGAGGTCGATCTCCAATCCGTCGCGGTCGCCGTCGATGATCCGCCGCTCCAGCCGCTCCTCCACCGGCCAATCGGAGCGGTCCTCTTTGGCCGCGGCCGCCGCGGTCACGTTCTCGAACGCAGCCAGCAGCTCGGCCAGCGGGTCGTAGTCGGCTCGGCCCCCCGAGGCGGCGCCCGCCGATCCCCGACGGTCGTAGATCAGATCCACGCAGAGGTCCCGATGGCGGGGATCGACCCGGTTCAGCGGGATGATCCGCCCCGCGTGGACGATGGCCGAGTCGAGCCCGGCGTCGAGGCACTCGTGCAGGAACACGGAATTGAGCACATGGCGGGCGGCGGGCTTCAGCCCGAAGGACACGTTGGACACGCCCAGGATGGTGTAGGCGCCGGGCAGCTCGGCCTTGATGCGGCCGATGGCCTCGATGGTGGCCAGGCCGTCTTTTCGCAGGTCGTCGTCTCCGGTGGACAGCGGAAAGGTGAGGGCGTCGAAGATCAAATCAGACGGCGCCAGCCCGTAGCGCTCCACCGCCAGCCGGTGCAGGCGGTGAGCCACCCGCATCTTCCACTCCAGGTCGCGGGCCTGGCCCTCCTCGTCGATCAGCAGGCACACCACCGCCGCGCCGTACTCCCGGGCCAGCCCCAGCACCCGGTCGAGGCGGGAGCCCTCGCCATCGCCGTCCTCCAGGTTGGCCGAGTTGAGCACCGCCCGGCCGCCGATCCACTCCAAGCCGGCCTGCATCACATCGGGCTCGGTGGAGTCGAGCACCAGGGGGGCGGCCACCCCGGTGGCGAACCTGCGGGCCAACTCGTCCATGTCGGCGACGCCGTCGCGCCCCACATAGTCCACGCACAAATCCAGCAGGTGGGCGCCCTCGCCCACCTGGTCGCGGGCGATCTGGAGGCAGCCGTCCCAGTCGGCCTCCAACATGGCGTCGCGGAACTTGCGGGAGCCGTTGGCGTTGGTGCGCTCGCCCACGATCAGAAACGACGTGTCCTGGGCGAAGGGCACGGCAGTGTAGATGGAGGTGGCCGACGGGGGCAGGGC
>JAPYOC010000212.1 GCA_028278955.1 Candidatus Poriferisocius aerobius
ATATTGAGCCCTTCGATCACCGCCTGCTCGTGCTCGAAGACCCCGAAGAAACAGGCGCCCAAGCCCTCGGCCGACGCCCCGAGCAGCAGGCTGTGCACGGCCATGCCCGCGTCCACCCACCAATACGGGACGGGCCAGGCGTCGGTGCCCTCCCCCAGACCGGTGTGGGCCTTGTCGGGCTCGGCGTAACGCTGGACGTAGCGCTCGGGAGCGGTGAGCACCACGACAAGGACAGGAGCGGCCAACAGACCGGGCCAGGGGAACTCGGCCCGGCGCTCGGGCGTGAGGGTCAGCCGCCAGTAGCTCTCGGGTTCGTCAACCACGCAGAACTCCACCGCTTGGGCGTTGCCCGCCGACGGGGACCGCCGAGACTGGTCAAGCAGCCCGGCCAACAGCCCTTCGGGCAGCGGATCGGGGAGAAAGCTGCGGCACATCGGCCGCCGGGAAAACGGTATGCGGCTCAGGCGTACTTGAGCAGGTCTTCAGCCATGATCCAGCCAAAGGCGATCATCGTGTCGCCGCCGTCGCGATCCACCTTGGCAAACAGCGCCTCCACCTCGGGATCGATGGTCTCGGGCTTGGCCGTTTCATAGTCCAGCAAGCAGGGCTGGGCGTCATCGCCCACCGCCCGGAAGTCACGGTCGAGATACCGGGAAGCGCTGATGCTGAACCGCTTGGCCAATCTCCGGCCCCAGGCCCGCTCTTCTCCAGAGGCCTTGTGCTCCGGACGGGGAACGATTTCGACCAGGGGTTTGAAGGCGTCGAACCCGCTGGCGTTGTCGAACTGGGTGCCCATGAGCACGTCCTCGTCGGGAAAGGCCATCAGCGCCCGGTGGAGCTGCGCCTCGGTGAGCTGGCGGAGCACCGTCGAGCGCTTGGACGTGCGAGCCACCGAGGCCAGACCCACCAGCACGCTCGGCGTCCCGCCGATGCGCTCTAGCGTGGAGAAGGAGAACCCTCGAAGCTTGCCGTTCTCCCGAGCCGTGGAGATCAGCACCCACTCTTCGGTTTGCTTGGAGAGCAGCCCCACCGAGAAGGGGTTAGGACCGTCGGCGCACATGTCGGCCATTTCGGCCAACTCAGCGTCGGTGACCGCTGTGCAATCCTTGGTTTCGACGTCGATTGCCATGCGCTGTTCGCCCTTCCTGCTCGCTTTTCCCCACAGATTTTCGCCCGCGGGCAACCCCTAGTCCACCAATCGCCCCGGTGGGAGCGCAAACCCGCAGGATTGCAAGGGTTTTGCCGATCGGGTGCCTGGGGCAAAACGCCAGCTAGTCGGGTTACACCGCGATGGCGTTCTCTCCCAGCATCTCCCGCAACTCGCCGATCAGCCCGCTGCCCGTGTCCACCCGGTAGGCCGAGGAGAGCTTGATGCCCTTGCCGGCGCCGAGCATGAGAATCACCTCAGACCGGCCCGGGTGGCCGGCGATGACCGACTTGAGATTGTCGATGCGCTCGGGCGAGAGGCTGCGGGCGCCGAGGTTCAGCTTCAGAGGGGCATGGCCGTTGGCAACAGCAGGATCAATCGGCTCCACCCCAAAGCAGATCAAGCCGGGCTCGTCATCGCGGCGGTCGAGGCGCCCTTCGACCACCACCACCAGATCGTTCTCCAGCTTGTGGCCGTGCTCTTCCATGGCTCGAGGGAACAGCGTCACCTCCATGCTGCCGTACAAGCCCTCGAGGTCGCACGACGCCATCTGATCGCCCTTGCGGGTCCAGCGTTTGCGTAGATTGCTGACCACCCCGCCCACCTTCACCGAGGCGCCCTCCTCGACATCGGCCAGCTGGTCGATCCGGTGGGTGGTCTTGCGGGCCAGCATCTCCTCCATGCCCATGATGGGATGGTCGGACACGTACAGCCCCAGCATCTCCTTCTCCGCCGCCAGCCGCCGGACCTTGTCGAACTCGGCATCGGGTATCTCGGCGCGCGCCTCGAAACTGCTCTGGCTGTCGTCGCCGAACAGGCTCATAACCCCCTGCTCACGCTCTCGCTGCTGCTGGATGCTGCGGCGGACGATGGTCTCGGAGGCGTGCAGGAGACCTTGGCGGGGATGCCCCAGCGAGTCGAAGGCACCAGCCTTGATGAGGGCTTCGACTACCCCTTTGTTCAGCACCATCGGGTCCACCCGCGAGGAGAAGTCGTAGAAGTCGGCGAACGGGCCGTTCGCCGCCCGTTCGTCCAGGATCATCTTCGCGGTGCCCCCGCCCATGTTGCGGATGGCGGACAGCCCGAAAGAGATGGCCTGCTCTCCGCTGGCGGGGTAGATGGCGGCAAAATCCGACTCCGACACGTTCACGTCGGGCAGCGTGACCTTGATGCCCATTTGCCGGCACTCGGCCAGGTAGACGGCGGCCCGCTCCAGCTTGCTCTTCACACTGGTCAGCAGGGCGGCCATGTACTCCACCGGATAACAGGCCTTGAGGTAGGCGCACTGATAGGCGATGAGGCCGTAGCCGTAGGAGTGGCTCTTGTTGAAGGCGTAGTCGGCGAACTGCTCGATGATGTCGAAGAGCTGCGTGCCGAGCTCTTCGCCGTAGCCGCTCTGCCCGCAGCCGGCCACAAAGGAGCTCCGCTCCTTGGCCATGAGCTCGCGGTCCTTCTTGCCGCAGGCCTTGCGGAGGTTGTCGGCGTCGGCCAGGGAGTAGCCGGCGAACCGCTGGGCCACCCGCATGACGCTCTCCTGATAGATCATCAGCCCGTAGGTGTCGCCCAAGATGTCGGCGGCGTCCTCGTGGAACACCTGGACCGGTTTGCGCTTGTTCTTGCGGTCGGCGTAGTCGTTGTGCATGTTGGCCGCCATCGGGCCGGGCCGGTACAAGGCCACCAGGGCGGCCACGTCGTCGAAGCAGGTGGGCTTCAGCGACCGGATCAGCGACCGCATCGGACCGCTCTCCAGCTGGAACACGCCGATGGTGTCGCCCCGGGCCAGCAGCTCATACGTCGTCGAGTCGTCCAGCGGCACGTTGTCGATGTCCACCCGCTCGCCGCGGGACTGCTCGATCAGCCCGACGGCGTCCTCGATGACGTCGAGGTTCCGCAGGCCCAAAAAGTCCATCTTGAGCAGGCCCAAGTCCTCCACCGCGTGCATCTCGTATTGGGTGACGATGGGGGCTTCCTCCGCAGTCTGGCTCTGTGATGCCTTGCGCTGTATGGGGAGATGCTCGGTGAGCGGCTCCTTGGTGATCACCACCGCAGCGGCGTGGATGCTGTCCTGGCGGCGCAGGCCCTCTAGCCCGCGGGCCACGTCCACCACCTTGCGGGCGTCCTCATCGCCCTCGTACATCTCCCGGAGGTCGGTGGCCGCCTTGTAGCCGTCGGCGTGCTCATCGCTCTTCTCAAGACACGCCCACAGCGGCGTGTCGCGGCCCAACACCAGCGGGGGCATGGCCTTGGCCAGTTTGTCGCCCAGCGAATAGGGGAAGTCCAGCACCCGGGCGCTGTCGCGCACCGCGGCCCTGGCCTTGATTGTGGAGAAGGTGATGATCTGGGCCACATGGTCCTCGCCGTATTTCTGGGAGGCGTAGCGGATGATCTCATCCCGGTAGCGGGAGTCGAAGTCCATGTCGATATCGGGCATGGAGACACGCGAGGGATTGAGGAACCGCTCGAACAGCAGGTCGTAGCGGACCGGATCCAGATCTGTGATCCTCAGGCTGTAGGCCACGGCACACCCGGCTGCGCTCCCCCGGCCCGGGCCCACTCGGATGCCCCGCTCCCGGGCGTAGCGGATCAAGTCCCAGGTGATCAGGAAATAAGAGGAGAAACCCATGTCGGAGATGACCTTCAGCTCATAGGCCAGGCGGTCGGCCACCTCGTCGGGCAGCGGCTTGCCCCACCGGGCCTCGGCTCCCTCCAGGGTGAGGGCGCGCAGATAGTCGTCGGCGCCGTCGAACTCGCAGGGGATGGGAAAATCGGGAAGCTGCGGCTTGCCGAACTCGATCTCCACGTCGGCCCGCTCTGCGATCCACAAGGTGTTGTCGCAGGCTGGGGCCAACTCGGAGAAGACCTGGCGCATTTCAACCGATGACTTGAGATAGTGGTCGCTGCCGCCGAACTTCAGGCGGTCGGAATCGCTGACCAGCGAGCCGGTCTGCACGCAGAGCAGGGCGTCGTGGGCATCGGCATCGGCCCGGTGGGTGTAGTGGCTGTCGTTGGTGGCCAGAAGGGGGGCGTTGATGTGGCGGGCCAGCCGGAGCAACTCGGGATTGGTGCGCTGCTGCTCGGGAATGCCGTGGTCTTGGATCTCCACGAACAGGTTGTCTTTGCCGAAGACGTCCTGGAGGCGGGCGGCCTTAGCCACCGCGTCGTCATAGTCGTTGCGCAGCAGGGCTTGGAGAACGTGGCCCCCCAGGCACCCGGTGGAGGCGATCAGCCCCTCGCTGTGCTCGGCCAGCAGATCCCAATCGAGCCGGGGCTTGTAGTAGTAGCCCTCGAGGAAGGCCCGGCTGGACAGCTGGATCAGGTTCTTGTAGCCGGCGTTGTTCTCGGCCAGCAGAGTAAGGTGGTAGTAGAGCTTCTCCCCGCCCTCTGTGCTGCCCCCGCTGTCGTCGAGCTTCCCTCGCCGCCGCGGTCGGCTGCGCCGGTCTTCGTGGGCCATATAGGCCTCGATGCCGATGACCGGCTTGACCCCCTGGTGTCGGCAGGCGCGGTAGAAGTCGATGACGCCGTACATGTTGCCGTGATCGGTGATGCCCAACGCGGGCTGACCGTCGGCGGCGGCCGCCTCGACGAGGTCCCCCACCCGGGAAGCACCGTCGAGGATGGAATACTCGGTGTGGACGTGCAGGTGGACGAATGAGCTGGACACGGCGCTCCTGTGGACGGTCTGTGGCCTGCCTGTGGATAAACACAAGCCTGTGGTTTGGCCTTTCCCCGACCATACCAAGCCACAAATGCGCCTGCTCGGCGCCGGTTGACTCGACGCGTTCGCCCTGGTCGCCGAAGCTTTATAGGCCGAAGCTTTATAGGTAGGTGCCCGGTCCCCGCGCCGCGTGAGGCCCGGGGCTCGGGGGGAGTTCGGCGCGGATGTTGGCCAGCTGCTGCTGCGCGGAGACCTGTTGGGCGAACAGCGCGGCCTGTATGCCCTGGATAAGGCCCTCCAGCCACCCCACGAGCTGAGCCTTCGCCACCTGCAGTTCAGCCTGGCTGGGAGGGTGGTCGTCGGGGAAGGGCAGGATCAGGCGGTCCAGCTCATCGCAGAGATCGGAGGACAGCGCCGAGCCCAGCTCCTCGATCGAGGTGGCATAGATCTCTCTCAAGCGGTCGCGGCTCGACTCGTCGAGGGTGGCTTGGCGCACCTCGTCCAAGAGCTGTTTCATCATCGTGCCGACCCTCATGACCTTGGCCGGCTGCTCGATGGCCTCTCGGGCCAGCGCCTGATCTGCCGGGTCGTCTTCGGCCTGCGGTCCCTCGCGTACCACCTCTGCGGACTCAGCCGGCACCGGCTGTCGGGTATCTGCCATGGCAGAGAATCTATCCGCTGCCCGGCGAGGCTCGGGCAGATTTCTCAAGCGCGGGTACCGAACGCGCCCAGGCAGGGAACCAGCACCTCGGCCGTCGTCAGCGACCCATGGCGGGCAATCAGCTGGAACGGCGGCTTTTTCTCCCCGCCGGCGGGGCGCGGCGGCTCGGGCCTTGGTTCGACGAACGCTACCGGGTCGCGGGGAACGAGGACCACATCGCCCATCCGGGAGCGAGCCTCCGAACCTACCCGGGGGCCGAACCATTCTTCGTCCAGCACCCGCTGCCGCTGTGCCACCACGCCATGGTGGCCGTAGCGCTCGCCGGCGGCGGCGAAGAGCTCCCGGGCTCGACCAGGGCGGGCGTGCAGCCATCGAAAGCGAGCCTCCCCCGAGACCACCGCGGTGTGAGACAGAACATCGCGGGACAGCTCCACCTTGTTGTCGCCCACCATGACCTGTCCGTGGTCGGACACCACCAGCAATGCGGCCTCGGGGGGCAGCACCGCCAGCATCTGGGCCGCCAAGCGGTCCACTTCGGCGAACTCGGCGTCCAAGTGGGGGCCGAATCCGTATTCGTGGGCAATCCGATCGGGGCCGTCGTAGTAGGCGTACACCAGCGGTGCGCCCCCGTCCACCAGCATCTGCACCTCGACCGCGATGGAGCTGGTCAGCTTGTATCCCCTGTGGTCCACTCCGTCGAGGTGGGCCCGGGTGAAGCCGGTTCCCTGGAACTCGCTTCGGCCCACGGCCGGCACTCGCCGTCCGAAGAACGCCGGCTGGGTTTGGATCTGTTCGGGAACAATGGTCTTGCGGGCGTCAGCGGACTTGGCGCCCGCCGTCCAGCGCAGGGCGTTGAGCACCTGGCCCTGGATGTGGATCTGGTAGCCGATCAGGCCGTGCTCGCCCGGCGTCGCGCCGGTCGTCAGCGAGGTCAGCGCAGTGGTGGTGGTGGTCGGGGCCACCGTGGTGATGGCCCCTCCCTCCATGGCCGACAGCACCGGGGTCAGCTCGGCCCGGTCTTCGAGCTGCTCCCATCCCATGCCGTCCACCAGCAGGAGCACCACCGCCTTGGCCTCTCGGACGGGGGCAGGCAGCCAGTCAGAGGCGCCGGACGGGCCCAGCAAAGCGGGCACCACGTTGTTCAAACAGGGCCCCCGGTAATCGGGCAGCACCGGAAAGCCGTCGGCCGCATCGCCGCCAGCCGGGTTGTCGTCTTGGCCGTGGAGTCCCATTCGGACTTCAACTTAGCGGCCGGGCGGATATGCGAGGCAGGGTTGAGAAGTAGGGTGACGAGCCGTGAGGGTGTCGACTCGAGGGGACTACGCCAGCCGGGCGTTGCTGTCGCTGGCCTTGCACACCGAGGAGACCGGTCCTACCTCGGTGCGCGACATCGCCGAGCGCACCGGCCTCCCCCAGCCCTACCTGGAGCAGATCCTCCAAGCCCTCAAAGGCGCCGGGCTGGTTCGATCCAAGCGAGGGGCGGGGGGAGGCTACGCTCTGGCCCGGCCGGCCGACGAGATCAGGCTGAGCGAGATCGTGGGCGCGGTCGACGGCCCCATTGTGCTCGGCGACTTCGGGGAGCCCCACCAGGACGGGGCCTGCGACCACGAGGGCCAATGCGTGCTGCTGGCCATCTGGACCCACGTTGGCGACATCATGCACGAGCTGCTGAGCGACTACACGCTGGCCGACATCGCCAAAACCGCACACGGCCTCCTTCCCTGGCCGGGATCGGACTGACCCGAATCCCCGCTAGCCGCGAAGAAGCCGATAGAGACGGGAGAAGTCCTCGGGCGCCTCAGCCTCGAAGCGGAGGGGCCGCCCGGTTTTCGGATGGTCGAAACCCAGCGTATGGGCATGGAGCGCGGGACGGCCGATGCCAGGCGCGCCGGGGCCTCCGTAAAGCCCGTCGCCCAAGACCGGGTGGCCGATTGCCGCCAGGTGGACCCGGATCTGATGGGTGCGCCCGGTTTCCAACCCGAGCTCGAGGCGGGCCGAGTCGAACGCCACCGGCTCACGAGGGGAACCGGTGCCAGCCGCCATGCGGTCGGTCACCCGATAGTGGGTTCTCGCCGGGCGACCGCCGGCCGCCACTGCCATCTTGGTGGGATGGCGGTCGGAGCGGCCCACCGGGGCATCGACCACGCCCCGCTCATCGGCCGGCAGTCCGCTGACCAGCGCGAGATAGCCTCGCTGCACCTCGCGGCGGCTCAGGGCTGCGGTCAGCGCTTGGTAGCCGGCCTGGGTGCGGGCGACCATCAGCAGCCCCGATGTCCCCCGGTCGAGCCGGTGTACGATGCCGGGGCGACCGACCTCGCCTACCTCGGCAATCTCGGGAAACCGGGCCAGCAAGCCGTTTACCATCGTGCCGGCCGCGTTGCCCGCTCCGGGGTGCACCACCAGGTCGGCCGGCTTGTTCACCACGATCACCTGCTCGTCGGCGTGGACCACGTCCAGCTCTACCGACAGATCAGGCTCAGGCGCCGAGGGCGAAACAACCGGATCCTCCAACAGGCAAACCCGATCACCGCTTGCCAGCCGCTGGGATCTGGCCGCGGCGACTTTGCCGTTGACCACCACCTGCCGCTGGTCGATCAGCCGGGCGGCCTCGGCCCGGCTGCACTCCCAAACCAGCGCCACAACCCGGTCGAGGCGCTCGCCGGCCAGCGCGCCCAGAACCCTCCCCTCAGAACTCCGGCGTTCAGCACTCATCGGCCATCTCGGGGGCCTCGGGAGGCAGTGGCTGGCGGTGGCGGGGGGCAGTCAGCACCAGTAGCACCCCGGCCACCACGATGGCGGAGTCGGCGGCATTGAACACCGGCCACCATTGCAGGTCGACGAAGTCGACCACAGCCCCGCCTAGAAATCCGTCGCCGGCCCGAGCGGCGCGGTCGGCCAGGTTGCCGATCGCGCCGCCCAGAACCATGCCCAAAAGCACCGGCGGCAACGACAACCGGCGCCCGCCCCAGCCGGCCCAGGCCACCACGATCACGAACAACAGGGCCACGGACGCGATCACCACCTCCAGGCCCTGGCCCAAGCCGAAGGCGGCGCCGGAGTTGTGAACCAAGTTGAGCCGCAGGGTCCAAACCACCTCGATGTCTCGGTCTTGGAGCGCCTCCAGCGCCCACCACTTGGTGAGCTGGTCGACAGCCACCACCAAAGCGGCCACCCCGAGCAAAACCAGATTGTGGCGGCGAGACTGTCGCTGTGCCTCGAAGTGGTTAGAACCCACCGGCTTTGTGCTCTACCCGCTCTGCCGCCCACGGAATGGCATTGAGCCGCTGCCGGGGAATCGGCTTGCCCGATACCAGGCAGATTCCGTAGGTGCCGTCGTCAATCCGGGCCAGGGCGGCGTCGATCTGGTCGACCGCGGCCCGGGCATGGGCGCTGAGAGCCAGATCCCGCTCGCGCTCCACCGCCAGAGTGTCGCCCTCGCCCGACTCCTCGTCGAATTGGACGTCGCCCGGCTCTCTCTCCTCCACCAGGGAATCGGCTTCGGCCTTCAGGCGGGTGGCGGACGCGATGTAGCGGTTTCGCTCCTCAAGCAGGAGCCGTCGCTGCTTGTCGAGGTATTTCTGGTCGAACAGGGGCTTTTTTGCCGCAGCCCTGCCGGCGGCTGGCTTGGCCTTGGTGGCATTCTTCTTCGCCGGCTGTTTCGGAGCGCTCTTTTTTGCTGCCATCGCAGGCGGCAGTGTAGCCGCCGCTGTCGCCGAATACTCCCCATTGGCTCTCGGGCGGCAAAGGGCGCCTCAACAATGTACGAACCGGTGTGGGCAAGGGGTATTTTGTGATCTCCCCGCTCTCCTTGGAGGCCCGTTGCCCGATCCTTCCACCCCCTATCCCGAGGTTGATCCCAAGCCCTCCTTCCCCGAGATCGAGCGCCGAGTGCTGGAGTCGTGGGCTGACGAGGAGACCTTTGCCCGATCGGTGCAGGGGCGGCCGGCGGGAACCGGCGGCGACAACGAATACGTGTTCTATGACGGCCCCCCGTTCGCCAACGGGCTCCCCCACCACGGCCATCTGCTCACCGGCTATGTGAAAGACGTGATCCCCCGCTTCCACACCATGCGGGGCCGCCGGGTGGAGCGCCGCTTCGGGTGGGACTGCCACGGCCTGCCCGCCGAGATGGAAGCCGAGAAGGAGCTGGCGGTGTCGGGTCGGGCGGCCATAGCCGGCTACGGCATCGACCGCTTCAACGACTACTGCCGCCAATCGGTGCTGCGCTACACCCGGGAGTGGGAGACCACGGTCACCCGCCAGGCCCGCTGGGTGGACTTCGCCGACGCCTACAAGACCATGGACCTGCCCTACATGGAGTCGGTCATGTGGGCCTTCAAATCGCTGTGGGACAAGGGCCTGGTCTATGAGGCCTACCGAGTCATGCCCTACTCCTGGGCCGCCGAGACCCCGCTGTCCAACTTCGAGATCCGCCTCGACGACGCCACCCGACCTCGCCAAGACCCCGCCGTCACCGTGGCCTTCGACCTGGTTCCCGAAGCGGGTGATCCGGGGCCGATGCAGATGCTGGCCTGGACCACCACACCCTGGACCCTCCCCTCCAACCTGATGCTGATCGTCGGCCCCGACATCGAGTACGCCATCGTGGCGCGCGACAACGGCCATGTGGTGCTGGCCGCGGCTGCGCTGGAGGCCTACGGGGCCGAACTCGGCCAGAGCCGGGTGGTGGGCACCGTGGCCAGCGACGAGCTCATCGGACGGCGCTATCGGCCTCTGTTCGACTACTTCGCATCCCTGGAGGCCGACGGCGCCTTCCGAGTGGTGGGCGCCGACTTCGTGGACACTGCCGAGGGCACCGGCGTGGTCCACGCCGCCCCCGGCTTCGGCGAGGACGACCAGCGGGCGGCCGAGGCCCACGGCGTGCCCACCGTGGTGCCGGTGGACGACCAAGGCCGCTTTACCGATGAGGTGGCCGATTGGACCGGGGTCAATGTGCTGGAGGCCAACGCCGGCATCATCTCCCGGCTCAAACAGCAGCGCCGCATCCTGCGCCACGCCACCTACGAGCACAACTACCCGCACTGCTGGCGCACCGACGAGCCGATCATCTACCGGGCTCTCAGCTCCTGGTTCGTCCGTGTCACCGAGATGCAAGACAAGATGCTGGCGCTCAACCAGCAGATCAACTGGGTGCCGGGCCATGTGCGCGACGGACGCTTCGGCACCTGGCTGGAAGGCGCCCGAGACTGGTCGATCAGCCGCAACCGGTTCTGGGGCTCGCCCATCCCGGTATGGCGCAGCGACAACCCGGACTACCCCCGGGTCGACGTCTACGGAAGCCTCGATGAGATCCAGCGGGACTTCGGGGTGCGGCCGGTGGATTTGCACCGGCCGCTCATCGACGGGCTGACCCGGCCCAACCCCGACGACCCCACCGGGTCATCGGTCATGCGCCGGGTGCCCGAGGTGCTGGACTGCTGGTTCGAATCAGGGTCGATGCCCTTCGCCCAAGTCCACTACCCGTTCGAGAACAAGGCGTGGTTCGAACACCACTTTCCGGCCGACTTCATTGTGGAGTACATCAACCAGACCAGGGGCTGGTTCTACACCCTCCACGTTCTGGCCTCCGCCCTGTTCGACCGACCGGCGTTCAACAACGTGATCTGCCACGGCATCCTGCTCGACTCCAAGGGCCGCAAGCTGTCCAAGAAGCTGAGGAACTACACCGAACCCGAGGAGATCTTCGCCGCCAAGGGGGCCGATGCCCTGCGGTGGTATCTGATGAGCTCCCCCGTCGTGCGAGGCGGCGACCTCCGCCTCGACGACTCGGGCATAAACGACGTGCTGCGCCAAGTGATCATCCCAATCTGGAACGCCTATTACTTCTTCACCCTCTACGCCAACGCCGACGGAGTCGAAGCCAAGCCCCGGGCCGCCTCTGAGGAGCTGTTGGACCGCTACATCCTGGCCAAGACCCGAGAGCTGGCCGAAGCGGTCACCCGGTGCATGGACGGCTACGACCTGCCCGGCGCCACCGCCGAGTTGGAGGGGTTCATCGACTCCCTCAACAACTGGTATATCCGCCGGAGCCGGGATCGGTTCTGGGCCCCGTCACGCCCGTCCTGCGCTGATGACAAACAAGATGCCTACGACACCCTGTTCATGGTGCTCACCACCCTGGTCCGGCTGCTGGCGCCGTTCCTGCCCCTAGTGGCCGAAGAGATCTACCGGGGCCTCACCGGGGCGCCGAGCGTCCACCTCTGCGACTGGCCGAACCCAGATGAGCTGCCGGCCGACCCCCCGCTGGTGGCGGCAATGGACCGAGTGCGCGACGTGTGCTCTACCGCGCTGAGGGTTCGAGAGGATGAGGCAATCCGCGTCCGCCAGCCCCTGCCCTCGCTCACCGTCGCGGGCCGGGGGACGGCCGAGCTGGCCCCTTTCGCCTCCCTGATCGCCGATGAGGTCAACGTAAAAGAGGTTCTCCTCAGCGACGACCTCACCGCCTACGGACAGTTTGTTCTCCGCCCCAACGGCCAAGAACTGGGCCCTCGCCTGGGCAGAGAAGTGCAGAGGGTGTTCGCGGCCGCCCGGGAAGGCCGCTGGGAGCTCAACCCCGACGGCACGGTCACCGCAGCCGGCCACACGTTGTCGGCCGGCGAGTTCGAACTGGCCTTGAACCCGGCAGAGGGCGCCATCGCGGCGGCGCTGCGCACCAACGACGCCCTCGTCACGCTGGACACTGACGTCGACTCTGATCTGGCCGCGGAAGGAATCGCCCGCGACGTGGTCCGGGCCGTGCAGGCCGAGCGTAAAAACCAAGACCTCGACGTCACCGACCGGATCGCGTTGACCATCGCAGCGGGGGCCGAGATCATCGACGCGGTTGAGGCGCACCTCTCCTATGTGGGCAGCCAGGTACTAGCGGTCGGCGAGCCCCAGCTGATCCGCACCGCCGACGCCGAGGCCCCTGTGCCCGGCGGAGTCTCCATTGACGCCGGTTGTCTGTCCATCCGGCTGGCCAAAAGCCCCTCGCCCCCCGGCTAGTGCCCGGGGTTCTGTGCCGGCTTGGCGATCAGGGGCTCCGGTAGTCGGCTTGCTCCATCCGGCGGCGCTCTTCGGCTGAGACCTCCACGTTGGAGGGGGTCAACAGGTACACATGGTCGGCCACCCGCTCCATGCGGCCGTCTAGCCCGTAACACAGGCCGCTGGCGAAGTCGATGAGCCGGCGAGCCACCTCCCGGCTGCTGTGCTGCAAGTTCACGATGACCGCCTGGCCGCCTCGGAAGCAGTCCCCCACATCCTTGGCATCGTCGAACGAAAGCGGGCTGACCACGGACGGCTTGGCCGAGGCGGACGGAATAGGGCGCACGAAGCTGGGCCGGGGCTGCTCAGCCGTCACGTTGACATCCGATGGTTCGGTCGGCAGCACCGGCCTCACCGGACCCAGGCCGGCCTCCGCCGGATGATCTTCGGCGGGGACACGGGACACGAGCCGCATGTCGGAGTCCTGCTCCGCATACCCTCCCTGAGCGAACTCTTCTTCGGTGCCGAAACCCAGCCAAAACTTGGTTTTCTGCCATACGGACGACATGTGTGCATCCCCCTCTCGGCAGTGATTCACTTGCAGTTGCCGATGGTACCCGAAACAGCCCCCCGAACCGGGAACGAGACCGATGGGCTGGTGGTGTGTCGCAGAAATAATCGCGCGTGTCCTGCTCGCCAGCTACGCCGCTCGCGGCGTTGCGGCTCCTCGCCGTACGCAGGGGGTATGGCTTCGTCGCCGCGCCTTGCGGCCCATCGGCCTGGGCCGCGAGCAGGCGAAAACCCCTGCGGGCGTGTTCCGGCGGACCCGGCGCGCCGACGGCCATCAGGCCGGCCACCTCCAGGCCGGCATCGCGGCAGCTTGTCACCAGCCCCTCGGTCTCCTCCGGGGCGCAACCGCCCCGCCCCGCAATACCGGCGACGTCCACCTGCACCAGCACCCGGGCGCCCGGTGCCCGCCGGGCGATCTCGGTGGCCAGCCCAGGGCGGTCCACGCTCTGCCAGAGGCGGACCAAACCGGCGATCCTGCCGATCTTGTTGCGCTGGAGCCGGCCGATGAAGTGCCAGCGGGGCGCGACTGCGGCCCCCCGCCGGGCGCTCAAGTCCCCGGCCTTGGCGAGCAGTTCTTGGGCATAGTTCTCGCCGACATCGATGAGGCCGGCTTCTGCGGCCGCGGCGACCGCCTCGGGGCCGAAGCCCTTGGTCACCGCCACGATCTTCACCCGCTCGCCCCCGGATAGAGAAAGCCGATCCCGAAGAGCCCCCAGGCGGTCGGCTACCTCACCCGCGCTCACCATTGTTCGGCCAACCGCGGCTGGCCCTCCAACCGCTACCGGAGGAAAGAGGGGATGTCGAAATCGTCTTCGGCGCCGGAGGACAAGAGGTCGTCCTCGACTTCGGCTTCGCCGAAAACGTCGGGCACCTCGGCGGCGGCAGCCACGCCGGTGGCCGACATCCTGGTCGCCCGCTCGCCTTCCCAGCGGTCGAAACCGGCGGCGATCACCGTGACCCGGATATGGTCGCCCATCGCATCATCCACCACGGTGCCGAAGATGATGTTGGCATCGGGGTGAGCCACGCCTTGGACGATCTCCGCCGCCTCGTTTACTTCGAAGATCCCGAGCTCGGAACCGCCGGAGATGCTCAGCAGTATCCCGCGGGCGCCCTCGATGGAGGCTTCTAGCAGCGGGCTGGCAATGGCCTTGCGGGCTGCGCTGACCGCCTTTCCCTCCCCCGAGGAGATGCCGACGCCCATGAGCGCCGACCCGGCGTCCTGCATCACCATCCGCACATCGGCGAAGTCGGTGTTGATGAGCCCGGGCGTGGTGATCAAGTCGGTGATGCCCTGCACGCCGTGCAGCAGCACTTCATCGGCCTTTCTGAACGCCTCGACCACCGAGGTGTGGTCGTCGGAGATGCTGAGTAGACGATCGTTGGGAATGACGATCTGGGTGTCCACTTTGTCGCGCAGAGCCTGGATGCCGCTTTCGGCCTGAACGGAGCGGCGGCGGCCTTCGAACCCG
Organism: Candidatus Poriferisocius aerobius; assembly: GCA_028278955.1. Taxonomy (GTDB): domain Bacteria; phylum Actinomycetota; class Acidimicrobiia; order Acidimicrobiales; family Bin134; genus Poriferisocius; species Poriferisocius aerobius. The sequence goes on from JAPYOC010000212.1 coordinate 14,490, forward strand.
AACGGGCGGGTCACCACCGCGATGGTGAGCGCTCCGAGCCCCTTGGATATCTCGGCGATGACCGGGGCGGCGCCAGTGCCGGTGCCGCCCCCCTCGCCTGCGGTTATGAAAACCATGTCGGCGCCGCTGAGCACTTCTTCGATGTCCTTGCGGTGATCGGTCGCAGCCTGAGCGCCCACTTCAGGGTCGCTGCCGGCACCGAGCCCCCGGGTCAGCTCTCGACCAATGTCAAGCTTTACCTCAGCTGAACTCATGAGCAGGGCTTGGGCGTCGGTGTTCACCGCCACGAACTCCACGCCGCGCAAGCCGGATTCGATCATGCGGTCAACCGCGTTGACACCGCCGCCGCCAACGCCAATCACCTTGATCACTGCTAGATAGTTCTGGGGGTCAATCATAGGAATTCCTCGCTCCGAAAGCTCGACGCCTCACCCTCTACTTGTGGCTTGTGCAAATAAAGGATTGAGGCTTGAGAACCTATTCCTCAAGTAGAGGTCTATACAGACTACGGGCAACCTGGCCTTGAGGTCAAGGCGGGAAATTCGGGGATGCTCAAATCAATCGTCTCAAAGCACTGCAAGTCGACCCTGACCAGAAACGTGGCGAGAGCGACCGCTTTGGCCCGGGGGTCATCCCGGCCTCCCCAGTGAGCCTGCGCACCGCCGGGCAAGTCCACGATCACCCGCCCCTCAACCCAGGAGATCGCCCCGATGCCCTCTCCTCGGAGGGGAGCGAGGGCTTTGCCCACTTCCAGCAGCGGCAGAGCTTGATCTCCCAGCCACTCTCCCGGTTCAGGAACCGGGCCGAACAGCACCACCGGCAAAGCCCAAGGGGCCGAATCGATTTGGAGCACCCTCCCTTGAAGATCGACGACCGCCCACTGCTCCCCAACAGGGAGCTGGGCAACCGCAAGCCGCTCGGTGACGTCGAACGTGACCTTCCCGCCCCAGGTCCGGCGGGCTCGGACTTGGTCCACCCACGGCAGCGCCGCCACTGATGTGCGGGGGCCGGACAAGTCCAGCCACAACAGCGGAGCGCCCGCATCGATCCCCGCAGCTTGCCGGACTCGGTCGGTGCCGGTTCGTGGCGCTCCGATCACCTCCACCTCGTCCACATCCAAAAGGGGGCTCTGGGTCACCCCGTAGCCGATGGCTACCAGGACGGCGAGCGCGCCGATCCCGATCCACACTCGAAGCCGCCGCCGGGAACGGACGTTGTCGCGCCGGGCTTCGATCCGGGGATCCGCCGAGCGCCGGGGAGCTTGCGGGTGCTTTTGAGCCCGGACTTGGGTCGCCTCATCGGGAGGCATGTCACCCGGCCCGGCCGGTCCACGGACCCGCCTCGAACCCGACGAGGCGGGTCTCCGGCCACAAGGCGAAGTCTGACTCGGACTCGACCCGGACGAACACCTCGGCCATCAAGGCATGGAGATCGTCAGCTGAGCCGCCCCGGTCGGCAATGAAGAAGTTGGCATGCTTGTCGGAGACCGACGCGGTGCCCACCCGTAATCCCTTCAGGCCCGCAGCGTCGATGACCCGACCGGCGCTGTCGCCTTCGGGATTGGCGAACACCGAACCGGCGTTCTGCCCTCCCGGCTGATTCTCCCTTCGCCACGTCACGATCTCGGCGATCAGGGCCTGCGGCGCCGACGGGTCTGCGGTCGCCAGGCCCACCTCCGCCCTCAACACCAACTGGTGATCGGCCAACGCCGATCTCCGGTAGCCCAGCCCGAGCCGGTCTCGGCCCCATCGCTCGGTGCCGCCGCCTCGCAGATCAGCGACCTCGGCGCAGATGAGCGCCGCCGCCATGTCGGAACCGTGGCCGCCGGCGTTCATGCGCACCGCGCCCCCCAGCGATCCCGGCACTCCAACCGCCCACTCGAAACCGGTCAGCCCGGCGGCGGCGCTCTGCCGGGCCAGAACCGGCAGCCCGGCGGCGGCCCCCGAAGTGACCTTCGCCCCGTCGATTTCCACCCAGTCGTGGCCAGCGCCCAGCCACAGGGCCACGCCGTTGAAACCGGCGTCGGCCACCAGGAGGTTGGAGCCCTTGCCCACCACCAGCACGTCGGTGCCCTGGGCCGCCACCACCTCGCCCACCGCGGCCACATCGGCGTCGACCGCCAGGGTCGCCCCCACCCTCGCCGCGCCCCCGACCCGATAGGTGGTCTCCGCGCCGATCGGGCGCTCTCGCCGCACCGCGTCCTCCCCCAGCACCTTTGCCAGATCCCGAGCCAGGCGATCCCAGTCAGCTGAGGTCATCGGGCCCCGGAAAGCCTCGTTATCACCCAGTCGGGCACCTGCGTGAGGTCGCCTGCACCCAATGTCAGGCACAGGTCGCCGGGACGGAGCATGTCGACCAGATAGTCGGCAGCCGCCTCCAATCGGGCCACGTACGCGACGTTCGAATCTGGGTGGGCCTCGCTCACCGCCCGCCAAACCAGCTCTCCGGACACTCCGGGAATGGCCGGCTCGCCCGCAGGGTAGACATCGGTGATGACCACCTCATCGGCGGCTTCGAAACAGTGGGCGAAAGTCGGCCCCAGCTGCGAAGTCCGGGAGTAGCGGTGGGGCTGGAATACGCAGACCACCCGCCGCCACCCTCCCTGCGAAGCGGTCCTCAACGCGCAGGCCACTTCGGTGGGAAGATGGGCGTAGTCGTCGATGAACTCCACCCCGCCGGCCTCACCCCGCCGCTCGAACCGCCGGGACACGCCCCCGAAACCGGCCAGGGCTGCGGCGGCGTCGGGCCCATCCACTCCCAATTCGCAGGCCATGGCCAACGCGCCCAGCGCATCGAGCGCGTTGTGGTCTCCCGGCAAGGGCACCGTCACCCGGCCCAGGAGATCGCCGCGACAAGCAATCTCGCCGATCGTGGACTGCCGGCTGCGGCGCAGAAGCCGCCAGCGGTAGTCGGCGCCGCTCCCGGTGCCATACAGCACCCGGCGGCACCCCTCGGAGACCCTCATGGCGCCGGGATCATCGGCGCACACCACCAGCCCGTCGACAGCGCCGGTGCAGAAACGGGCGAACTCGGCCTCCAATTCGGCAATCGGGCGATCGGCCCGCAAGTGGTCGGGCTCCACGTTGGTCAGCACCGCCCAGTTCACCGCCAACTCCCCGAAGGTGCCGTCGCTCTCGTCGGCCTCCACCACGAACAAGGGGCCCGGCGACCATCGAGCGCCGATACCGCCGTCAGCCAGAACCGCACCCACCGCGAATCCGGGGTCGGCGCCCACCGCTATGAGCACATGGGCGAGCATGGCCGCGGTTGTGGTTTTGCCGTGGGTCCCGGCCACCGCCACGGTGGAGCGCAGCCCGGTAATGGCCGCCAGTATCTCGGCTCTGCGGTAGACGGGGATGCCGGCTTGGCGGGCCGCCACCACCTCGGGATTGTCACTGCCGACGGCGGTGGAACAGACGACGATGTCGGCTCCCAAGACCTGGGAGGCGTCGTGGCCGACGAACACGTCCACCCCGGCGTCTTGCAGGCGGTCGAGTACCGGCGAGGCAGCCGAATCGCTGCCGCTCACCGAACAGCCCAGCCCCCGCAAGACCACGGCGATGGCCGACATGCCCGCCCCGCCCACTCCCAAG
>JAPYOC010000213.1 GCA_028278955.1 Candidatus Poriferisocius aerobius
CCCCGATGTCGAGCACCCGATCACGGGCCCCGATGGCCACCGGGGCCAGAAGCGTGGCCCGCTCTGGCGCAAGGTGGTAGGCGGTGGGCCAGTCCCGTATGGCGGCGGCCAGCTCATCGGAGCCCACCCGGCGATCCTCGGCGGTTCGCAAAAGCGCCAGCAGCTCGGCCTCAGCCCCATCGGCATACCGAAGCGGTTCGCCGATGGCGCTGATCGGCAAGGGCCTAGGGGCAGGCCGGTCGCCGGAATCGCCGGTCGCCGAAGGCTCAAAGGTCATCTCAAAAGCCATCTGAGCCCGCCTCAGGCACCGGCCCGCCAGTCGCCTTCCAGGTGCAACAGCCCATTGGCCGCCGGGTCGGGCTCGCCGGAGATCTGGAGCCAGAACTCTCGGGCCCGACGGTCATAGAGGAACGAGGCGCCAGAATCCTGCACTGCGGCGTTCACATGGAACATCCCGGCGCGGAACGGAATGCGGGCGAGGCGGAACTCCACCCAACCCTCGCCATCCACTCTGCCGGGACGGAACCCGCCCACATGGGAGCGAGGCCCGGCCAAATGGAGGTTGTTGTGGTCATAGAACCCCAGGGAGAACACCGGGTCGTCAATCGGCTCGGTGGCTGCATAGTGGATGCGCACCACCAGCGGCGCACCCGAGGCAAACGACTTGGGGCGGTGCCCGGCCTTGTCGAAGAACTCCAGGTTCACGATGCGCAACGGGGTGTCTCCCTCGTCATCGGGCCGGGGCCGGTGGCCAACCGAGGCCGCCCCCTCGGTGTCGATGGTGTCGAGGTAGGCGTTGACCACCGCCGCAGGTTCGCCCACCGCCGCCAATCGCCCCCGGTTGAGCCAGGCCATCTGATCGCAGTTGGCCCTCAGCATCCCCAGGTCATGGCTCACCAGCACGATGGTCACCCCCTGGGCCCGCAGCGATTCCAAGTGGCTGAAACACCGGAGCTGGAACTCCTCGTCGCCCACGGCCACCACCTCGTCGACGATGAGTATCTCGGGATCGACGTGTACGGCCACCGCGAAGCCGAGCCGGACGTACATGCCGCTGGAGTAGATCTTCACCGGGCTGTCGATGAACTCCTCCAGCCCGGCGAACTCGATGATCTGCTCTACCCGCTCGTCGATCTGGGCTCTGGGCACCCCCAGAACCGAGGCGTTGAGGTAGATGTTCTCCCGCCCGCTCAGGGCAGGGTGGAACCCGGCCCCCAGCTCCAGCAGAGCCGACGTCCGGCCCTTCACCTCGACCCGGCCCTCGGTGGGCCGGTAGATCCCGGCCATGATGCGCAGCAGCGTGGACTTGCCCGAACCGTTGCGGCCGACCAGCCCGTACATCGAGCCTCGGGGCACCTCCAGGCTGACATCTTGAAGGGCCCAGAACGGCTCGCGGCGCACCCGGCGGGCCGGTCGGGGCGATCCGGGGCGCAGGCGCAACCCGGTCCAGGCTTCCTTCAGGCTGAGGGGCCGGTCTACCACCAACCGGAAGCGCTTGGACACGCCTTCCGCCACCACGGCATGGTCGCCCATCGCCTACAGCTCCTCGGCGATGTCGCGGGTTCGGGCCTTGAACATCGCCCAGCCGGCCGCGCCCACCGCCAACGAGATCAGAGCCATCAGCCCCAGCCGGAGCAGGCCGGGCCAGTCCAATCCATACAGAAGCTCGCGGGAGGCCTCGGTGAACTGCGACAGCGGATTCAGCCGGATGATGTCTCGCGCCGGCAGCCCCATGGCCCGCTCGGGAATCAGCGACAGCGGGTAGACGATGGGGGTCACATAGAACAGGAACTGCAAGGCGATGGTGGACAGGTAGCCCACGTCGCGATAGCGCACGTTCCACACGCTGAGCACCAAGCCGATCCCCAGGGCGAAGACCGACAGCAGCAGCAGCAGCACCGGCCACAGCAGGAAGGTCCAGCTCACATTGACCAGGCAGACGAAGATCAGCATCAAGATGGACGCCTCGACGGCCGCTTGGAACCAAGCGGTCACCAGGGCGGCCACGGCCGGCGCCTCGGGCGGGAAGTACACCTTGCCCAGAAGCGGTCCGAGGTCCAGCAGCGCGTTCATCGCCCCGGTGATCACGCCGTAGAAGGCGTTCCACATGACCAGCGCGCAGAAGAGGTAGAGGGCGAAGTTGTCGAAGCGCCCGTTGCCGGCCCGGGGGGGGTCGAACTTCAACAGCACGCCGAAGACCAGCGCGTAGATGGCCAGGGTGGCCGCGGGGTTCAGCATCGACCACAGCCAGCCCAGCACCGAGCGCTTGTAGCGCGATCCCAGCTCCCGCTGCACCAGCCGGCCGATCAGCTCCCGATAGCCCCAGATCTCCAGGGTGCCGCCCCGGCGTGCGGGCGCCCTCATGTCTTCGGCTCGGGGTTGCACAGATAGCCGTACACGCCGGCCAGGTTCTGTTCCCAGCGGGCGTGGCCGGCGGCGATGTCGGCCAAACCCTGCTCGGCCAGCCGCCGGCGGCGGGCCGGATCGCGCACCAGCGCCGCGATCTCGGCCGCCAGCCCGTCGGCGGTCTGGGGCGACTGCATGCAGTTGTGGTCGTGGCGCAAAAGCCAGTCCCCCGCCGGGTTCTCGAACGCCACCACCGCGGTGCCGCAGGCCATCAGCTCCAGCGGCAGGTAGGAGGGATGCTCCGAGGTGGTGAGGGCCACGCCGATGTCGCAGGTCCGGTACAGCGGGCCGGTGTCGGCGTAGTCGAGCTGGCCCATGTGGGTGATGAGGGAGTCCATGTGCTCGGGGAAGGCCCACGACCCCGCGGTCACAATGCGCACATCGTCGGCCAGCTCGTCCTTCACCAGGCGCACGGCCCGGGCGGCCAGCTCCCAGCAGTTGCGGAGATGGCCGGGCCGGGCGTAGACGAACACGGTCACCGGCCGGTCGGGATCGGCCTCGGCGCGGTCGCGGGCGTGGAACACCGAGTCGTCCACCGCGGGCCAGAAGTGGTCGGCTGCTCCCCCATAGCGATCCCGGTAGAGATCGGCCAGGTGACCGGTGTTGCAGAGCCCATAGAGCCCCAGCCGGTAGCTGTGCTCGGCCAGGGCGTAGAGCGTGCCCGCCGGGTAGAACATGGGCTCGAAGTCCTGGATCAGGTAGAAGCGGCGGGTCTGGGCGGGGGTGCGGGCCGCGCTGTAGGCGGTGGTCCACATGGTGGCGATGGCGGCGTCGGACGGGGGCACTTCTCGGGGATCGAAAGCAAAGGAGTCGTGGTAGCTAATGGGGCTGTCGGCCAGCGAGCCGAAGGCGGCGGTGATCCCCGACCGGTACCACCGCTCGTCGTGGTCGGCGGGACCGGCCATCACCATGAACCGGTTCTGCACCCCGTGGTTGACGGCCAGATGGTCGGCCAGGCGGAACACGGTGTGGATGCCGCCGTAGAACGGGTTTTGGAACTCGGGCACGAACCAGTTGACGGTGCTCACCTCGCGTCGGCCCCGGGCCGCCCGGTGCCCTCGGCGCACCGACTCGGCCAGGCCCCGATCGGCCTGCGAGGCGAAGGCCAAGGCGTGGGCCTCGCCGCTCTCGTTGCGCTGGTAGAAGATCTCCATGGGCCGGCCCAGCATCTCGGCCAGCCGGGGCAGCACCCCCGGCGCCTCCTCGCAGCACACCGTCGGCTCGGGGTGGGCGGCGCTGAGGTTCGGGGAGAAGTAGGGGTCGCCCCCCATCAGCCAGCGCTGGTAGGCCCAGTAGCTGGCGAACACGTCGCCCTCGGGAATGTGCGGGCCTCGGGTGGCCGACTCTTTGTGGGTGATCGGAGTGGCCGCCGACACCACGTTGCGGTATCCGGCCTGCCGGGCCCGCAGCCCCAGCACCACGTCGCTGCCGCACAGCTCCATGCGCTCGTCGAACCCGCCGATCTCCTCGAACACCGAGCGGCGAACGGCCAGGCAGGCCCCGGTCACCGCCACCGTGTTGCGGGTCCAGTCGGTGGGCCCCATGAGGCTCTCGGAATGCGGGGCCATGCCTGCGAACAGGTGGCCGGCCAAGCCGGTCATCCCGATGACCACCCCGCCGTGCTGGATCAGGCCGTCCTCGTCGAGGAGCTGCAGCCCGGCGACCCCGATCTCGGGGCGCTGCGCCCAGCCGACGAGGTTGTGCAGCCAACCGGGGTCGCCGGTCGAGGTGTCGTCGTTCAAGAACACCAGCACCTTTCCGGCGGCTCGGCGTGCGGCCCGGTTGTTGACCGCGGAGTAGTTGAACGGCTCGTCCCACCAGATGACCTGGGGGCGCAGGTCGCCGGCCTCGGCCCGATACCAGGCCTCGTTGTCGGCGCTGCGGCCGCCGTTGTCCACGATGATCAGCTCGATGATGGTCAGCTCGATGTCGGCGCGCTCGGCGGAGCGAATCAGCTCGAAAGCGCCTGCGAGCAGCTCCCGGTTGTGGCAGGTGGCGATGATGACGCTGGCCAACACGGCTTGACCGGGTTGACCGGTCGCCCAGGCTAGGCGGACGCCGCCGGACCCGGCCACGGCCCGGGCCGGCCAGCCGTGGCGCGCCAGCCACCGGTTAACCAGATCTAGATGATGAGCTTCAACTCGGTGGTCGCGGCGGCCAACCGTCTGCAACACCGCGGGCAGACGGCATACCTGGCGGTCGGCAACCTCGAGGCCAAGGAGCATATCCCACCAGAGCGAGTCGTCCCCGAAACCGCCGTCGTGGTAGCGCCGGGCGGCCTCAGCGGGCAGATTTCGAGCCCTGATGGCGAAAGCCCGCCCGATGTAGTTAGCGCACACCAGCAGATCGGGCGACCAGCCCGGCTTGAGCCGGGGCCGGCTCAAGCGGTCCAGGTCATCGTCGAAATAGACGCCTTCGGGCATCCCCGCGAGACGCCACTCCCAAACTTCAGCCAGGCCAGCCAGGTCGTCGTCCCAGTACAGCAGCTCCAGCTCCGGGTCGCGCCATGCCGCCTGCGCGACCCGGAACAACGCGTCGGGCCGCAACCGGTCGCCGGCCCGCAGCAGCACCACCAGGTCCCGAGGGCAGTTTTGCGCCAGCCGGTCGAACTCCTCGGCCAGCCCCCCGACCTCGGCTTTGACCGCCCCGACCAACCCCCACGACTGGCTGCGCAGCGACTCCTCGGTAGCCGCGAAATCGCCGCCGTCGTCCACCACCAGCGCCCAGACCTTGAGCGGTCGAGCCCACTCCTCAAACCACTGCCGCTGTATCCGCAAGACGCTGGGATCGGCCGGCAGCCGGCAGAACCATTCCTTATAGGTCACACCACATGCCACACCGGCCGGCCTGCGGGGCGAACGGAGTGGATCTGCTATCCCGATCTCTTGCGAGCCCGCGCTGATGCCGGTCTCTGCGCGCCGGCTTCGCCACTCGTCTCTAGTGCGGTCGGCTGCGCCCCGTGCCCTGCGAGCAACGGCCATGGCGACGCTGAGAAGCCGGCGGCGGCGGGTTCCAGCAGGCAGAGCACGCTCGACGAGGCGACGGACCACTGCGACACCCTACCCCGCGCTGCCATTCGGCCTTCACCCCGAGCACGCCCCAACACTGCCGAGCCCCTGAGCGGTCACTGGAGTTTATTTCAATACATTGGTACTTACTAGTGAATGTTGAAAAAGATTATTGTTACGTTGAGCTGGGGACTGGGGTAGGGTGGGGCGATGGAAGGGTTGATGC
>JAPYOC010000214.1 GCA_028278955.1 Candidatus Poriferisocius aerobius
GAACCGAATCAGCCTCGCCCATCAAACCCAACAACTCCGAAGAACTGGCCTCAGAGAAATCAGGAAACCCGAAACCCCCGACAACACCAGCACTGCCACAGTTTCCACTGCCACCGCTTCTGCTGGGATTCGTTCCGAATTCCATACATGCAATTATACCGAACTCGGTGACAAAAACCACCCTGATTTAGCCAAAATAAGCTTAAAATTATAAAGAAATTTCATTGAAAGAAGTTCGGCTCTTTGCGGTGAAGCTGGGATGTCAGGTTCTGGTTTTTGTGGCGGTTTGAGTTTGGCCGAGTTTTCGTCCGACTGCAAACAGTGAGCTTCCCCCCCTAATCGTGGAGAGGTTGGTTATAAGGGTTGGGGGTGCAGCGGCCTTTGCCGACTGTGGATCGCAGTGGGTGCTGCGTCAGCCAGTCGAGCGGCATATCCGCTGCCCCTCCTGCGGTTGAGCCCAAGCAGTCTGAAAACCGTTCACTGCCGCATCGCCGGTGCTGCTAGCATGGCTCATTCCGGGCCGTTAGCTCAGTTGGCTAGAGCACCTGCATGACGCGCAGGGGGTCAGGGGTTCGAGTCCCTTACGGCCCACCGAATGGATGCCGCCCAGTCCAGCGATCAACGGCGGTTGGGCTGGCTGCTCGCCGGGCTGGGGATGCTGGCGGTTTCCACCGATTCGCTGTGGATCCGGCTCTCTGAGGCCGATGCCGTCGATGTCTCCTTCTGGGTGTCGTGCTGCTCGGTGCCTCTCTACACCGCACTGAGCCAACGGTTGGACGGCTGCGGGCCACTGGAGGCGTTCCGCCGCCACCCCCTGCTGCACCTGGTCATCGGCGCGCTCAGCGGAGGCAGTCAGCTCTGCTTCGTGATCGCCATCACCCAGACCCGGGTGGCCAATGTGGTGGCCATCGTGGCCGCGGTGCCGCTGCTGGCCGCGGTGAGCGCCTGGCTATGGCTGAGGGAGCGCATCTCTCGGGCCATGGCCATGGCCATCGCCATCACCATGGCGGGCATCGGGGCGATCGTGTCGAGCTCGGTGGGGGAGCCCACCCTCACCGGCGACTTGCTGGCCGTGGCGGCCATCGTGGGCTTCTCGGTGAGCCTGACGATGTGGCGCCGGTATCCCGACATGAGCCGGCTGGTGGGTTTGTCCATCGGCGGGGTGATGACCGTGGTGGCTTTGGCGTACTCGGCATCCCCGCTCTCGCTAGACCTGCGGGCCTACCTGTCAATCGCCGCCATGGGGCTGGTGTTCAACCCCTTCGGCCGACTGGCGCTGTCCAACGCGCCCCGCTTCGCCCCGGTGGCCGACGTGGCCCTGTTCTCGCCCGTCGAGACGGTGGCCGGCACGATCTGGGCCGCGGCGTTCTTCAGCGAATTTCCCCGGCCCGTCGCCGCTGTCGGCGCGGCCATCGTGCTGGTCGGCGTGTTCTACGGCACCATTGCCGCCACCCGCCCCAAAAATCAAGCTGCCCTGGGTTGACGGACGGCCGGGGTCGGGTGAGCCGGTACGGTGTTGGCAGCCCCAGCCAAGGAGGAGGCATGGCTCGAATCAAAATCCCCGATGGTCCCGCCGAGGAGTTCCATCGGCTGTGGATGATGTGCCCGGAGCTGACTGCTCCGGCGTCGGCGTTCAGCGCCGCGGTGTACAATAAGAGCAAGCTCTCGGTGCGGCTGCGGGAGCTGCTGCGGATGAGGATCGCCCAGATCAACCACTGCGTGGTTTGACTGGACACCCGGGTTGCGTCGTTGGCGCAACATGATCTGAGCGAGGACGACTACCTCCACGTCGGCGATCGGGACGACTACGACGGCTACAGCGAAGCCGAGCGGGACGCGCTGGAGTACTGCGAGAAGTACGCCACCGACCACCTGGCCATCGACCAGGCGTTCATGGACCGCATGGTCGGGCACTTCGGCGACGAGCTGATGGTGGACATGACCCTGTCCATCGGTTGCTGGATCGCCTTCGGCCGCATCAACCAAGTGATGGACGTGTCGGTCTCCTGCCCGCTGCGTATGAAGGGCCCCGACGAGGCCCTCGGGGCGACGGAGGGCAGCGGCGAGGGCCGCGACGATATCTTGGCCATGCGCTCCGCCCGATTCGCCTAGCCCTCAGCGGAACAATCGGCCGAAGGCCCGCAAGTCGTCGGTGAACAGCTCGGGTTGCTCGAAGGGAGCGAAATGGCCGCCTTTGGGCTGCACGGCCCAGTGGACGATGTTGTAGCGGCGCTCGGCCCACGCCCGCGGGGTTTGCAGCAGCTCTCGGGGGTAGATGGCATGGCCGGTGGGCACCTCCACCCGGCCGGTCCACGAGTCCAACGCCGAGGTTCCGGTGCGGGCCGACTCCAGATAGAGCCGCCCGGATGACGCCGCAGTGGCGGTAATCCAATAGAGCATCACGTTGTCTAGCAGCTGGTCTTTGGTGAACACGCTTTCCAAGTCGCCGTCTTCCAGGTCGCACCAGTGCTGGTACTTCTCGATGAGCCAGGCGGCCAGCCCGGCGGGCGAGTCGTTGTGGGCTAGGGCCAGGGTCTGGGGCTTGGTGCTGAGCATGGCCATGTAGCCGGTACCGTCGGCGATCACCTCCAGCGACCGGGCCATGGCCTGCTGCTCGGCCTCGGTCACCCCCTCCATCATCTTGGCCTGATCGGCGGCCTCCTCGGCGGTGGGCTGGGCGAAGAGCATGTTGAAGTGGGCGGCGATGAGCCGGTCGCCGTAGGCCTCCGCCATGCGCCGGGCGACCAGCGCCCCCCAGTCGCCCCCCTGCACGATGTAGCGGTCGTAGCCCAGCTGCTCCATGATCCCGGCGATGGCCTCGGCGCAGCGGTGCACATCCACGCCAGAGTTGACGGTGGGGCCGGAGAATCCGTAGCCGGGCAGAGACGGGACCACGATGTGGAAGGCGTCGGACGGATCGCCGTCGTGGGCCGCTGGATCTGTCAGCGGGCCCATCATTTCCCGAAATTCCACCACCGAGCCCATGTACCCGTGGATCATCACCATGGGCAGCGCATCGGGCGCAAGCGAGCGCACATGGTAGAAGTGCACCCGCTCGCCGGCTGTAGTAGCGGTGAACTGGGGAAAGGCGTTGAGGCGGGCTTCTCGCTCTCGCCAGCCGTAGCCGTCGGCCCAGTATTGGCACAGTTCCCGTACATAGGCCACCGAGGCGCCGTCGGCCCAGCCGGGCCGCACAGCGTCGGGCCAGCGGGTCATGGCCAAGCGCTTGTGCAGGTCGTCCAACTCAGCCTGGGGGACGGCGATCTCAAACGGCTCGATGCTCACTTCTGAAGCGTGTCACAGACCCTTATCTGTGCCGCTAGTCAAAATAATCGGCTCGGCGGACGATGAAGAGCCAGGTGAGCACGCCCGACAGCACGACGAGCACGCCCGACCAGATGCCGGCCTCGGCCACGAAGGCCTCCTCGATGCTGTTGAACGCCTTGGTGGTGAGGGTGGGGAAGTCGAAGGGGGCGATGAGCAGGGTGATGGGCAGCTCCTTCATGACCGACAGCATCACCAGCCCGCCCCCGGCTAGCAGGCCCGGGGCCATGAGGGGCAGCTCCAGCGACCGGAAGCGGCGCCCCCAGCCGGCCCCCAAGGTTCGGGCCGCGTCGGTCAGCCGCGACGAGACCGCGGCCACCGCCACTTGCGAGGTGCGCATCGTCTGGCCTCCGAATCGCACGATGTAGGCGAACACCAGCAGCACCAGGGTGTTGCGGAGGTGGCTGCCGACGTCGGTCTTGAGCGTCCAGAACAGCAGTGCGAGTCCGATGAGTATCCCCGGCAGGGCGAACGCCGACACGATCACCGCGTTGGCCGCTGTGCCGATGCGGGACCGGTGGTGCACCACCAGGTGGGCGGCTGGCAGCACGACGGCCACCGAGACCGCCGCAGCCAGAATGCTTCCGTAGGCGGTGTGCCAGGTAGGCGCCCACACGTCGTCCCATCCCACGAGCAGGTCCCGGCCCCCGGAGGCCTCCAACCTGATCCCGTCGATCGCCCAGTCGGCCAAAGAGGCCAGCGGCCCCAACAGGGCCAGTGCCACCGATCCGGCCAAAAAGGCCACCGCAATCGGCTTGGCCCGGCCCAGGCGGTATATCACCGGGCTTCGCGAGCGCACGGGAGCGGCGTGCTCAAAGCGCCGGGTGGCACCCCGCTCCACCAGCACCACCACGGCGGCCAGCACCAGCAGGATCACGCTGAGGGCCATCGAGACCGGCTGGTTGTTGAGCCGGGTGGTGTAGATGGCCCGGCTGACCGTGTCGTAGCGCATGAGTTGCACCGCGCCGAAGTCGCTGATGGCGTACAGGAACACCAGCAGGGTGCCGGCGCTGATGGCGGTTGCCGTCTGGGGCAGCACCACTCGCCGGATGATGGCCAGCGGGCGATCGCCCAGCAGTCGGGCGGTCTCCTCGGCTGAGCCGGGCAAGCGCCGCAGCCGGGCGGCCACCGGCAGGTAGACGTAGGGGTAGGTGAAGAGCGTGAGAGCCAGCCATGCGCCGAACAGACCCCGCATCTCCACGTCCCAAACCAGCCCCAGATTGTCCAGCCAGTCCGACAGCAAACCTCCGGGATTGAGGGTGCGGATCAGCGCCGCGGCCCCGATGAAGGTGGGGAACACCAGCGGCAGCGGCAGCAGTGCCTGCCACATGCGCCTGAAGGGGATGTCGCAGCGGGTGGTGACCCAGGCCAGCGCAGTGCCCAGCACTGCGGTCGAGGCTGATACCAGCACCGCCAGTCGCAGCGTGCGCAGGAGCGGCCCTCGGGTGCGCTCGGAGAACAGCACTCCCAGCGGGTCGCTGTGGAAGGTGAAATTCCGCCACACCAGATAGCCCGCAGGGAAGGCGAAACCCACCGTTACCGCGATGGCGACGATCCTCAGCAATACCGGGGACCGGCTGGCGGTCGGCTGCACGATGGGCGACTCAGCCGGGGCCGGATCGGGCAAAAGCCGCCGCCGGTGGCCCGGCATAGGAGGGGCACACCCGATCGCCGGGGGCGAAGCTCTGCGTGCCGCTGACTCGGGCGAGAAGGCGGGCGCCGGTCGGGCTGGTCACGGTGACCATGGAGTCGGCCCCTTGGAATTCGAACTCCTCAACGGTGTGGGTCCCGGCGCCGTTGTCGCCAGAGTGCAACTCCACCTCCTCAGGCCGCACTGCGACTTCGACCGGTCCTTGCCGGGCGTTGAGCAAGGGGATGGAGCCGAAGTCGGTCTGGGCCACTGGGCCGTCGGCATGGGCGGGGTACAGGGAGACGTCGCCGATGAAAGATGCCACCCATGGGCTGGCCGGCTCTTGGTAGACCTCCGCCGGTGAGCCGATCTGCACGATTCGCCCAGCGTCCATGACCGCCACTCGGTCGCCCAGCACCAGGGCTTCCTCTCGGTCGTGGGTGACGAACACCGCAGTCATGCCCGTGGTCTGAAGAAGCCGTCGCACCTCGGCGCGGACCTCCCGGCGCAGCGCGCTGTCCAAATTGGAAAACGGCTCGTCCAACAGCAGAGCGGTGGGCTGGGGGGCGAGTGCTCGGGCCAATGCCACCCGCTGCTGTTGTCCGCCGGAGAGGGTTTCGGGCAGGCGGTCCTGCATGCCCGGAAGATTCACCAGCTCCAGTGTGTTGGCCACTTCCGCCGACCGCTTGCTGCGGGAGACTCCGTAGCCGACGTTCTTGGCCACATCGAGATGGGGAAACAGCGCCCAGTCTTGGAAAACCATGCCCACATTTCGATCCTCAGGCCGGACCCAGGTTCCGTTGCCGGCCACTTGGGTGCCTGCTACATGGATCGTCCCCCGGTCGGCCCTCTCCAGGCCGGCAATGATCCGAAGCAAGGTGGTCTTTCCACACCCGCTTGGCCCCAGCAGGGACACCATTTCGCCCCGCCCCACTTCCAGGCTGCACTCTTCGATGACGCTGGCCCCCTCGAAGCACTTGTACACGTCCTGCACCGACAGCAGGGGAACCGGGGGGACAAGGACCATGAAAATATAAAGTTACCCTTATTTTCTCGTCCTGACCTAGAGGTACAGCACATGGAAATATCCTGAATCGTGAGGGCGCTCACCGACCACAGACCGATTGAGGTCCATAGCAGCGGGCAGGGGCTGCTGGTGGTGTTGCCTGCCGACGATCGGCCGGCTTGACCGCAGGTTTGATCGCTCTCCGGTTGAAGCGGGCCCTCAGACTGGGCTGATGGTTGCGTGAACTGGGCTAGTTGCGGGGGACCTCGTTCCAGGGGATGGCTTTGTCCACTCGGGGCTCGCCGGGCAGGCCGAGAATCTGCTCACCCAGGATGTTGCGCATGATCTCGGTCGTGCCGCCTTCGATGGAGTTGGCCCGAGACCGCAAGAAGGCATGCCCGACCCCGTTCTCGGCGCCGGTCACCGACACTGCTTCGGGGCGGCGGAAGGCGTAGTCGAAATCCACCGATCCAGACGGACCCTTAAGGTTCACGCACTCCTCGAAGATCGACTTGTTGAGCTCGGCGTATATGGCCTTGGCCACCGAGCCCTCCGGCCCGGGGTTGCCGGCCCGGCGATTCTGCGAAGCTCGCATATTGGTGAGCCGCAGCGTCTCGGCCTGGCTCCACAGCTTCATCACCCGGTCCAAGCGGGCTGAGGTGCGCTGCTCGGCGGGCAGCCCCGCCCACACCTGCACCAGCCCGGCAATGCTGCCCGATCCCCGTTTGGGCGAACCGCCGCCCCCGATTACCGTGCGCTCGTTCATCAGCGTGGTGAGCGCCACCCCCCAGCCTCCTCCTTCGTCGCCGATGCGGTCGGCGTCGGGCACCTGCACGCCAGTCATATAGACCTCGTTGAACTCGGCCTCCCCGGTGATCTGGCGCAGGGGGCGCACCTCCACCCCCTCGGCGTGCATGTCCAACGCGAAGTAGGTCATGCCTCGGTGCTTGGGGGCATCGGGGTCGCTTCGGGCCACCAGCATGCCCCAGTCGGCCAAGTGGGCGATGGTGTTCCACACCTTCTGGCCGTCCACGGTCCAGATGTCGCCGTCTCGCACTGCCCGAGTGGCCAGACCGGCAAAGTCGCTGCCCGCACCGGGCTCGGAGAACAGCTGGCACCAGCGCTGCTCCCCGGTGAACATGGGCCGCAGGAAGCGGCGCTTCTGCTCGTCGGTGCCGTGGGTTGCGATAGTCGGTCCGGCCAGGGTAAAGAAGAACGTGGCCGGATCGGCCGAACCGGCCCCCGCGTCGCGCAGGCGGGTTTCGACATGGCTCTGGAATCGGGGGGCCAGTTCAAGGCCGCCGAATCCCGCCGGGAAGTGGACCCAGGCCAACCCGGCATCGTACTGGCAGCCCCGGAACTCCTCAACCGACATGGTTGCCGGGTCGTGCTCGGCCAACAGGGCGTCGATGGCGTCTTCGAGTTCTTGGGGAATGGCGTCGGTGCTCACCGGGCCAATCTAGCTCCCATGCTCGCGAAGCAGTCCACTTGCCCGTCGGCGGAGATTGCGCTGGACTCTGCCTTCCTGCCCAACATCGTCAAGATGGGGGTATATCTGAGGCGGTGAAACTCCCCAAAACCGAGGGGTTAGGTGGTGACGGCAGTTTCGGTTTCTAACACGACAATCCGATCTTGTTGCAAGTGGTTGATAGAGAAGAAATCCATAATTTTTTCTGTTTTTGGTTATATTCTGCTTTGTTTCGGGTGGTTGTTGTCGCTGGGTTCGGTATAATTGCATGTATGGAGTTCGGAGTTGTTCCCAGCGCAAACCCCGGAGCAAACCCCGGAGCAATCCCCAGAGCAGGCGGTGTGAGCGGAAGCGGTGGCAGTGCTGGTGTTGCCGGGGGTTTCGGGTTTCCTGATTTCTCTGAGTCGAGCGCGTCGGAGTTGTTGGGTTTGATGGGTGAGGCTGATTCGGTTCGCCGTCGGGCGGAGGGGTATCTGGTCGGGCTCATCGCTCGTTACGGGGAGCTTGAGGGTCGCGGCGCGGCGGCGTCGGTGTGCCACCAGTTCGGCGTCAGCGCCCACAGAGCCCGCTGGCTGGCCCGCACCGCTGAGGGGTTGAAGGCGCTGCCCGATGTGCTCGGCGCGGTGCAACACGGGCGTTTGTCCGCCGATCAGGGGGCATGGTGGCCGAGTCGCATAAGAGGGCGCCGATGAGCTTTGAGGATC
>JAPYOC010000215.1 GCA_028278955.1 Candidatus Poriferisocius aerobius
ATTCTCGCCCGTCCCCCTATCCGGTCACAAGTTGCGCCCGCCAGAGGCCGGAATGTCCGGTGAATGTCTAGGGTGGCCGAGCATGAGAGCAGGAAGTACTATGCAGGGCGTGAGCGCTGCGGTGATGAGCCTGGCTGGAGACATCGGCCCAGCTGGGCGAGATCAGTGGACGGCATTGGTAGAGCAGGTGCTGCGGGGGGTGCCCTTCGACAAGAGGCTGGTGACCACCACCTACGACGGCATCAGGATTCAGCCGCTCTACACCGGTGGCGACCATTCCGGCGACACCGGACTGCCCGGCATGGCACCGTTCACCCGGGGCAGCAGGCTTGCCGGCGGCGAATGGCAGGTCCGCCAAGCCCACAGCCGCGCGACCGGCAACCAGGCGGTGCTGGCCGACCTGAGCGGGGGCGCCGGCGCCATAGAGCTCCGCATCGACGGCGAAACCAGCCCGGGGGAACTCGACGATCTGCTCGACGGAGTGCCCCCAACGGTGCCGATCATGCTGGCGCCGGGGAGCGAGGCCGCGATCTGGCATCTGGTCAGCCTGTGGGACAGCAGAGGAGTGGCGAGGGACGAGGCTCTCGGCGGCTTTGGGATGGATCCCCGAGATCCTGCGGTTGCCGAGGCCGCTGCCAACGCCTTGAATCTGAACTACCGCAACGTGTTGGTTGCGGTGGTCAACGGGGCGCGATCGGCCGACCAGGGCGCGAGCGAAGCCCAGGAGCTGGCCGGATCGCTGGCCGACGGCGTTGCCTACCTACGGGCCTGCGAGCAGGCGGGGATTGCCCTCGCCGCCGCCGCAGACAAGTTGGAGTTCCGCTACGCCGCCGGCGTGGACCAGTTCTTGACCATCGCCAAGCTGCGGGCCGCTCGCCGCCTCTGGGCTCGGGTGACTGAGGCGTGCGGTATCGAGCCTGCCGCCCAACGGCAGCACGCGGTGACCTCCGGCGCCATGATGAGCCGTCGCGACCCGTATGTGAACATGATCCGAGCCACCGTGGCCTGTTTCGCCGCCGCGGTGGGCGGTGCCGACGCCATCACGGTCAGCCCGTTCGATGCGGCCATCGGCCTACCGGGCCAGCTGGGTCTGCGGATTGCTCGCAACACGCAGCTCCTGCTGCGAGAGGAATCCCACCTCGATCAGGTGATCGACCCCTCGGGCGGCTCCTACTACCTGGAATCACTGACCGACGCGCTGGCCGCTAGCGCCTGGAGGCTGTTCCAAGAGCTGGAGGCGGGGGCGAGCCTGGCCCCGCGAGTCGAAGCGACCCATCTTGCTCGAAGCCGGGACGTGGCCACCCGCCGCCTGCCGCTTACCGGCGTGACCGAGTTCCCCCACCTCGACGAGGAGGCGGTGAACCGGCCGACGGGGGGGCCAGAGCCTGAGCTGCGCCGACTTGCCGAGCCGTTTGAGGCACTGCGGGATGCCGCCGACGCCGCTCCGTCGCGTCCAACCGCTTTTTTGGCCAACCTCGGCCCCGTGGCGGTGCACACGGCGCGGGCAACGTTTGCCGCCAACCTGCTGGCCGTCGGCGGCATCGGCGCCTCGGGCGGCGGCGGCTTTGGCACTCCGGCAGAGGCCGCCGCAGCCTGGTCGTCGTCGGGCTCGCCCATCGCGGTGATCTGCTCCTCCGACGATGTGTATCAAGAGCATGCCGCCGCCGCGGTGGCCGCCCTGAGAGAAGCCGGATGCGATTATGTGCTGCTGGCCGGCCGTCCCGATGATCGGTGGGGGGCCGACGGCTACATCTTCATGGGATGCGACGCTCTGGAGGCCCTGGGTGCCGTCCACGAGAGGCTGGGCCTATGACCGTCCCCGATTTCTCCTCCGTGGATCTCCACGCCCCGCCGGTTTCCGGTGCCAACGGCACGGGTTGGGCCGATCTGGTGGCGGCGCATACCGGGGAGAGCCCCGACCGCCTCACCTGGCCCACCCCCGAGGGTTTCGGCGTGCGCCGGCTCTACACCGCCGAGGACCGGGAACCGCTGGACTTCTGCGACGGCTATCCCGGGCTGGCGCCCTATCTTCGGGGCCCCTACGCCACCATGTACGCCACCCAGCCCTGGACCATCCGCCAGTATGCCGGATTCTCCACTGCTGAGGACTCCAATGCGTTCTACCGGCGCAACCTGGCGGCCGGCCAGAAGGGCCTGTCGGTGGCTTTCGACCTGGCCACCCACCGGGGGTACGACTCCGACAATGCGCGGGTGAGCGGCGATGTGGGCATGGCCGGCGTGGCCATCGACTCGATCCTGGACATGCAGATACTGTTCGACGGCATCCCGCTGGACCAGATGAGCGTGTCGATGACCATGAACGGCGCGGTGCTGCCGATCCTGGCCATGTACATCGTGGCCGGCGAGGAGCAGGGAGTTGCGCCCGAGAAACTGGCCGGGACCATCCAGAACGACATCTTGAAGGAGTTCATGGTCCGCAACACCTTCATCTACCCACCGTCGCCGTCGATGCGGATCATCTCCGACATCTTCGCCTTCACCTCGGCCAACATGCCCAGGTTCAACTCCATCTCGATTTCCGGCTACCACATGCAAGAAGCCGGGGCCACCCTCGACTTGGAGCTGGCCTACACGTTGGCCGACGGGGTGGAATACGTGCGGGCCGGACTGGACTCGGGGCTGGAAATCGACGCCTTCGCCCCCCGGCTCAGCTTCTTCTGGTGCATCGGGATGAACTTCTTCATGGAGGTGGCCAAGCTGCGGGCCGCCCGCCTGCTGTGGGCCAAGCTGATGCACCCGTTCAACCCGTCCAATCCCCGGTCGCTGTCGCTTCGCACCCACAGCCAGACCTCGGGCTGGAGTCTCACCGCCCAGGACGTGTTCAACAACGTGGTCCGCACCACCATCGAGGCCATGGCCGCCACCCAGGGCCACACCCAGTCGCTGCACACCAACGCCTTGGACGAGGCCTTGGCCCTGCCCACCGACTTCTCGGCCCGCATCGCCCGCAACACCCAGCTCCTGTTGCAGCACGAGTCGGGCACTTGCCGGGTGGCCGACCCCTGGGGTGGTTCGTACTACGTGGAGCGTCTGACCCACGACCTGGCCCAACGGGCCTGGGAGCACATCAGCGAGGTGGAGGCGGCGGGCGGGATGGCCGAGGCCATCGAGGCCGGGATCCCCAAGGTGCGGATTGAGGAGGCTGCGGCCCGCACCCAGGCCCGCATCGACTCCGGCGCGCAGACCGTGGTCGGGGTGAACCGCTACCAGGTGGACGGCGAAGAGCCCATCGAGGTGCTGAAGGTGGACAACGCCGAGGTCCGGGCGTCGCAGATCGCCCGACTGGAGCGGCTGCGGGCCGAACGCGACAACGACGCCTGCGGACGGGCTCTGGACGCTCTGACAGCGGGGGCCGACCGTCCTGTGGGCAGCCGGGATTCCAATCTGCTGGCTCTGGCCGTGGATGCGGCCCGGGCTCGGGCCACGGTGGGGGAGATCAGCGACGCGCTGGAGAAGGTGTACGGTCGCCATGCGCCCCGGATCCACACGATCTCCGGGGTATACCAAGCAGAGATGGGAAAGAGTGAGGGCAACGGAAGCGGCACTGGCGAAGTGCGGGAAGCGGTGGCCGGCTTCGCATCCCGAACCGGGCGCCGGCCCCGCATCCTGGTGGCCAAAATGGGCCAAGACGGCCACGACCGGGGCCAAAAAGTGATCGCCACCGCGTTCGCAGATCTCGGTTTCGACGTGGACGTCGGGCCGCTGTTCCAAACCCCGGCCGAGGTGGCCCGCCAGGCAGTGGAAGCCGACGTACACATCGTGGGGGCGTCGTCGTTGGCCGCAGGGCACCTCACGCTGGTGCCCGAGCTGCGGGCCGAGCTGAAGAACCTGGGACGGTCCGACATCATGATCGTGGCCGGCGGGGTGATCCCGCCCAGCGACTACGACGAGCTGCGAGCCGCCGGGGCTGAGGCCATCTTCGGTCCGGGCACCGTGATCACCGACGCGGCCTTGGAGCTGCTGTCCACGCTGGGCAAGCGACGGTGATCAATCTCGACGCCGTTGGGCGCTGACCGATCTGCCCACCGCCCGTCGAGATGCCGTTGACGGAATTCGATCTCGAATCCTGTGTCGAGGGGGTGCTGGGCGCCGACCGCACCTGGCTGGGCCGGGCCGTGACCCTGGTGGAGAGCACCAAGCCTGATGACCGGGAATCGGCCACCGAGCTTCTTGAGCGGTTGCTGCCCCACACCGGAGGCGCCCGTCGGGTGGGGA
>JAPYOC010000216.1 GCA_028278955.1 Candidatus Poriferisocius aerobius
GCAAATGCCGAATAGGTGTCGCCCAAGTCCTCCCTCACGTCCTCGATCAGGCGGATGTCCAAGATCACCTTCAACACCCTGGCCGCAACCTGAGTCGCCGGGTTCACTTCCAGAGGGGCCTCGAAGGTGTAGGAAGCTGAGGTGGACTGATTGTCCGGGCCCAGCACGACCTCGCGGCGGACGACTCCCTCCGGCGCCGGCGTGCGGCGGTTCTCGTAGCTGTCAGCGTCTTTGGCCGGAAGGGTTCCCACATAGGTGCGGGCCATCCGCTCCACGGTGTCGCGGTCCACGTCGCCGACGACGACCACCTCGAGATCGTCCACTCCGCCGAAGCGCTGGCGGTAGATGCCCAAAAGCTCTTCGGCCGTCAGGGCGTCGAGCCTCTCCTGGGGCGCGGCCAGGTTGAACCAGCCGAACGCCTCGCCGAAGCGCGCCTGCAGATACGCCAGCGCCTCCTGCCAGTCGGGGTCGGACCGCGACAGCGAGAGGAGAATGTCCCCGACGTCGGCTGCCTCGGCGAACGCCTGCTCATCGATCCGGGCCTGCGTCATGTACAGGTGCATGAGCTGGAACATCGTCTCGACACCCGCAGTGTCGGAGACCCCTGAGAGGCCCTCGGTGGTCTCCGCGATGTAGGGCGACACGCTGGCGTTGCGATCGTCAAGGTAGCGGGCGATCTGAGAGGGGCTCAGATCGCCGAGCCCGCTGTTGCCCACGGCCCGAGTGGCCAGATACTGGGCCAGCGGTCGGTCTCCTTCTCGCAGCGATGACCAGCCACCCCAGGACACTGCATCGAGGCCCACCTCGTTCTCGGTTGTCTCGGAGTAGGCGTAGCTGACGCGGGCGCCGTTGGCGAACACCCACTCGTACACGTCGTCGAGGTCGTCGGCAAGGGCATCGACTGCCCCCTCGCTCACCGGGTCGACCGGCTCGGGCGCCGACAGCAGCCCGATGACCTCACCGGGCTGCTCCGGCAGCTCCCCCGGCTCAGCCGCATCGAGCGCAGCCCGCATCTCCTCGGCGCTGGGCACCTCGGAGGGGTCGGGGCCCACCGCGACCAGGATCACGCCGCCGGCATCGAGGATCTCCCGGTAGCGCTCGGTGAGGTCGCCGACCTGAAGCTCCTCGAGCAGCGTGACGACGCGGGCTGCGGTGTCCTCGACGGTCCCGATGTCTCGGCCCGCCAAGAAGTGCGAGATATACCGGCTGGCATACTGTTGATTCCGAATGGTGGCGGCCGCCCCTACCGCAGATTGCAGGTCGGCCCTGATCGCGTTGGCCGCCCGATCCAGGTCGGCGTCGGCGAAGCCGGCCTCGTCCAGGCTCAACAGCAGCGACCAGTAGTCGGTGAGAGCGGCGGAGAAGTCCTCGGCTCGCAGGTTGGTGCCGTAGTACCTCAAGCCCCTGGTATGGGAGAACTCCGACCAATGCGTCGGATCGATCTGCGACAGGAAACCCTGCTCGTAGCCGTCCTGCAAGCGGTTGCCCACCATGATGCTGATGATCTGCTCAATCCAGAGCTGCCCGTTGCCCTCGACGGTGTTGGGATCCCAAGAGGGCAGGCGAATGTCCAGCGAGAGGTAGGGGTAGGACTCCTCAGGGGAGGTGGCGATAGCGAACGCCGGCTGCGGGTTGAACGCCGAGGAGCTGTCGGGGGCGTCGGGGGCGTCGCCGGCTGCGAGGCCGCAGAAGTGCTGCTCGACCAAGTCCTCCAGCGTTTCGATGGGCAGGTCGCCCACCGCCACCACCGCCATATTCGACGGCACATACCATGTCTCGTAGAAGTCTCGGAGGTCTTCCGCAGTGGTCGCCTCGATTGCCTCCACGGTGCCGATGGGCGTCTTCCCCTCATAGGGCGAGCCCTCGGTGTACGTTTCGTCGAACACCTTGGAGACCACCCCGCCGCCGGACTCCTGCCGCAGGCGGTACTCGTCGCGGATGATGCCCCGCTCCTCCTCCACATCCTGCGGGGTGATGGTGGCGGCGTGGGCCCACTGGGCCAGCACATCGAAGGCGGTGTCCACCGACCTCTCTTCTTCGTCGATGACCAGATCGAGCAGATACACGGTCTCGTCGTAAGAGGTGTAGGCGTTGATGTCGGGGCCGAACTCCACCCCGATGCTCTGGAGGGCGTCGGTGATCTCGTTGCCGGGATATTTCTCGGTGCCGTTGAACAGCATGTGCTCCAAGTAGTGGGCATAGCCCGCGCCCGCAACCGGCTCATTGAGCGACCCCGCGTTCACCACCAGGCGCAGCGACAGGGTGTTGCCGGGGCTGCCGTTGGACCGCATGTAGTAGGTGAGCCCATTGTCGAGCGTGCCGATCTTCACCGCCGGATCCACCGGCAAGAAGCCCTCGGCCGGGCCGTCCCCCGTGCCGCCCGCCGCCTGACACCCGGCATCGGCCGCCGGCGATGAGGCTTCGACTCCTCCTTCTTCGCGTTCTGCCCCGATCTCGGCCTCCGGCGCCGCCGCGGCATCAGCAGCAGGCGGCTCTGCGGCGGGCGTCGGCACCGCGGGGCTGATCTGGCCGGTAATCGACACATCAGAGTGGCTGTCGGCGCAGGCGGACGCGAACAGAGCCGCGCCGAGCACGAGGATAAGAAGCTTTCTCATATTCGCCTCAGCAGATGTCCTTGATATTGGCTTCCGGGATGTTGGCTTCCGAGATTCAACGGTGGACGACCGTACCAGCCAGCGCTGACAAGCCTGACACCATCGCCGGCGATGGCGGCGCTCAGTGCTGGCTGTAGCAGATTTCCACAATGGCCGGCTCGGTCACCGCTTCTGCCTCCAGCTCGCCGACTATGCGGCCCTCGCTCAGCACCAGCACCCGGTGGCAAACGCCGACCAGCTCAGAGAACTCCGAGGAGATGAACACCACGGCCTTGCCCTCGGCAGCCAGCTCCTCCATGATGTCGTAGATCCCCTCCTTGCCGTCCACGTCCACCCCTATGGTCGGTTCGTCGAAAATCAGCACATCGGCGCCCTGCTCCAGCCATTTGGCGATCACCACCTTCTGCTGATTCCCGCCGGACAGGAGGCGAACAAGCTGCCGGTCGTCAGGGGTGGCGATGCTGAGACGGCCGATTCGGGCGTCGGCGGCCCTCTTCTCAGAGCGTCCCGACGGCGCCGGCACGCGCCGCCCTATTCGGTGGCGGTCCAGGGAGGCCAGCGTGATGTTGTTGCGCACGCTGAAGTCCATGATGTTGCCCTGGGTCTTGCGCTCTTCGGGCAGCAAAGCCAAGCCCGCGGCCATGGACTCCGCCGGATCTCGGCCGAATATCGGGGTGCCGTTGACTCGTACCGTGCCCTCCTGTCGGCGATCAGCGCCGAACACCGCCCGGACAAGCTCGGTGCGACCGCTGCCCATCAGACCGCCCAAGCCCAGGATCTCTCCTTTTCGCACATCGAAGGAGCAGTCCCGCACGCCGGTCTCCGCGCTGACCCCTCCCACTTCCAGCACTGTTTCAGTGTCGGGGCGATCTCCTATTCCTCGACTGGTCCTCCTCTGGACCGCGGTCTGGGCGTGTTCGCGGCCGGCGATGTGGAAGATGAGCGAGGCCCGATCCAGCGACTCGGTCGGCTCGTCGGCCACCAGCCGACCGTTGCGCATCACGATCACCCGCTCGGTCAGCTCGAAGATCTCCTCCAGCCGATGCGATACGTACACCACGCTGATCCCGTCGTCCCGCAAGCGCCGCACCACGGCGAACAGGTGCTCGATCTCCTCGTCGGTGAGCGAGGCGCTGGGCTCGTCCAGCACCAAGAGCCGGGCTTTTTGGACCAGTCCCCGGGCGATCATCACCAGCCGCTGCTGGGCCGCGCTCAGGTCGCCGACCGGTTCACGGGGATCGATGTCCGCCTCCAGCCTGGCCAGCGCATCAGCAGCCTGGCGGCGCAGCTCCGCCCAGTCCACCAGCACCCCCATGCGCCTGGGGTAGCCGAGGCCGAGCATCACATTCTCCGCTACCGACAGGTCGCCCACGTCTTGGAGGTCTTGATGGACGAAGGCGAGACCCGCGACGGTGGCGTCATGAGGCCGGTGCAGTTCCAGGCGCTCTCCGTTCAAGCGCAGATGGCCCTCGTCGGCCTGCTCCGCCCCGGCGATGATCTTGATCAGCGTGCTCTTGCCGGCGCCGTTCTTGCCCACCAGCCCCACGATCTGCCCGGCCTCAATCGACAAGGACACATCGTCCACGGCCAGCACGCCCGGGTAGTGCTTGGTCGCCCCGACAACCTCCAAGAGCGACGCGTGGGCATCCTGCGTTGCGCCAGTCATTGCCGGGATGCGCCCAACCGGGTGAACGCCATGGCCAGCAACAAGATGCAGCCTTTGGCGATGTCTCGAACCCCGGTGCTGTAGCCCTCCAAGATCAATCCCCGGTCGACGGCTTGCAAAAAGATCACCCCCAAGACGGTCCCCGGAACATTGAACAGGGTGCGTTTGGAAGCCGCGGCGCCCAAGAAGGCAGCGGCATAAGCCCCGAGCAGGGTGGAAAACCCGCTGTCGGCCACGGCGGAGGCCGACCGAGCCGTCGAGGTGAACGCAGCGAACAAGGCCATGAACCCCACCAGCGTGAAGCCGGCCGCCCGAAGCGCCCTCACGTTGATGCCCGACAGCCGCGCCGCTTCGGGATTGCCCCCGATGGCGTACATATAACGGCCCATCTCCGTCTTGGACATCAGAAGCCACATCAAGATGGCCAACCCGGCAGCGATCCAAACGGGCGTGTTCAACTCCAGCCAGGGCTCGGGCTTGCCGACGCCGAAATCACGGTAGATGTCGGGAAGGTCACGGGAGCCGGTGATATTTCTGCCATCGGCTATCTCGTACCTGACTCCGATCAAGATCAGACCGGTGGCGAGGGTGGTGATGAATGACGGCATTCCGGCGTAGGAGACCAGCGCGCCGTTCAGCGAACCCGCGAACACGCAGAGCAGCAAGCCTGCGAGAACCGCGAGCCACCACGTCCAATCGTGATTCACGATGAGGATGACCACCATCGCGCCAGCGGCCGATTGCAGCCCGGTCACCGACAAGTCGAAGTCGCCCATGGCCAGCACAGCGGTGAGCCCCAGCGCCAGCATGAGCAGCGGCGACCCAAGATTCAGGCTGGTGCGTATCCCGTCGGCCTCTAAGAATCGATCATTGAGGATCGAGAAGATCAGGATGCTGGCCAACAGGGTGATCACCACCCCATAGCGCGAGACGAATTTCAGCAGGTCGAAACCCTTGGATCGCCTGCCAGACCCGGGTCGTGAGAGCGAGGGAGAAGCTGGTTCGGACACGTCAAGAGCCTCCTGTTCTCAAGAGTATCGGCTCTGGCGCGACGGGGCCGGTGGCCGAGAAGTCGGCCACCGGCCCCGTCATGCGCCCTATCTTGGCCAGCGGTGCGCTTCCTGGACGATCAGCCGCAACTGGCGATACCGCTGAACTGCTCGCACCACTTGTTGCGGAAGTACTCCTCGTAATCGCCGGGAGGGTTCGGCGCGGGGACCTCGGTGCTGTCCGCGGGCATGGCGTTGACAGTGTCGATGGTCACCACCTGGCGCACGGAGAAGTTCCGCCCGTCGTAGTCCGGGGCCCGCTCCTGGCTCGGCTGGGTGCCGTTGGCCAGCCATTCGGCGACGGCGTCGACCTGGGCCCAGCTCTGCCACTCCAGCTTCTCGTCCACCGCGGCGTCCACCCGGCCGTCGCGGATGTCGTTGACCGTGGTGGGGTTGGCGTAGAACGTCACCAGCAGCGGCCGCTCGGGATCATCGGCATTGGGGTAGAGCGCGCCGATGGCCGAGGCTGCCCCGATGGACGCCACCGAGAAGTTGATCCACACCACGTCGATGTCCTCGAACTGCTGGAGTTTCGTGGTCACGTCGGCCTCGGTGCCCGCCACCATGTTGGTCGCGTCCACCTCCCACATGTCCACGATCTCGATGTTGTTGCCATCGATGACCGAGTTCAGGCCTTCGATCCGCTTGTCGCTCCACGCCGCGGGGAATGTCTGCACGATCATGCGAGCGCCGTCGGGCAATTGGCCGACCACGTAGTTGGCGAGCTGCACGCCGAGGTCGGTGTCGTCAGAGGCGAAGCTGGCGACGTAGAAGTCGCGGGGGTCCACCTCGCCGCCCGCGGAGAGCACTGGGACTCCCTCCTCCTCTGCCCGCTCGAGCACGTCGGTGATGAGAGCCTCGGGAATGCCGTCGGTGAGCATGACGTCTATGTCGGAGTCAAGCAGCTGATTGCCGCAGATGGGCATCTGGACCGGGTCGCCGCCGGCATCGCAGGTCTCGTATTCCCAGCCGAGGAAATCGACCGCCTCTTTGGCCGCGTCTTCAATGCGCTTGCCCGCCTCGTCGGCGTATACCCACTGGAGATAGCCGATCTTGATGTCCGGCAGCTCAGGTGCCATCTCCGCTTCGCCGGCGTCGTCCATCGGCTCTTCAGCCATGGGCTCCTCGTCCATCGGCTCGGCGTCGTCCATCGGCTCTTCAGCCATGGGCTCCTCGTCCATCGGCTCGGCGTCGTCCATCGGCTCTTCAGCCATGGGCTCCTCGGTGGCGGCTGTCGTCGGCGCGGGCGCCTCGGCGTCATCGTCGTCGTTGCCGCAGGCCGCGGCAACGAGTGTGAACGCCAGCAGTGCAGCCAGCAGCTTCCATAAAGCGCGTCTCATCGTTGTCCCCTTCCGGACGATTCACAGTCTGTCCAACGTTAGAAGCTCCAATAGTAGGAAACCCGTATATCCGGCACCAATCGCCTCTGCCGGCGCTCGCGGCCCGCCGGCGACCCGGAAACTCGCGGCCCGGTCAGCGGGTGCAGATCACCGAGGAGCCGTGGCCGAACATGCCGTGGTTGATGGACAGGCCGACGGTGGCCCCCTCCACCTGGCGCTGGCCAGCCTGGCCCCGAAGCTGCCACACCATCTCGCACACCTGGGCGATGGCCTGGGCGGGAACCGCTTCCCCGAAAGCGCCCAGCCCGCCCGACGGGTTCACCGGAATGCGCCCGCCCAGGGCGGTGTCGCCAGCCCGCAAAAGCTTGGCGGCGTCGCCCCGCCGGCACAGCCCGATGTGCTCGTACCAGTCGAGCTCGTAGGCCGACGACAGGTCGTACACCTCGGCGAAGTCCAGGTCTTCGGGGGACACCGAGGCCTCCTCGTAGGCCCGGCCCGCGATGTCATCCTTAAAGGTCATGGTCTCGTCGCCAGCTGCGGCCCACGAGTCCGACGCCAGATAGGGCAGCTCGATCACGCTGTTGGGGTAGGTGGGGCTCACCGTGGAGATGCCCGACACCCGCACCGGATTGTCCACACCCCGGCGGGTGGCCCACTCCAGGCTCGACACCACCAGCGCCGCGCCCCCGTCAGAGGTGGCGCAGATCTCCAGCAGCCGCAGCGGGTCGGCCACCATCGGGGAGTTGGCGATGTCGTCGGCGTCGTACTCCTTGGTGTACCGGGCGTTGGGGTTGAACACCCCGTGGCGGGAGTTCTTCACCTTCACCGCGGCGAAGTCCTTGGAGGTGTCGCCGTACAGCTCCATGCGCCGCCGGGCATAGAGGGCGAAATAGGCGGGATTGGTGGCCCCCACCAGATGGAACCGGAGCCAGTCCGGGTCCTCGTGGCGCTCCCCGGCGTTGGGGGCGAAGAACCCCTTGGGGGTGGACTCGGCGCCCACCACCAGCGCCACGTCGCACACTCCCGCCAGGATCTGGGCCCGGGCGACGCTCAAGGCGGTGGCGCCGGAAGCGCAGGCCGCGTACGAGCTGGCCAGCTGGCAGCCGGTGAACCCCAGAGCGTTGGCGAAGGTGGACGCCGACACGTAGCCGGGGTAGCCGCAGCGCACGCTGTTGGCCCCAGACACGAACTGGACCTCCTCCCAGCCCACGTCGGCGTCGGCCAGCGCGTCGCGGGCCGCCTTCACCCCGTATTCCACGAAGTTCCGGCCCCACTTGCCCCACGGGTGCATGCCCGCGCCCAAAATGGCGATGTCGTCCATTGGCCGCCTCACCCGCTTCCCGTCTGGCCCGTCTCGCCCATCAGCCTGCTCCGCTCTGCCCGTGGCCCGCCGGGGCCCACTTCCACACCAGATAGTCGTGGTCGTCATCGGAGTAGAGCACGTCGATCGCCAACTCCATCTCCATGCCCACCGACAGGTCACCCACCGAGACGCCGGCCACCACTTGGCCCAGCACCACCAGGCGCTCGTCGGCCAGTTCTACCGCGGCGATCACATAGGGCTCGAACTCTTCGCCGGGGACCACGAACGGCGCGGGCGGGGCGTACTCGCCGGTGGTGAACGACCACAGCCGCCCGGTTCGGCTCAACAGCACCTCGTCGATCTCGTCGCCGAGGCAAGCCGGGTCGGCGCCGGCCAGCGCTTTGGGAAAGAAGTAGGAGCCCCGACTCCGGGCCCGCCCCCCGATCAGCCGCGGCTCGCCGTCCACCGTGAACAGCCCCTCGACCGCGGCTACGGCCGTCTTCGCCATGATCGCAGCTTACGCGCTGCCCGCATGCGGTTGGGCATTCCGCCGTCAACCGCCATGGCGTCCCCCGACCCTCGGCGCGCTGCTCATTGAGCCCTGCCTTCTATGGCCGTCGCCGTGAGGGCATAAGGTAGGCAGCGAGCGCACCGAGACACCGAAAGGACGGAAATGTCCATCTCCTCTTGGGACGAGTTCCCGGTTCACCAGTCTCCTGACTGGATCCGCAACCCCGCCACCTCCGACCGCAACTTCTACGACCGCAACTACTTCTGCCTGCACGCCTCCAGCGACGAGCTGTTCGCCATCTTCGGCATGGGCCAGTACCCCAACCTGGGCGTTCACGACGCCTTCTGCTGCGTGCGACGGGGCGACGAGCACCATGTGATCCGAGGCTCCCGACCCCTCATCGACCGCATGGACATGTCGGTCGGCCCCCTGCGGATCGAAGTGCTAGAGCCCCTCCAGAAGGTGCGCTTCATCGTGGCGCCCAATGAGCACTCCATTGCCATGGACGTGACCTGGCACGCCGCCATCCGGGCCATCGAAGAGCCCAGCCAGTTCATCCGCAACGAGGGGCGGGTGGTGTTCAACACCCAGCGTTTCGCCCAACTCGGCCGGTGGGAGGGCACTCTGTCGGTGGGCGGCGAGGACTTCGCGGTCACCCCCGACCGATGGGGCGGCGCCCGCGACCGCTCGTGGGGCATCCGCCCGGTGGGCGAGCCCGAGCCAGACGGCATCCGCCAGGGCGTCAACGTGATGTCCGGCATGTGGAACTACTTTCCGATGGGTTTCGACGACCACGCCGTGCTCTACATGAACAACGAGGCCGACGACGGCACCCGGCGGCTGGTGGAAGGCAAGCGGGTGTGGGCCGACGGCCGCCCCGACGAGGACTTGGGCCGCCCCGAGCACAGCCACACCTTCGAGCCGGGCACCCGGGTGCTGACCCACTCCGCCATCGCGTTCCCGGAAGCGGGGATAGAGATCGACTGCCAGCCGCTGCTGGTAAACTTCGTCTCTGTGGGCACCGGATACGGTTTGGACGCCGACTGGCGCCACGGCATGTACCAGGGGCCCGATCTGGTGGTGCAGGGCAAGGTGTTGAGCGTGGAGGAGGAGGTCAAGGCGATCGGCCAGTACGGCGTGGTGGATCACGTGGCCCGCTACACCTATGACGGCAACGTGGGCTACGGCCTCTACGAACACGGCTTCTTCGGCGCTTTCAACCGCTACGGATTGGCCGACGCGGGGGCGGTGGCCCCCTGAGCCAGCCGGTCGCCCGCCCATGTCTTCGCCCTCCATGCCCGCTGAGAGCCTTGCGGCTCTGGAAAATCCCGATGAGTTCCAGGCCCGCCATATCGGCCCCGGGCCGCAAGACCGGGCCGCAATGCTCGCCGAAGTGGGCTACGACAGCCTCGCTGAGCTGGTGGGTGCCGCCGTTCCGCCCACTATCCGCTCCGACAGACCTCTGGAGCTGCCCCCGGGGTTGACCGAGGCGGCCACCACCGAGGCGCTGCGGGCGCTGGCCGGCCGCAACACCGTGGCCACTTCGCTGATCGGCATGGGCTACTACGACACCATCACCCCGCCGGTGATCCGCCGCAACGTGCTGGAGAACCCGGCCTGGTACACCGCCTACACCCCGTATCAACCCGAGATCTCCCAGGGCCGCCTCGAGGCGCTGATCAACTTCCAGACCATGGTCACCGACCTGTGCGCCATGGGCATGGCCAACGCCTCGCTGCTGGATGAGGGCACGGCCGCGGCCGAGGCCATGACGCTGCTGCGCCGGCTCAATCGCAAAGCACCCGACGACCGGTTCGTCGTCGATGCCGACACCCACCCCCAGACCATCGACGTGGTGGCCACCAGGGCGGCGCCTCTGGGCATCGAGATCATGGTCGCCGACTTGGAGCAGGCCAACATCGAGGAGATCGCCGACGGGGCGTTCGGGGTGCTGGCGTCCTATCCGGGCAGCTCAGGCCGCATCGGCGACCTGAGCGGTATCATCGCCGCCGCCCACAACGTGAACGCTCTGGTGGCGGTGGCCACCGACCTGCTGGCGCTGTGCCTGCTGGCTCCGCCCGGCGAGCTGGGGGCCGACGCGGTGGTGGGATCCTCGCAGCGCTTCGGGGTTCCGCTGGGCTTCGGCGGCCCCCACGCCGGCTTCATCGCAGTGCCGGAATCCGCCATGCGCTCACTGCCGGGCAGACTGGCCGGGGTCTCGGTCGACGACGCCGGGTCGGTGGCCTATCGGCTGACCCTCCAAACCCGAGAGCAGCACATTCGCCGGGAGAAGGCCACCAGCAATATCTGCACCGCCCAGGTGCTGCTGGCGGTGATGGCCTCCATGTACGCCGTCTACCACGGCCCCGACGGCCTGGCCCGCATCGCCCGACGGGTCCACCGCTTGGCCGCCATTGCCGCCGCGGGGCTGCGCCACGCCGGCTTCGAGCTTCACTCCGAGCACTTCTTCGACACGGTGACGGTCCGCCTTGCTGGCCGTGCCCGCGAGATCATGGCCGCCGCAGTGGCCGAGGGGCTTAATGTGCGCCCCGTGGACGACGACACCGTGGCCTTCTCGCTGGACGAGACCACCACCCGGGCCACTGTGGCCGCCCTGTGGCGGGCATTCGGGATCGCCGCCGGCACCGACAGCGTCGACACCTTCGATGCCCAGACCCCAGACGCCCTGCCGCCGGACGGCGTCCGCACCAGCAGCTACCTCGCCCACCCCACCTTCCACCGCTACCACAGCGAGACCGAGATGCTGCGCTATCTGCGCCATCTCGCCTCCAAAGACCTGGCCCTGGACCGCACCATGATCCCGCTGGGATCGTGCACCATGAAGCTCAACGCCACCACCCAGATGGAGCCGGTGAGCTGGCCCGAATTCGCCCGGATCCACCCGTTCGCCCCCGCCGGCCAAACCGAGGGCTACCGGGCGATGATCGCCGAGCTGGAGGAGATGCTGGTGACCCTCACCGGCTACGCCGCGGTGTCGCTCCAGCCCAACGCCGGCTCCCAGGGCGAACTCGCCGGGCTTTTGGCCATCCGGGGCTATCACGCCGCCCGGGGCGAAGACCGGCGGGACATCTGCTTGATCCCTGCGTCGGCCCACGGCACCAACGCGGCCAGCGCGGTCATGGCCGGGATGCGGGTGGTGGTGGTCAAATGCGACGACGACGGCAACGTGGACCTAGAAGACCTCAAGGCCAAGGTCGAAGAGCACGACGACCGCCTCAGCGCTTTGATGATCACCTACCCCTCCACCCACGGGGTGTACGAGGCCACCGTGACCGAGGTGTGCGACCTGATCCACGCCCGCGGCGGGCAGGTATACCTCGACGGCGCCAACCTCAACGCCCTAGTGGGGGTGGCCCAGCCCGGACGGTTCGGCGCCGACGTGTCCCACCTGAACCTACACAAGACGTTCTGCATCCCCCACGGCGGCGGCGGGCCGGGCGTCGGGCCGGTGGCGGTCGGCGCGCATCTAGCCCCCTACCTTCCCAACCACCCCGTGGTGGCCGAGGCCGGCCCGCCCACCGGGGTAGGGGCGGTGTCGGCCGCCCCCTGGGGATCGGCCGGCATTCTGCCCATCTCCTGGGCCTACATCACCGCCATGGGCGGCAAAGGGCTGACCGAGGCCACCGGAGTGGCCCTGCTCAGCGCCAACTATCTGGCCAAACGCCTCGACGGCCTGTTCCCGGTGCTCTACACCGGCGAGAACGGCCTCGTGGCCCACGAGTGCATCATCGATCTGCGGCCCCTCCACGCCCAGACCGGGGTCACCGTGGAGGACGTGGCCAAGCGGCTCATCGACTTCGGCTTCCACGCCCCCACCGTGTCGTTCCCCGTGGCCGGCACCCTCATGGTGGAGCCCACCGAGTCGGAGTCCAAAGCCGAGCTCGACCGCTTCGTGGCCGCCATGACGGCCATCAGGGCTGAGATCGACCAGGTGGCTGGCGGGATCATCGCCATGGAGGACAGCCCGCTGCGCCGCGCCCCCCACACCGCGGCGGCGATTGCCGACGACCGCTGGGACCGCCCCTATTCCCGGGAGCAGGCCGCCTTCCCCCTGCCGGAGATCCGCGAGCGCAAGTACTGGTGCCCCGTCGGACGCATCGACGGGGCCCACGGCGACAAGAACGTGTTCTGCGCCTGCCCCCCGGTCGACGATTTCTGAGAGCCCGTCCGGGTAGGGCTGTCGTTTCGCCCGATCCACAACCGGCCCACTAGCTTTCGGGGGCGGCGCGGCTTCGCCGCCCTGATCAAAGGAGATCTGCCGGTGCCCGATGCAATCGTTGAACGCGAAGGCCATTCGATCATCATCACCATGAACCGCCCCGAGCGGTACAACGCCATATCAGGAGCCATGCTGGTGCGAATGCTGGACGCCTACGAAGAGGCCTCCAGCAACGACGACATCCGCTGCATCATCGTGACCGGCGCAGGGGGCAACTTCTGCTCGGGCGCCGACCTCAGAGCCATGAGCGGCGACGCCGCCGACACCGATCCGGAGATCGACGTGGCCGCCCGCCAGGCGGCCGACCCCGAACTCCACTGGAAGGCGCTTTTGCGCAGCTACCGGCCCACCAAGCCGATCATCGCCGCGGTCGAGGGCGTGGCCATCGCCGGGGGCACCGAGATACTCCAGGCCATGGACATCCGGGTGGCCGCAGAGAGCGCCCGGTTCGGCGTGTCAGAGGCCCGGTGGTCGCTCTACCCCATGGGCGGCTCCGCGGTGCGACTGCGCCGCCAGATCCCCTACACCCACGCCGCCGAGATCCTGCTCACCGGCAAGCACATCACCGCAGCCGAGGCCAAAGACATGGGGTTGGTCGGCCATGTGGTGCCCGACGGTCAGGCCCTGGACAAGGCCAAGGAGATCGCGGCCGCGATCGGCGAGAACGGTCCGCTGGCGGTGGAGGCCATCCTGCGCACCCTGCACGAGACCGACGGCATGACCGAGGAAGAAGCACTGGTCCACGAGTTCGAGTACGGCTGGGCGGTGTTCCAGAGCGAGGACGCCAAAGAAGGGCCGCTGGCCTTCAGCCAGAAGCGGAAGCCGCAATTCAAGCGGAGATGACCGCACCCGGCACCACTAGCAAACGACCCTGCCTGAGGCCATAGTCTGTAGCTATGACTGCGACCCACGAGGAGTTTCGGCAGCGGGTCCGGGAGTTCCTGGCCGCCAATGCCGTCGCCCGCACCGAACCGCCGCTGGAGTGGACCGAGGAGATGCAAGTGGCCGGGTGCCGCCGTTTCCACGGCGCGTTGAGCGACGCCGGTCTGGGAGGCATCACCTACCCGGTGGAGTACGGAGGGCAGGGGCTGGACAAGGGCTACCTCGAGGTGTACACCCAGGAGCTGTCCAACTATCGGGTGCCCCTCGTGCCTGCGGCCATCTCCCACGGGATGTGCCTGCCGGTGATAAACGACTTCGGCACACCCGAGCAGCGGGAGCACTACCAGGCCCGGATCATCCGCTGCGACGACATCTGGTGCCAGATGTTCTCTGAGCCCGGCGCCGGCTCCGACGTGGCCTCGCTGTCCACGAGGGCGGTGCGCGACGGCGACGAATGGGTGATAAACGGACAGAAGGTTTGGACCTCGGGCGCCCACTACTGCGACTACGGATTGGTCGTGGTTCGCACCGACCCGACCCAGCCCAAGCACCGGGGGCTGTCGATGTTCATCGTCGACTTGTCGCTGCCCGGAGTGGACATTCGTCCGCTGCGCCAGCCAACCGGGGGATCGAACTTCAACGAGGTCTATCTGACCGATGTGCGGGTCGGCCACGATTGCCTGGTAGGCGGCGAGGGCGAGGGCTGGAACGTGGCGGTGGCCATGCTCATGTATGAGCGCTTCGCCATAGGCGCCAGCGGGTCGCAAGCCATGACCGGGCGGACGGGCATCGCCCAGCTCATAGAAGAAGCCCAGCGGCGAGGCCGCTCAAGCGATCCGGTTATCCGCGACGCCCTGGCCGGCCTCTACATCCGCGAGCGCATCCAGACATTCATCGGGATGCGGATACGCGAGGCGGCCGAGGCCGGACGGTCGCCGGGGGCCGAGGCGTCGATCGCCAAGCTGAACACGGCCATGTTGGCCCGGCAGGCCGCAGATCTGGGCATCGCGATCGCGGGGCTGCAAGGCCAGGCCTGGTATTGCACCGACAAGGACGGGAGTCAGTGGGCCAACGGCGTGGTCAGCTCACCAGGCATGGGCATAGCCGGCGGAACCAACGAAGTGCAGCGCAACATCATCGGCGAGCGGGTGCTGGGCCTGCCCAAAGAGCCCGACCCCTACAAGGGCCAGCCCTGGGAGGCCGTCCCCCGCTCCTAGCGGCGCCTCTGGCCAGGCGAGCCCCCGGTCAGCGCCGCCCACACCCCATCAACGGCCGCGGCCAGCTCTTCGGGCGAGCCGTCGTTCACAATCACGTAATCGGCCAGAGCCCGGCGCTGGCCATCGGCAGCCTGGCTGGCCATGCGGGCCCGGGCCTGTTCGGCGGTGAGGCCCCGCTCGATGAGCCGGGGCAGGCGGATGTGCTCGGGCGCCTCCACCACCACCACGCAGGTGTAGCCCCGCCCCGACTCCAGCTGCCCCAGTCGGCTCTCGGCCAACACCGCCATATCGAGGATCACCACTTGGGCCTCCCCTTCTTCGGCCAGCCGCTGAAGCCGCCGGTCGAGTTCGGCGTTGATAGCCGGGTGGCTGACCGCTTCCAGCGCGGCCAGCCTCCCGGGGCGGCCGAACACCTCGGCGGCCAGCTTGGCCCGGTCGATGCGGCCGCGGTCGTCGGTGATGTTGGAGCCGAAGGCGTCGATCACCCCCTGCTCGGCCCGTCCCCCCGCAGCGAGCACCTCCCGCCCGATGGCATCCACATCGATCACCACCGCCCCCAACTGGGCAAACCGGCCCGCCGCCGTCGACTTGCCCGCTCCGATTCCCCCGGTCAGCCCGGCCACCAGCATCCTGGTGAGGCTACCCCCTGGGATGGCCTCAAAGAGGCGGGGCTGGCACACTTGTGCCATGCGCGTCGAACTGACCGAAGACCAACTGGCGCTCCAGCAGGAGTTGCGGGCGTACTTCTCCACCCTGATGACCGATGAGGTACGCGAGAAGATCCGCCACTCCGAGACCGAGGCCAACGAGGACTACAAGGCACTCATCCGCCAGATCGGACGCGACGGCTGGCTGGGGGTGGGATGGCCCAAGGAGTACGGCGGCAAGGGGTTCACCCCCATCGAGCAGTACATCTTCTTCAACGAGTCTTGGGCCGCCCAGGTGCCGGTGCCATTCCTCACCATCAACACGGTGGGCCCGACCATCCGGGACTACGGCACCGACCGCCAGAAGGACTTCTTCTTGAAGAAGATCTTGGCCGGGGAGATGCACTTCTCCATCGGCTACTCCGAGCCCACCGCGGGCACCGATCTGGCCGCTCTCAAGACCCGGGCGGTGCGCGACGGCGACGAGTGGGTAATCAACGGCCAGAAGATGTTCACCAGCCTGGCCTACGACGCCGACTACATCTGGCTGGCCGCCCGGACCGACCCCGACGCCCCGGCGCACAAGGGCATCACCATGTTCTTGGCCCCCACCGACGATCCCGGCTTCGACATCCAGCCGTTCATCACCATGGGCAACAGCCACACCACAGCCACCTTCTACGACAACGTGCGGGTTCCCGACTGGCTGCGGGTGGGCGAGGTGAACGGGGGCTGGGGCCTCATCACCAGCCAGCTCAACCACGAGCGGGTTTCGCTGTGCGCGTCGGGGGGCATCGCCAATCTGGTGGACCAAGCCGTGGAATGGGCCAAAGAGGCCAAGCTGCCCGACGGCCAACGGGTGATCGACCAGGAGTGGGTGCAGATCAAGCTGGCCGAGTGCCGGGCCCGGGTGGAGTTCTTGGATCTGCTGAACTGGAAGGTGGCCCACGAGTCCACGGTGGGCGACTACGTGAACCCGGCACTGGCCTCCACCATCAAGGTGTGGGGCTCGGAGTCGATGCACCTCATCTACTCCGGGCTGACCGAGGTGGTCGGGGCCACCGGGCACTTGAAGAAAGGCTCCCCCCACGCCGATTTCTCCCACCGGATGGAGGAGTCCTACCGGGGCTGCTGGGTGCTCACCTTCGGAGGCGGCACCAACGAGATACAGCGCGACATCATCGGCATGGCCGGCCTCGGCCTGCCCCGCGAGAAGCGCCGCAAGTAGCGGGCGGGAGACAAGGCGATGGACTTCACCCTCGACGAAGAGCAGCAGGCGGTGGCCGAGTTGGCCGACCGGATTTTGGGCGACCGCCTCGACATGGAACGGCACATGCAGATCGAGGCCGACGGCGAGTGGTTCGACCGGGAGCTCTACCGCGAGCTGGCCGCAGTCGGGCTCGTGGGCATCGGTCTGGGCCAGGACGTGGGCGGCGGGGGCTTGGACTTGATCGCCGTCGGCCAGGTGCTCGAAGCCCAGGGGCGCCATGTGGCCCCGCTGCCGCTGTGGAGCGGCATGCTGGCCGCGCTGGCGGTGGACGCCTTCGGCGCCGACGAGCAGCGCCGGCGGGAGCTGCCCGGCTGCGCGGCGGGATCGAATCTGCTGACTCTCGGCATGCAGGAATACCTGAACGACGACATCACCGCCCCGACGGCCCGAGTGGTGGACGGAAGGCTGGTGGGCTGCAAAGAGGTGGTGGAGTTCGCGGCCCAGTCGTCCAAGATCGTGGTGACCGCGAGGCTCGACGACGGCACCGACAACGGCGTCACCACCGGCGCCGGGCTCTTCCTCGCGGACTTGTCCAGCTCTGCGGTGGCCATGGAGGCCGGCGTGTCCACCCGGCGCCAGCCCGTCCACCAGGTGAGCTTCTACGGCGCCCCCTGCGAACCCCTCGGCGCGGCCGACGGCGCGTCGGTGCGGTGGCTGGCCGACCGGGCCGTGGGGCTGTTGTGCGCCACCCAGGTGGGAGTGGTCGACCGGGCGCTGCGCCTGGCCGCCGACTACACCACCG
The DNA here is from genome assembly GCA_028278955.1 of Candidatus Poriferisocius aerobius. Taxonomy (GTDB): domain Bacteria; phylum Actinomycetota; class Acidimicrobiia; order Acidimicrobiales; family Bin134; genus Poriferisocius; species Poriferisocius aerobius. The sequence goes on from JAPYOC010000216.1 coordinate 17,483, forward strand.
AGCGCGAGCAGTTCGGACGTCCGGTGGCCACCTTCCAGGCCGTCACCCAGCGCCTCGCCGACCAGTTCATGCACGTGGAGGCGGTGCGGCTGTGCGCCTACGCCGCCCTCTACGACTTGGCCGAGGGCAACGACGCCTCGCTGCGGCTGCCCATCGCCAAGTGGTACGCCTCCCGCTGGGCCCACGACGTGGCCCACGCCACCCAGCACGTCCACGGCGGCATGGGGGTGAGCGTGGACTACCCCCTGCACCGCTACACCCTGTGGAACAAGCACATCGAGTGCTCCCTCGGCGCCGGCACCCAGCAGCTCCGCACCCTCGGCGCCCGCCTGGCCGCCGGCTGAACCGCCAGGGTGTGCGTCAGACGCGGTTTATACGGTCAGCGCGGTCAGGGGTACGACGGCTACTCCGTCGGGGCGGTCGTGCCCGTAGCCGCTGGCGGTGATCACCACTTTGCGGGCGGGTGGGCCCGAAAGGGCGGGGTCTACTTTCTCGCACACCCGGTTCAAACTGTGAGCAGCATCATCCACGGCGCCCATCGATCCGAGCTTTACCTCCACCGCCACCCATCTTCCATCCCCCCAGTCCACGATGGCATCGATCTCACTGCCATTGGAGTCCCGAAGATGCCAGACCGAGGCTTCATGGGCTTGCGCATAAACCCTGAGATCGCGGATCACGAGCGATTCGAATAGGAACCCCAGCGTCTTCAAGTCGCCGAGCAGCCGATCCGGCCCCGCACGGAGAGCGGCTGCGGCGAGAGAAGGATCCACAAAGTGGCGCTTCGGCGCCTTTTGGAGTCGAGCCCGAGAGCGGAGATGGGCTGACCACGCGGGCACATCTTCGACGACGAACAACGATTCGAGCGCGTCCAGATAGGCGGCGGCAGTCCTCTGGTCTTGTCCGCGGCCCTTCTCTGGGCCGCCAGCGGTATCCGATGCGAGCTTCGCTATCGAGGCGGTGGTGGCCGTGTTACGCGCCAGTGATACCAGCAGACGGCCCACCTTTTGGGGATCCCTCCGCTTGGTCCCACCCCCTGCCTGAGCGACGTCCAACCGGGCGATCTCGCTCAGATATGAGCGCAAACGGCGCTGAACCAACCCTGCAGAGAGTCCCAAGTGCTCAGGCCATCCACCCCGGCAAAGCTCTTGCACCACCTCTGGGACTCCGAGCCCAGGACGGTCGGCAACACACGCATCCCCGTCCGCCAGCGCTCCGAGAGAGACTGCACCGGTCGATGCCCCCGACTCCGCCAGCGACATCGGACGCAGGCGGACGCGCATGATCCGTCCTGCCCCCGAGTGGCGAATGCCGTCTTCGGCTGGGCGAGCCGTGCCCGTGAGGATGAACCTTCCGTTGCGGCGCTCCTCGTCGGCCATATGGCGAACGGTCGGCCAAGAAGCGCTCCAGGTTGTCGCAGAACAGCTCCAGCAGGGCCTCGTTGTAGCCCTCTCGGGCGGTGGAGCAGTGGGGCGAAAGGTACATGTTGGGGGCGTCCCACAGCGGGCTGTCGGCCGGCAGGGGCTCCTCTCGGGTCACGTCTAGCACCGCGGCCCCCAAACGGCCCGACTCCAGCGCGGCCACCAGCGCGGCCTCGTCGAGGATCGATCCCCGGCCCACGTTCACCAGCACCGCCCCCGGCTTGAGCCGCCCGAGGCGCTCGGCGTCGAACAAGTCGACGGTCTCGGGAGTCTGCGGGGCGCTCAGCACCACGGCATCGCAGCGGGCCAGCATCTGATCCAGACCGCCGGGGCCGAATAACTCGTCCACATCGGGATCGGCGTCACCGGGCTCAGCCGAGCGGCGATTGCCCAGCACGGTGGTCTCAAAAGCCCTGGCCCGGCGAGCCACATCCCGCCCGATGGCCCCGAGGCCGACGATGCCGATGGTCTTGCCCCGCACCAACGACCCCTGGTGCATCCGCCAGCGGTGGTCCTTCTGCTGGCGCTCCAGCACCCGGATGTCCTTCCACACCTCCAGCAGCCGGCCGATGGCGAACTCGGCAATGGGGGCAGACGCCACCCCGGCGGCGTTGGTCAACATGACGCCCTTGGCCTTCAACTCGGCCGGCTCAAGTTGGCCGATGCCCGCTCCGATGGCCTGCACCCAGCGCAACCGGGGCGCCCAATCCCTGATTCCCGGAGGCAGGTCGAGGGCCATCAGCACCTCGGCGGCGCCGATCACCGCCCGCTCTGAGGACGACAAGGGCGGCGCCGCGGCCAACAGCGCTTCGTCGGCCTCGCCCTTGGCCTTGGCCTCTCGCAGCCCGTGGGGCTCGAGGTAGGCGATGTTGTGGAACCGCACGCTCGGGAACCGGCGGCGCAGCTCGTCGAGCTCCGACTCCGCCATCGCGGGCGGAAACATCACCACCGCGTTCACCTTGCTCACGGCGGGAACCCTAGCGCCCGTGGTTTCATCGCCACCGACATCGGCTCGACCGCCAGCCGGGCAGTAGCGTCGGCCCATGGACACGCTCGAGGGCAAAGCAGCAGTGATCACCGGCGGGGCCAGCGGCATGGGCCGGGCCATGGCCGACCGGTTCGGCGCGGCCGGCGCCCGCATCATGATCGCCGACGTGGAGGGCCCCGCGATGGACGCCGCAGTGGCCGAGTTGGGCGACGCCGGGGTGGATGCGGTGGGCGTGCTCACCGACGTGGGCTCGGAGCGGGACATGGACGAGCTCGCCGAGGCTGCGTTCTCCCGATTCGGCCAGGTCAACGTGGTATGCAACAACGCCGGAGTGGGGGCAGGCGGCTTGATGCACACCCTGACCACCGCCGACTGGCAGTGGCTCTTGGGGGTGAACCTGTGGGGAGTGATCCACGGGATCCGGGTGTTCCTCCCCCATCTGATGGAGCACGGCGACGGCCACATCGTGAACACCGGCTCGGTCGCTGGCCACACCTCGTATCCCAACATGGGCCCCTACAACGCCTCCAAGCACGCGGTGGTGACCATCTCTGAGACCCTCTACCACGAACTCCACGAGAGCGGCTCAACGGTGGGTGTGTCGGTGCTGTGCCCCGGCCTGGTGACCACCAACATCATCAACTCCGAGCGCAACCGCCCCGAGACGCTGCGCTCGCCCATCATCCCTCCCGACCCCACCCCCGAGGACGAGGAGCGCATCCAGATGTTGCTGGCCGTCTACCGGGACGCCGTGAAGCCGCCCGAGGTGGCCGAACTGGTGTATCAGGCCGTGCTCGACAAGCAGTTCTACATCTGGACCGACTACGTGTACGCCCCGGCCATCATGCAGCGCCATGAGGACATCCAGCTGGGCCGCAATCCCAGCTTCCGGGGCCAGCTTGTCGACGAGGACCAAACCGCCCAGAGGCCACCCCGAGCCGGTTGAACTCGCCATGTCCAGATCGCCCGAGCATTTCGACTTGATTGTGGTGGGAACCGGGTCGGGCAACAGCGTCCTGACCCCCGATTTCGACGACTGGCACGTCGCACTAGTGGAACGGGACGCCTTCGGGGGCACCTGCCTCAACCGGGGCTGCATACCCTCCAAGATGCTCGTGTACGCCGCCGACATGGCCCAGGTGGCCGGCCGCACCGCCCACCTGGGCGTGGACACCTCGCTCGACGGGGTGCGCTGGCCCGAGATCGCAGACCGGGTGTTCGGGCGCATCGACCCCATCGCCCAAAGCGGGGAGGACTACCGCCACGGCCTCGACAACGTGACCGTGTTCAAAGGCGACGCCCACTTCGTCGGCCACAAAGTGCTGGCGGTGAACGGGCACCGGCTCACCGGCGAGCACATCGTGCTGGGCGCCGGGGCCCGGCCGTTCATCCCCCCGATCCCCGGTCTGGGCGAGGTGGCGTACCACACCTCCGACACCGTGATGCGCCTAGAGGAGCTTCCCCAGCGGATGGTGATCGTGGGCGGGGGCTACATCGCCGCCGAGTTAGGGCATGTGTTCGACGCCCTGGGCGTGTCGGTGGCGATCGTGAACCGCTCCGAGCGGCTGCTGCGGGCCGAGGACGAAGACGTCTCAGCCGCGTTCACCGACATCGTGGCCCAGCGGATGGACTGCGTTCTGGGTGCTCCCGTGGTCGGCGTGTCCCAGAGCGGGTCGGAGATCACCGTTCGCACCGAGAACCGGGCGGTGGCGGGCGATGCGCTGCTGGTGGCCACCGGGCGCGTGCCCAACGGCGACCAGCTGGACGCGGCCCGCTCCGGAATAGCGCTGGACGGCGCCGGCTACGTGGTGACCGACGAGTTCTTGCGCACCACCGCCGACGGCGTGTGGGCTCTGGGCGACATCTGCCACGCGGCCCAGCTCAAGCACACCGCCAATGAGGATGCCCGGGCGGTGGCCCACAACATCGCCCACCCCGACGACCTGCGAGCCCCCGACCACTCCGGCGTCCCCCACGCGGTGTTCGCCTATCCGCAGGTGGCCGCGGTCGGCGCCACCGAGCAGGCCCTGCGGGCTGCGGGGCGGCCCTACCTGAAGGCCGTTCGCCCCTATGGCGACACCGCCTACGGCTGGGCCATGGAGGACACCACCAGTTTCGCCAAAGTGCTGGCCGACCCCGAGACCCGGCTGCTGCTCGGCGCCCACATCATGGGCCCCCAGGCCCCGACCCTGCTCCAGCAGCTCGTCTTGGGCATGCAGTTCGGCCTCACCACAGACGAGATGGCCCGAGGCCAGCTCTACATCCACCCCGCGCTCACCGAGGTCGTGGAACAGGCGCTGCTAGAGCTGCAGCCATGATCGCCCGATGAACCGGGCAAGACGAGCCGATGCCGCCCACTTTCCCGTTGGGGTAGACCCCGAATCGGTGGACCTGACCGCCGAGGCCAGCCTGCCGGCGGCGTGGGCCAAGCGCTGGGCTTCCCAAACATCCAAGCCGACGCTATGGGATGCTGAGACCGGGTGGGTCACGAGGGGCGACTTGGCCCGGCGCTCCAGGGTTGCGGCCGGGCGGCTCTACGGCGCGGGGCTGCGCAAGGGCGACCGCATCATCATCTCGGCGGGGGCTTCGGTCGATCTGGTGGTGGCCCATGTGGCCGCCCTGCGGCTCGGGCTCATCGTGGTGCCGGTAAACGGGGCCTACCAGCGCGCCGAGCTAGCCCACATCGTGGCCGACGCCGATCCTCGGGCCGCGCTGGTGGACCAGCCCGAATGGGCGCGGTGGCTGGCCGAGCTTGCCCCGGAGGTGACGGTGGCCTCCCCCCGACTGGACATCGACGACAACGACGCTCCCAGTCTGGACCAGCTTTCCAGCGGCGATCCCGCGCTGTTGGGCTACACCTCGGGCACCACCGGCGCGCCCAAGGGGGCAGTGCTGACTCACGGCAATCTCTTGGCCGGGGCCGAATCGGTCCGCATCGCTTGGCGATGGAACCCGGACGACTGCCTCGTTCTGGCCTTGCCCCTGTTCCACATGCACGGATTGGGGGTGGGGCTGCACGGCACGCTGCTGAGCGGTGCGTCGGCGGTGCTGCTCGACGGGTTCTCGCCCGACGCAGTGCTGGACGCCGCCACCCGCGGCGCCACCCTGTTCTTCGGGGTGCCCACCATGTACACCCGGCTGGCCCAGTCCGACCGGGTGGCCGAGCTGTCAAGGCTGCGGCTGTGCGTGGCCGGCTCCGCTCCCCTGTCCGCAGACCTGCACCGCCGCCTCGAGGAGGCCGCCGGGGTGCGGGTGCTGGAGCGCTACGGCATGACCGAGACCCTCATGCTGGTGTCCAACCCCCACGACGGCGAGCGCCGAGCCGGCACGGTGGGCTACCCCCTGCCCGGAGTGGAGCTTCGCCTCGACTCCGAGAGCGACGAGGTGCTGGTACGGGGGCCCAACGTGTTCGCCGGCTACTGGCGGCGGCCCGAGGCCACGGCCGAGGCGTTCGACGAGCGCGGCTGGTTCCGCACCGGCGACCTGGGCGAGTTCGACGAGCGCGGCCATCTGCGACTGCGGGGCCGGGCCAAGGAGCTGGTGATCTCTGGCGGCATGAACGTCTATCCCCGCGAGGTGGAGGACGCCCTGCGCTCCCATCCCGACGTCGAGGACGCGGCCGTCACCGGCACCCCCGATGAGGAGTGGGGCGAGCTGGTCACCGCCTGGGTCGTACCCTCTGCCGGGCAGTCCCCCCAACTCGACGACCTGCGGTCGCACCTCGACGGCGTGTGCGCCCACTTCAAGCACCCCCGGCTGCTCCGTCTGGTTGACGAACTCCCGCGAAACGCCCTCGGCAAAGTGCAGAAGCACCTGCTGCATCAGAGCGGCCTCGAGTGAGCTCGGCAAAGCCCCTCGACGGCCTGCTGGTGATCTCTGTCGAACAAGCGGTGGCCGGGCCATTGGCCTCCTGCCGGCTGGCTGATGCCGGCGCCAGGGTCATCAAGATCGAGCGGGCCGAGGGCGACTTCGCCCGGGGCTACGACGCAGCGGCCGATGGGCTGTCGAGCTACTTCGCCTGGTTGAACCGGGGCAAGGAGTCCATCGTCGCCGACCTCAATAGCGATGAAGACCGGGCCCTGCTGAGTCGGATGCTCGAGCGGACCGACGTCTTCATCCAGAACTTGGCCGCCGGTGCCGCAAACCGGCTCGGATTCGGCTCGGAACGACTGCGGATGCTGCATCCCCGACTGGTGACCTGCGACATCTCGGGCTACGGACCGACCGGGCCGTATGCCCAGATGAAGGCCTACGACCTCTTGGTGCAGGCCGAAAGCGGCCTGATCTCGGTATCTGGGCCGCCGGGGCCGCTGGGCCGAGTCGGGGTGTCGGTGGCCGACATCGCCACTGGCGAAGCAGCCGCTCGGGCTATCAGCCAGGCGCTGGTCCGCCAAGCCCGAACCGGCTCAGGCGCCGGCATCGAGGTCTCGCTGTTCTCCACCTTGGCCGAGTGGATGACCGTGCCGCTGCTCCACCACGACTATCTCGGCCAGGCCCCCGAACGCGTCGGGTTGGCCCACCCGTCCATCGCCCCCTACGGCGGCTTCACCACCGCCGATGGCGCCACCCTGCTCATCGCCGTGCAGTCCGACCGGGAGTGGGTCGCCCTCTGCGAAGCGGTGCTCGACCGGTCGGAGCTGGCCCGCGACCCCCGCTTCTCCACCAACCAGGCCCGAGTCGCCAACCGCGACAAGACCGACGAGATCGTCGCCGAGGTCTGTTCCCGCCTGAGCGCCGACGACCTCTGCGGCAAGCTCACCGACAGCCGTATAGCCTTCGGCGCAGTCAACGACGTGGCCGGGCTCTCATGCCACCCCCAGCTCAAGCGGAT
>JAPYOC010000217.1 GCA_028278955.1 Candidatus Poriferisocius aerobius
CGCCGGCTCAGGCGCCGCAGTGATGGTCAGCACCGGGTCGTCGGCGTCGAAGAACTGCCGATCCACCACCACGGCCACCGCCCCGACGACAGCGGCCAGCGCCGCGACCGCCGCCCACGTTTTCCATCTGCGCACTTGCACTACCGTAGGGCCATGGCCATCGAATATATGGACCCACGGGCCGAACCCGGCGAGCCGGTCACCCCTTACGAGCTGTCGACGGGAGGCGGTGCCCTCACCATCGGGCTGTTGGCCAACGGATTCCCCGACTCGGTGCCGTTTCTCGACGCGGTGGGCGAGAGCCTGCGCCGGGTACGCCCCGACGTGGAGGTTCGGGCCTGGAACAAGGGCAACGCCTCGATGGCGGCCGACGACCAGCTCATGGCAGAGATCACCGGCGCCTGCGGCGCAGTGGTAGCCGCCTACGGCCACTGAGGAAGCTGCACCAGCGGCACCGTGCGTGACGCCATCTCAGCCGCCCGCCGCAACACCCCGGCCGTGGCTCTGGTGACCACCAAGTTCTCCCCTCAGGGCGATTTCGTGTCGCGGTCGGCGGGCATGCCCGACATCCCCCGGGTGATCCTGCCCCACCCGGTGGCCGGCACCGGGGAGAAGGCGATGAAGATGGTGGCCGACGACATCGCCGACGAGGTGCTCCGGGCGCTGGGCGCCGCCGGATGAGCCGCCGGCTCACCGCCCCCTCCGAAGAGGCCGCACTCGAGCGCCTCCACGAGGCAGGATGCACCGACGGGCTGCCCGTGGTGATACCCACCCCGGCCCGGGTCGAGCGCATGGTGCTGGCCTCGGGACTCGACGGCGATGCGTCGCTGGGCCGGCTCGGCCCCAATCTGGGTGAGGCCACCGCGGAGAAGGCCGCCGTCGCCGCGGTGATGGCCGGCTGCCTGCCCGACCACTTCCCGGTCGTGGTGGCCGCCGTGCGGGCGGTGTGCGACCCGCAGATGGACATGACCGAGGTGCAGGCCACCACCCACAGCCTGGGACCGCTGATCGTGGTGAGCGGCCCCGCGGTGGGCGCCTGCGGCATTGCCTCGGGCTTCGGCGCCCTGGGCCCGGGCCATCGGGCCAACGCCTCCATCGGCCGGGCGGTGCGCCTGGCCATGATCAACATCGGCGGCGGCCGTCCCGGCACCTCCGACATGGCGCTGCTGGGCCACCCCGGCAAGTTCACCTTCTGTTTGGGCGAAGACGAGGAGTCGAGCCCCTGGCCGCCGCTGCACACCTCGCTGGGCTACGGCACCGACCAGAGCACCGTGACGGTGGCCTGCACCGAGGGGCCGCATTCAGTGCTGTGCTTCCCCGACGACGACCCCGAGGCATATGCCGAGCATCTGCTGAACGTGCTGGCCGCCTCGCTCTCGGGGCTGGGCGCCAACAACACCCACTTCGCCCGGGGCACCCAGGTGCTGGTGCTCAACCCCGACCACGCCATCGCCCTGGCCGACGTGGGCCACGACCGGGCCACCATCGCCGAGGCGCTGCACCAGCGGGCCAAGCGCTCCTGGTCGGAGCTGGCTGCGGTGCGGGCCCGGGGCTCGGGAATCGACCACCACCAACGCAGCCAGGGCGACGACCCCGACCGAGCCGTCTACGCCCTCAGCAGCCCCGAGGCACTGCTCGTTTTGGTGGCCGGCGGCACCGGCCTGTACTCCGCCGTCATGCCCTCCTGGGGCGCTGGCCCCCACGGCAACGGCCATATCACCGTGGAGATCGACCTCGACCAGGCCTGCGAAGTGCCGCTCGCACCGGCCAGTCAAGCACCGGCCAGTCGATAGGCCCCGATTCCGTCAGCGCAACATTGTCATCCTCCGCTGGTAGCGTGTCGGCCATGGGTCGATTTCGCCGCACAATAGACACTGCCAAGGCCTCATGGGCGGTGCTGCAGCACGATCGGGAGCTGGCCGTCCTGCCGATTCTGGGGGCGCTGGCCTCGCTGGCGGTGGTCGTCGCCATCGGCATACCGATCTGGTTGTCGACCGACGGGATCGACGACGGCGGCAGCGCCGGAAGCGAGCCCATGCTGTGGATCGGCGGCATCATCATCTTGTTGGCCATCACCGTCATCACCGTGTTCTTCAACGCCGCAGTGGTGTCGGGGGCCCGGGAGCGGTTCAGCGGCGGCGACCCCACCGTCTCCAGCGCCATCAAGGGGGCGTTCTCCCGGCTGCATGTGATCGTGCCCTGGGCGATTCTGGCTTTGACCGTCGGGATGGTCCTGCGGGCCATCCAGAGCTCCGACAACATCGTGACCCGCATTCTCGGCAGCATCTTGGACATGGCCTGGGGGGTGCTCACCTTCCTGGTGGTGCCCATCTTGGTGGTTGAGCAGACCGGGCCGTTCCGGTCTTTGAGCCGCTCCGGCGAGCTGCTGCGCCATACCTGGGGGGAGAACCTGATCGCCCAGGTGGGGTTCGGCATTGTCGGGCTGGTGGCCGCCATTCCCGGAATCCTGATCATCGCCCTGGGTGCATCAGCGAGCGGCCTCGGCGCGGTGGTCGGCGCGGTGGTCGGCTTCGGGTGGATCGCCCTGGTAGCCGTGGTGGTCAGCACCCTCACCGCCATCTTCCAGATGGCCCTCTACCTCTACGCCACCACCGGCCAAGTGCCTATGGGCTTCGAGAACTCCGGCATGAACGACGCCTTCAACGAGAGGTCCCAAGGCCCTCTCATGAGAGGCTTCGGGAGCGGCGGCGGCTTCGGGGGCTTCGGCGGCGGGCGCGGCGGCGGCTTCGGCGGCGGCGGGCGCTTCTAGCCGTCGGAGGGCGCCATCGCGGCCCGAGCTATCTCCGGGTTGAGGTACTCCCTGGTAGAGCAGATTTTGCCGCCTCGGAAACGCCATAGGCCGATATAGCGGTTGGAGTAGCGGCGGCCGGTGGGAATCACCTCCCCCTGGCTTGAGTACTCGGCGATCACCAGGTCGGGGTCGACACAGGGGTAGACCTCGGTGATGTGCAGCGTGAAGCGGAAAACATTGAAAGCCCCCGCCAACTTCTCTCGCACCGCCTCTTTCCCCTCGGTTCGATCAGAGCCATCGGGGCGGGCGTACGGCAGCTCCAGCACGTAGTCGTCGGTGTAGTGGGCCACCACAGCGTCGGCATCGCCCATGGCGTCGAACACCGACTGGAGGACTTCTGCATTGCTCGGCGCGCTCACCCTGCCAGTTGACCACGTTTTTCGGGCCCGCGGGAACACTGGGGGTAGTGTGGAGGATCGTGTCGTCGAACGAACTGCCGCTGAACGGTCTCAGAGTCATCGACATGGCCGACATCAAGGGCGAGTTGGCCGGTCGGATCCTGGCCGACCTCGGCGCCGACGTCATCCGGGTTGAGCCCCCCGGCGGGGCCGCATCCCGACGCATGGCTCCGTTCGCCCCCGACGGCGACACCAGCTTGTACTTCGCCTTCCGCAACTTCAACAAGCGGGGCATCACGGTGGACGTGACCGCCGCCGAGGGCCAAGCCCAGCTTCGAGGGCTGCTGGCCACCGCCGACGTGTGGATCGAGTCGACCAAACCCGGATCGCTGACCCCGCACGGTCTCGACCCCCGGGAGATTTCCGCCGAGTTCGAGCACCTGTTGGTGCTGTCGATCAGCGATTTCGGCCAAAAGGGCCCGTACGCCCGCTTTGAGGCCACCGACGAGGTCATCCAGGCAATGAGCGGGCACTTGGCCGCGTCGGGAATCCCCGAGAAACCGCCGCTGCTCATCCCCGGCGCCTTCGCCTACGACACCGCAGGGGTGGTAGGCGCTCTGGCCGTGGTCATCGGCCTGGTGGCCAAGCAGCGAACCGGGCGGGGCCAGCACTTGGACTTCTCAGTACTCGAGGCGGCCATCCAACTCAACACCTGGCAGATGGCCAACATGCAGCCCACCCTGGACGCGGGGATGGAGCCGCCAGTCGTCAGGTCGGGCACCGCCGTGATATATCCGCTGTTCAAAACGGCCGACGGCTTCATCACCATGGTGATCCTCAGCCCCCGCCAATGGTCCGCCATGTGGGAGTGGCTGGGCCGCCCCGAGGCGTTCGCCGACGAGGTGTGGGGCCAGACCCTCACCCGCCTGATGAACGGCGACGTGCTGAACCCGGTGATCGCCGAGCACTTCGCCCCCATGCCGATGGAAGAGGCCGCAGCCGAGGCCCAGCGCCGGGGCGTGGTGGTCACCCCGATGCTGAAGCCGTCCGACATCTTGGTGAACGAGCACTACCGGTCTCGGTCCACCTTCGTGCCGGTCGAGATCGCTCCCGGCGTGACGGCGGAGGTGGCTTCAGGGTTCATGGAGATCAACCGCCAGCGCCAGGGGTTCCGGTCCGGGCCGCCTGCGGTGGGAGAGCACAGCGCCGAGGTCGCCGAGGAGGCCGCCTCGGCCGAACCCCGCGGGCCGGTGCCCGCGGCCGGCGAGCCCGATCAGCCGCTGGCGGGGCTGCGGGTGTTGGACTTCGGCCACGGCGGAGTCGGTGTGGAGGCCGGGCGTATGCTGGCTGAGTACGGTGCCGACGTGGTCAAGGTCGAGACCCGCACCTATCCCGACTTCATGCGGCTGGTGACCGGCACCGAGATGACCCCGTCGTTCGCATCGTCGAGCCGCACCAAGCGCAGCTTCGGCGTCAACTCCAAGGTCCCCGAGGGCCTGGCCGTGCTCAAGGAGCTGGTGAAGACGGCCGACATCGTGATCGAGAACAACTCCACCGGCACCATGGACGCCATGGGGGTGGGCTATGAGGCGCTCAAAGAGGTCAATCCCGGCGTGTGCATGGCCAGCAGCCAGCTCATGGGCTCGACCGGGGCGTACGCCGACTGGATCGGCTACGGCCCCACCATCCAAACGGTGGGGGGCATCAAGTACCTGTGGAACTTCACCGACGGCGACCCGCCGCCGGGCTCCAGCGCCATCCACCCCGACCATATGGCCGGGCGGCTCTGCGCTTTGGGCGCGCTGGCCGGCCTGTTGAGCCGGGAACGCCGGGGAGAGGGCGCCCATGGTGCCCATATTGAGATCAGCCAGGCTGAGGCCTTGGTCAACACGCTGGGAGATTTGTTCATGGCCGAGTCGCTCGACCCGGGGTCGGCGCAGCCACAGGGCAACGACTCCGACCAGGGTGCCCCTTGGGGCGTGTTCCAGTGCGACGGCGACCAGCAGTGGAGCGTGGTGTGCGTGCGAAACGACGCCGACTGGGCCGCGCTGAAACAGGCCATGGGCCGACCGGCTTGGGCCGATCACCCGGCATACGGCACCTCTGAGGGCCGGATGGCCGCCCGAGAGGCAGTCAACGCCGGGGTGGCCCAGTGGACCGCCGGCCTGTCGGCGCCAGAAGTCCAAGAAGCCTGCCAAGCGGTCGGCGTGCCCGGCGCAGCCATGCTCACCGCGCTCGACCACCTCACCGACACCCAGCTCACCGAGCGGGGCTTCCCGCTCAAGGTGTTCCAGCCCGGTGCTGGCGAGCTGGTTCTAGAGGGCCCCTGCTTCTACGGCAGCGAGATGCCCACCCCCCCCGTCCACGCCGCTCCCCTGCTGGGCGAGCACACCCGCCAAATCTGCATAGAAGAACTCGGCATGGACCCCGCCGAAGTCGACCGCCTCATCGAAATAGGCGCCCTCGAAGTCCCCCTCCCAGAGTGAACGCAGAGCAGATCTGATCAGCTTGCCAGAGAGGTCAGGGGGTACTCGTCCCAGGTTCGACCGTCTAAGTCGCGGCCACCGGCTTTGGGGGAGCGGCCACCCCACTGCTTGAAGAAGAAGGGCACTTCGGCCTCGATACAACGGTCGCGGAGATCAGTCACCCATTCTGGTGACACGGGTCTGGCGCCGACTCCGCTTTCACCGCCGGCAATCAGCCAGTCGATGCCGGTGAGATCAAGTGCTCCCAGCGGCCCAAGAAGCGGTTCAGCGCTCACGAAACGTACATGAGCCGAGACCTCCTGCAGGTGCCTCACCCGGAATAGGTAGCGGGCGGATTCCACGCTCACTCCCACCCATGCGTTGACTGGCCAATCAAGAGCATCGCCGAGTTGTGCCAGCCTGCGGGAACGCTTGGTCAGTACTTGGTAGACGTGATGTGGGGTATCCCGCATCACCTCAAGCACATCTCGGATGAACCCGACTGGCACCTCCTGATGCAAGAGATCCGCTCATCGAGTTGACAAAGATCATGCGAGGCTTGGCCCAAGTCGCTGGTAGGCCAAGGGTCTCGGGGTGGCAGGTCAGCCCAAAGCCAGGCCCGCTGGTCCTCGGGTCGCCATCCGCCTGGTACTTTGCCTGGCCCATCATCTTGAGGCGGCCGGCCATCGTCAGGGCGTAGCAGTTATCGCACCCCGGCGAGACTCGGTCGCAGCCGGTGGTGGGATTCCAAGTGGCGTCAGTCCACTCGATGGCTGATTCAGCCATCGGTAGACGCCCAGCACTCGCTCCAGCTCATGCAACATCCTCCCATTCAGGCAACTCGAACGGCAGTTCCTCTCGCCAACCAGTATGAGAAGTACTGACCATTTTGGGCTTTTACAGTTTTTGATATTTTTTTCTCAATATTTATAATATTTTTTCTGTTTCTCTATGTTATTCAGAGGGTTGTTGTCACTGGGTAGTGGTATACTTACAGCTATGAGATTCGCCCCTCACCTGGATGAATACCCCCAGGCCAGATCCCCCCAGGCCGGATGCGCCGAGGCTGCTGTCGCCGGAAGCGCCGGGGTTGGTTGCGGGGCAGCGGTGTGTGTGGCAGCGGTGGACGTTGCCGACGCGCCGAACAGCGAGTTGCGGAACTGGGTGGGGTTGATCGGCCGGGCCGAATCCACCCTTTCCGCGTTCAAGGCCGAGGCGTTGGCCGAGTTATCTAAGCGAGACGGCTCGGGCGCAGCCAAGCGAGTAGCCCGAGAAGTGCTTCGGTCGTCTCCCTCGCGGGCGCATCACGATGTGAAGGCAGCCGAGCGGCTCGCCGGGCTGTCGGGAACATCGGCTGCGCTGGCCGCAGGCGACATTCCCCAAGACCATGCCCGGCTCATCGCCCGAGCCTCCTCTGAGGGGCCGATAAACGAAGCCGAGCTGGTCGACGCGGCCAAAATGCAGACCTATGACGAGCTGGCTTGCACGATCAAGCGCCAGCAGCACAACCTTTCGGACGACGACGGCCAAGCGATCCACGACCAAAAAAAGCAGAAGCGCTCGGCCCGGCTGTTCCAGAACGCGGAGACGGGCATGTATGTGCTGAACGCCGAGTTCGACCCCCGAAGAGCTCATCTTGCATCCCGAGAAGGGCAAAGCCACAGGCGTGGCTTTGGTGTTGGTGGCCGACTACGACGCCGCCCGCCAACAGCTCATCGACGCCCGCATCTCGGATGGCACGCCGCTTCCCGCCCAAGAGCTGGTGCGCCTGGCGTGCGATGCCGACATCTTCCCCGCAGTGTTCAACGCCCGCACCCAAGACCTGTGGCTCGGCCGCCGCCGGTGCGCCTCCGACGCGCAGAGGATCGCGCTGATGGTGAGAGACAAAGCCTGCGTGGGCTGCGGGGCAGACGCCAACCGCAGCTTCTCCCACCACATCGACCACTGGCAAAACGGCGGCACAACCGACTACCCCAACCTCGTCACCGTCTGCAACGACTGCCACCACGACATCCACGAACACCACCACCAAATCAAAACCGACCCCCAAACCGGCAAACACCGCGTCACACCACCGCCCGACCCCTTCCCCGACA
>JAPYOC010000218.1 GCA_028278955.1 Candidatus Poriferisocius aerobius
GGTCTACACCGAGACCTACGGGGTTCGGGTGGGCGATTTGGAGGGGTCGGGGGCCGCGGGCGGCTTGGCCGGCGGCTTGGCCTGCCTGGGCGCCGAGCTGTGCAACGGCTTCGAGCTGCTGGCCGAGGAAGTAGACCTGTACGGCCGGATCGAGCAGGCCGATCTCGTGGTGACCGGAGAGGGCGCCTTTGACGCCACCTCGCTTCAGGGGAAGGTGGTCGGCGGCGTGCTCGACATGGCCGTCGCCGCCGGGGTGCCCGTGCTGGCGGTGGTGGGAGCAGTGCGCGGCTCGTCCGCTCCGGTGTACGGGGAGCTGGTCAGCCTCAGCGACCGCTATGGTACCGCCGCCGCGATGGCCGACACCGTGCGGTTGGTCGCCGAGGCGGTATCCGACTTTCTGGAGGCATAGGCCCCGTCGCGGCCTCAGCGGTCCTGGCGGAAATAGCCAGGCACCTCAATGAGGGGGGGGCGCTCTTGCATGGTGATCTCGATGTCTCCCAAACCGGGGCGGCGCAGCGTGAGGGCGGTGTTCGCCAGGGTGCGGTCGGCCCGGTGCAGGGCCACCTGCATGACCTCGATGGCTTGAGCCGACAGCTCGTGCAGCGGGCGATTGCGGTGAAGCCGGGTGCCGAGGTCCACTTGGGCGATGGCCTGGTGGCCCGCCAGCCGCCACACATCGATGAGCAATCCCATCTCCACGCCGTATCCTTGGACGAATGGCACCCGCTCCAGCAGATCCCGCCGCCCGGCGTACTCGCCGGCTAGCGGCTGGATGATGCCACCCAGCTCGGGGAACAAAAGGGCGATGAGCGGCCGGGCCACCAGCTCGGTGGTGCGCCCTCCGCCTCGCTGGTCGGCGCCCACCGGGCGGTGGTAGAAGCCCTTGCAGTATCCGATGGAGTCGTCGGCTAGCAGCGGCCCCAGCAAACCGGTGATGAAGTGAGCCCCGAAGTTGGCCACATCGCTGTCGCACCACACCACGACGTCGGCGGTGGATGCGAACAGCGACTTCCACAGCGCCTCGCCCTTGCCGGGCTGGTTGCCGAGGTGGGTGAGCACGTCAGAGCACGCCACCACCGTGGCCCCGGCGTCGGCGGCCACCGCCGCGGTGCGGTCGGTGGAGTGGTCGTCCATCACGATCAGCTCGTCCACCAGGCCCAGCTCGTCCATGAGCTCGGCGCGCACCACCTCCACGATGGCGCCCACCGTCTCCTCTTCGTTGCGGGCCGGCAGGCAGACCGACACCGTTGTCGAGCCTTTGACTGCCGCGAGATCGGCCGCGGCGAACTCCACGGCGGCAAATCTACGCCGGCCGGTCACGCGGCCTTCCGGGTCGCGAGTCGTCTCCAAGGATTCATCTGAATAGCATCATGGCCCATGAGCGTGACTGTTCGGATACCGACCACCCTTCGCCCTCTGACGGGAGGGGCCGGCGAGGTCACCGTCGAGGGCGCGACCGTCCGAGACGTGATCGCCTCGCTGGACGCCGCCCACCCCGGGTTCATGGACCGCCTCATCGACGAGTCGGGCGGCCTGCACCGGTACGTCAACGTGTTCGTGGACGACGATGACGTGCGTTTCGCCGACGGGCTGGCCACCGCGGTTGCCGACGGCCAGATCGTCGCCATCGTGCCCGCAGTGGCCGGTGGCTGATTTCTCCCTTGAGCATCACTTGAGTTTGGCGTTCCCCGGACTCCCCGGTAACCTTTAGCAGTCTCATACTGAGAGTGCTAAAGGTCGGCGGCAAAGCCGATAGTACAAAAGGGAGTTTTCAAGAATGCCCAAGATCATCTCATTCGATGAGCAGGCCCGCCGCTCGCTGGAGTCGGGAATGAACCAGCTGGCCGACGCCGTGCGGGTCACGCTCGGCCCCAAGGGCCGCAATGTCGTTCTCGAGAAGAAGTGGGGCGCCCCCACGATCACCAACGATGGCGTGTCCATCGCCAAGGAGATCGAGTTGGAGGATCCCCACGAGAAGATCGGTGCCGAGTTGGTCAAAGAGGTGGCCAAGAAGACCGACGACGTGGCGGGCGACGGCACCACGACCGCCACTGTGCTGGCCTGGTCGATGGTGCGCGAAGGGCTGCGGAACGTGGCGGCCGGCGCCAACCCCATGTCCATCAAGAAGGGCATCGAGGCCGGGGTTGAAGCGGCGGTGGGCGCCATCCAGTCCCAGTCGGTGGAGGTTTCCTCCGACAAGGCCCAGATCGCCAACGTGGCCGCCATCTCGGCCGCCGATGCCGAGATCGGCAAGCTGATCTCCGAGGCCATCGACAAGGTGGGCAAGGACGGCGTGGTGACCGTGGAGGAATCGCAGACTTTCGGCCTGGAGCTGGACTTCACCGAGGGCATGCGCTTCGACAAGGGCTACATCTCCCCGTACTTCGTGACCGACGCCGAGCGCATGGAAGCCGTGCTCGACGATCCCTACATCTTGTTCGTGGGGTCGAAGGTGACCGCGGTTCGCGACATCGTCCCGGTGCTGGAGAAGGTGATGCAGGCGGGCAAGCCGCTCTTGATCATCGCCG
The DNA here is from genome assembly GCA_028278955.1 of Candidatus Poriferisocius aerobius. Taxonomy (GTDB): domain Bacteria; phylum Actinomycetota; class Acidimicrobiia; order Acidimicrobiales; family Bin134; genus Poriferisocius; species Poriferisocius aerobius. The sequence goes on from JAPYOC010000218.1 coordinate 2,529, forward strand.
AGGACGTGGAAGGCGAGGCTTTGGCCACCCTGGTGGTGAACAAGATTCGGGGCACCTTCAACTCAACCGCGGTGAAGGCGCCGGGTTTCGGCGACCGCCGCAAGGCCATGCTCCAGGACATGGCCATCTTGACCGCTGGCCAGGTGATCAGCGAAGAGGTGGGCCTCAAGCTGGAGAACACCACGCTCGACCTGCTCGGCCGGGCCCGCAAGATCGTCATCACCAAAGACGAGACCACGATCGTGGAGGGCGCGGGCGACCGCTCTGACGTGGAGGGCAGGATTTCCCAGATCAAAGGCGAGATCGAGAACACCGACTCCGACTACGACCGGGAGAAGCTGCAAGAGCGCTTGGCCAAGCTGTCAGGCGGCGTCGCCGTGCTCAAGGTGGGAGCGGCCACCGAGGTGGAGCTCAAGGAGAAGAAGCACCGCATCGAAGACGCGGTGAGCACCACCAAGGCCGCCATCGAAGAGGGCGTGGTGGCCGGCGGGGGCGTCACCCTGCTGCGGGCCCAGGAGGCCGTGAGCAAGGCGGCCGAGGGCCTAGCGGCGGCCGATGAGGCCACCGGTGCCCGCATCGTGGCCAAATCGCTGGAAGGCCCGCTGGCTCAGATCGCGGTCAACGCCGGCCTCGAGGGCGGCGTGGTTGTCGAGCGGGTTCGCAACCTGGAGGGGAACTCCGGGCTGAACGCGGCCACCGGCGACTATGAGGATCTGATGTCTGTCGGCATCATCGATGCCGCCAAGGTCACCCGCTCGGCGCTCCAGAACGCCGGCTCCATCGCCGGCCTGTTCCTGACCACCGAGGCGGTGGTGGCCGACAAGCCCGAGGAGAACGGCGGCATGCCCGGCGGCATGCCCGACATGGACTTCTAGCGCCAAGACACCGGCCAAGACACCGGCAGCGGTGACGAGGGGGCGGTCGCAGCGGGTGCTGGTTCGCCGTTGGGACGGGAGCAGAGAGCACCGGCGCCCAGATGACCTGGTGGTGGAGGAACCGCTCACCATCGAGCTCGACGACGTGACCGTCACCACCACCATGCGCACTCCGGGGCACGACTTCGAGCTGGCCGCCGGGTTCTGCTTCACCGAGGGCCTCCTGGGCGCGGCCTCGATCACGGCCATCCGCTATTGCGCGGCCCGCCCGGCCGCCGACACCGAGTTCAACCTGGTGACCGTTCAGACCGACGGCGCTCCGCCGCCCACCCCCCGTCTCGGCCTCACGACTTCGGCCTGCGGGCTGTGCGGCGCCGAGAGCATCGCGGCGCTGAGCGAGCGGCTGGATCCGCTTCCCCCCGGCGAGCAGCCCCCCGCCCCCGATGTTCTGGCCGCGGTGCCAGAGCGGGTTCGGGCCTTCCAAGATCTGTTCAGCGCCACGGGGGGAGTCCACGCCGCAGCCACCTTCGGGGCCGATGGCGAGCCCATCTTGGTTCGAGAGGACATCGGCCGCCACAACGCGGTGGACAAGGTGGTGGGCCGACTGCTGCTCGACGGCGATTTGCCGGCCCGCGGCCGAGGGCTGTTCGTGAGCGGCCGAGCGTCGTTCGAGATGGTGCAGAAGGCGTGGGCGGCGGGCTTTTCGGTTTTGGCGGCGGTAAGCGCTCCCTCGGCGCTGGCGGTGGAGACGGCGGCGGCGGCCGGTTTAGCCCTGGCCGGCTTCGTTCGCGGCGGCCAACTCAACTTCTACTCCCCGTCTGCGTAAGAATCTCGGACATGCGCCCCTTGCCCAAGCTGACACCAGAAAATGAGTTCTTCTGGACCTCGGGGGCCGACGGCCTGTTGAGGCTCCAGTACTGCGAGGGGTGCGACCGCTACCTCCACCCTCCCGCTGCGGCCTGCCCCGACGGCGCCGGCGCTCCCGTCGTGAGAGCGGTGTCGGGCCGGGCAACGGTGGTGGGGGTCACCGTCAACTACCAGCCGTGGCTGTCGGACATGGAAATCCCCTACATCATCGGGCTGGTGGCCATCGAGGAGGACCCCCGAGTGCGGCTCACCACCCTGATCGTGGACGCCGAGCCCGAGGACGTGGTCATCGGGCTGCCGGTCGAGGTGCGCTTTGAGCAGCACCAAGACGTGTGGCTGCCGGTGTTCGCCCCCACTGGCGAAGCGCCGACGGCCGACGGCGACTATGTCGAGCCCGAACTGGCGCCGGTTCGGCCCATGCCGGTGGCCGACAAGTTCGAGTCGCGTGTGGCCCTCACCGGAATCGGCATGTCGCAGGTGGGCCGCCGCCTGGGGGTGAGCCCCATGATCCTGGCCGAAGACGCCTGCCGGGCCGCAGTGGCCGACGCCGGGCTGACCATGGACGACATCGACGGCCTCTCCACCTATCCGGGCGGCGGCGGCTTCGACAGCGGATTCTCCGAAGGCGGCATCTACCCGATGGCCAATGCCCTGGGGGTCGCCCCCACCTGGTTTTGCGGCGCGGCGGAGACGGCGGGCCAAAGCGGGGCGGTGCTCAACGCCATGCTGGCTGTGGCCGCGGGGCTGTGCCGCCATGTGCTGTGCTTTCGCACGGTGTGGGAGACCACCGCCATTGCCCGGGGCAACCGCGCCAACACCGGTGTGGGCGGCGGTCTGCGGGCTTCGGGGGAGATGGAGTGGCGCCTGCCCTACGGGGCCATGTCGGCGGGCAACTGGATCGCTCTCATGGCCAGCCACTACTTCCACCGCTACGGCGCCACTCGGGAGCAGCTCGGGTGGATACCAGTCACGCAGCGGGCCGCCGCGGCCCTCAACCCCTCCGCCATCTACCAGGAGCCGATGACCATCGACGACTACTTGGGCGCCCGCATGATCACCACGCCGTTCGGCTTGTTCGACTGCGATGTGCCCTGCGACGCGTCGGTGGCGCTGGTGGTGTCGGCGGCCGATGCCGCCTGCGACGGTCCCCACCGCCCGGTGCTGGTGGAGGCGGCGGGCACCCAGATCAGAGAGAGCGTGACGTGGGATCAGGGCACACTGTGCCACGAGCCCCTGGTGATGGGGCCAGCGGCCCATTTGTGGAGCCGAACCGACCTGAAGCCCGCCGACGTGGACGTTGCCCTGCTGTACGACGGCTTCAGCTTCAACGCCCTGTCATGGCTGGAGGGCCTGGGCTTTTGCGGCGAAGGCGAGGGTGCGGCTTTCGTGGAGGGCGGCACCCGCATCGCCCTCGATGGGGAGATTCCGCTGAATCCCCATGGCGGCCAGCTCTCGGCCGGGCGGTTGCACGGCTACGGGTTCCTGCACGAGGCGGTGACCCAGCTCCGGGGCCACGGCGGTGCCCGGCAGGTGGACAGCGCCGAGGTGGCGGTGCTCAGCACCGGCGGCGGCCACCCGGGCGGCGCCTTCTTGTTCGTGCGGGGCTGATCCAGTCTGCTAGAAGTGGGCCATGGCTGCATACATCATTGTCAATTATCAGGTGGACAATCCCGAGTTGTACGGGGAGTACATGCAGGGAGCGGCCGGCGCTCTGGGGGTCGGCGACGGCGTCGAGCTTTTGGCCTTCGACACCGAGTCGGAGGTGGTGGAGGGCGACACGGCCGGTCACCAGACCGTGTTGCTCAAGTTCGACTCCAAGGAGAAAGCCCGCGAGGTCTGGGAGTCTGATGCCTACCGGGCCGTGGTCGGCAAGCGACTCGATGCCACCAGCCGCCATTTCGGCGTGCTGGTGAACGGTCTCGGCGACTGAGCCAGGCCTTGTGCCGGTAATGGGCCATCGGCTCTGCTGGGCCGGTGAGGAGGATGGGCGGCAATGAGCGATCAGCAAGTCCCAGACTGTCAGCAAGTCCCAGACGGCGGGCCGGTTGCGCCGTCCGTCGGGATCGGCGTTCTCCACCTTTTTGCCAAGCTCGGCCCCACGGCGGAACCTGATGCCGCCACCACTGCGGTGAGGCAGGCCGAGGTCGGCGGGATGCAGGTGGTCGCGGTGGCCGTGCTCGGCCACAAGGCCGACGTGGCCTTCATGGCCCTGCACGCCGACCTGTGGCGGCTGCGGGACTTCCAGACCTCGGTGCGCCGGAGCGGGCTCGACATCGTGGACTCCTACGTGTCGCTCACCGAGCTATCGGAGTACGCCGCCGGGCTGCCGGAAGAGACCAAACAGGCCCGGCTCTATCCCCAGCTCCCCCCCGAGGGCAAGCCGGCGTGGTGCTTCTATCCCATGTCCAAGCGCCGCAACCCCGACCAGAACTGGTACGAGCTGCCCTTCGAGCGTCGCCGAGAGCTGATGTACGAGCACGGGGCAACGGGCCGCACGTTTGCCGGACGGGTGGTGCAGCTCATCACCGGATCCACCGGCATCGACGACCACGAGTGGGGGGTGACCCTGTTCTGCGAGCACCCCGACGACCTCAAGGAGGTGGTGTACTCCATGCGCTACGACGAGGCATCGGCCCGCTACGCTGAATTCGGGTCTTTTTACGCCGGTTTGGTGGCTCCGGTCGAGGAAGTGCTCGACCGGCTGCTGTGACGAGACGTCTCGAGAGGTTGGTCTATAGACAGGCGCCGGGCGGGGCGGGGGGCTTCTGAACCGGGCTCATGCCGGTTGGCCGTGGCGGCGGCGGTGTACAAAGGCCTTGGCCGCCCCCCACCGCAGACCCGGGTCTTGCAAGTCGGGGTGGATGTCGCCGAAGGACGCCGGAGTGAGGTCGTAGACGTCGTCGGGGAACCGGTCAACGGCGAAGTCGTCCCGCTGGGCGGGGGCGACGCCGGCCGCCTGGAGCACTCTGGTGGGGTAGCTCACCGCCCGACGCAGAACGGACAGGGGGTTTTCGTGCTGCTGATCGATATCGGCGGCCAGCAGCCGGGCCACTTCTTCGCCGATCTCAGCCGCGGCGGCGGCCCCGGCCGCCTCGGCTGCTGTTCGGACCTCGGCGCTCATCTCCGGCAGCCGGCCCGCCACGGCCGACACCACCCAGCCGGCCAGGGCGTGGCTGATTCCCTCCGACAGCACCCGAGCGCACTCAAAAAGCCGCTGCTCGGCCGCCCGCAGCCCGTCGTCGGTCAAGAGGGCGGGGCCGGCGGGCGCAGACCCAACACGGCGTTCAGATTGCCGGATCGGAGGCCCTCCAAGTCGAGCGTGGCGTACCGGTACCCGGCTTGGCGCACCGCCTCCACCACCGCAGCCCGCCGGGCCACGACATCGGCCAGACGCTCTTCGGGCACCTCGATGCGGGCCAGGTCGCCGTAGTGGCGCACCCGCAACTCGGCGAAGCCCATCTGCCGCAGAGCGCCTTCGGCTTCGCCTACCGACGCCAGCGCGCCGAGCGTCACCGGTGTGCCATAGGGGATGCGGGAGGCCAGGCACGGGGCGGCGGGCTTGTCCCAGGTTCGCAGCCCCAGCCGCTGCGACCACTCCCGGATGTCGGCTTTGGAGAAACCGGCGTCAACCAGGGGAAACACCGCCCCCCGCTCCGCAGCGGCCCGCTGGCCCGGGCGATGATCGCCCAAGTCGTCGGTGTTCACCCCAAGAGCCACCGCGCATGACGCGGCCGCAGCCAGCGGGGCCACCGCATCCATCAGCGCGTCCTTGCACCAGTAGCACCGCTGGCCGTCATTGGCCACATAGGCGGCCTGCTCCATCTCGGCGGTGTACGCCTGCTGCCACTGGAGCCCCCACTCGGCGGCCAGCGACGCGCAGTCTCGTCGCTCGGCCGCAGCCAGCGACGGCGACACCGCGGTCACCGCGTGGGCCTGGTCGCCCAGCACGTCGTGGGCCACCCAGGCGAGGAACGAGGAGTCGGTCCCCCCGCTGAAGGCCACCATCACCCGGTCCATCTCGGCCAAGTCGCTGCGCAGCCGCTCCCAGTCGCCCACGCCCCCATTGTGCTCGCTTGCCCGCGGCCGGTGAAACGGGGAGCAGCAATAATCGGCCGCTGCTCGTTGCTCCACGAGGTGCCTTTCCAATCATCCGGCGATGCCGGCCCCGCCCCGCCCAATGGCCGACCAAGGGGCCTGCGGCGCTGCCCACTAACCTCGGCGGGTGGTGGCCACAGGCGAGGCGAGAACGAGCGCATTGCGCCGCGAGGAGCTGGTGGCCGATCGCGCCATGGCTGGCACGGTTCTATGCCGCGCGCTGGCTCGGCGCACCGACGAGTGGCTTCAGGGGAACTTCTCCGCTGTCGCCGCCGACGGCGACGGGATTGCGCTGGTGGCGGTGGGGGGATACGGCCGAGCCGAGTTGTGCCCCTATAGCGACATCGACCTGCTGCTGTTGCACCGAGACCGTCCCGACATCGGCGCCATCGCCCCGCAGCTTTGGTATCCCATATGGGATGAGGGGCTGAAGCTCGGCCACTCGGTTCGGACTCCTCGGGAATCCCGGGAATTGGCCAAGACCGACCTGGACACCGCCACCTCGCTGCTCGACGCTCGCCACATAGCCGGCGATGCCGAACTGACCGGCGCCCTCACCGCCGACACCGCCACCCAGTGGCGCCGCAACGCCCGGCGGTGGCTGCCGGTGTTGGCCCAGCGAGTGACCGAGCGCCATCGGCGCAGCGGAGAAGTGGCCTACAAGCTCGAGCCCGATCTCAAGCGGGGGCGGGGCGGTCTGCGAGACGTCCACGCCCTGCAATGGGCGAAGGCGGCCGTGTTGGAGATGGACGAGGCCGACAGCCGCAAGCTGCAGGCCGACTACGAGGTGATCCTGGCGGCTCGGGTGGAGTTGCACCGAACCGCCGGCCGCCCCGGCGATCAGCTTCTGCTCCAAGAGCAGGATGGCGTGGCGGCGGCGCTGGACTACGGCGACGCCGATGAGCTGATGGCCGCGGTGGCCCGCTCGGCCCGCTCCATCGCCTGGCGAAGCGACGAGATCTGGGCCCGGCTGCGAGACTCCGAACTGCCCCCCGAGTGGCGCCGGCGGCTGCGCCGCCGGGCTGTCCGGCACAGCACTGCGCTGGATGAAGGCGTGGTGGCCCACGACGGCCGGGCAGTTCTGGCCCGCGACGCCGACATCGCCGATCCCTGTGCGGTGTTGCGCCTGGCCCGAGCGGCCGCCTCCCACGGGCTGCGCATGGACCGCGCCAGCCTGGAACAGCTCCGGGAGCAGATGGCGCCGATGCCCGACCCGTGGCCTGACGAGGCCCGCAAGCTGTTCGTCGATCTGCTGTTCACCGGCCCGGCCGCCCCGCCGGTGATCGAGGCGCTGGACCAGATGGGTCTCTTCGTCCGCATCCTGCCCGAGTGGGCCCCCAACCGCAGCCGTCCCCAGCGCAACGCCTACCACCAGTTCACGGTGGACCGGCACTTGTGCGAAGCCGCGGCCTTGGCCGCCGGCCTCATCGAGCGGGTGGACCGGCCCGACCTGCTGGTGTTGGGCGCCCTGCTCCACGACATCGGCAAGGGCTACCCCGGCGACCACACCGAGGTGGGGATGCAGCTGGTGGCCGACATCGCCCACCGCATGGGATACCCGCCCACCGACGTGGATGTGCTGGTGGCGATGGTGGAGCACCACCTGCTCCTGCCCGATGTGGCCACTCGGCGCGACTTGGAAGATCCCGACACTATCGCCGAGGTGTCGCGCCAGGCCCGCACGGTGGAGACGCTGCGGCTCTTGGGGGCGCTCACCGAGGCCGACTCGATGGCCACCGGCCCCTCGGCGTGGAGCCGGTGGAAAGCCAGCCTGGTGCGCGAGCTGATCGCCCGCTGCGCCCATGTGATGGAGGGCGGCGACATCGATGAGATCACCTCAAGGTTCCCCACTCCCGAGCAGCGGGAGATGATGGAGGCCGGCGAGCGGCTGGTGCTGGGCGAGGGCGACACGCTGCTGGTGATCGCCCCCGATCAGCACGGCATGTTCTCCCGGGTGGCCGGGGCGCTGGCGCTGAGCGGGCTGCGAGTGCTTTTGGCCGCGGCCCACTCCGAGTACGGAATGGCGCTGGAGCGATTCCAGGTGGAGAGCATCTTGGGCCTGGAGATCGACTGGCCCCAGGTCACGAACCATGTGCAGAAAGCCCTGGCCGGTCGCCTGGCCATCGAGGCCCGCCTGGCCGAGCGGATCAGCACCTATGAGGCGGCGCCCGACCCCGTCCCCAAGCCGGTGGTGAAGCCCAAGGTGGCCATCGACAACGAATCCTCGTCCACCGCCACCATCATCGAGGTGGCCGCGCCGGCCCGCGCCGGCCTGCTGAGCCGGATCACCAGCGCCATGTCGCAGGTCGGGCTGGACATCCTCAGCGCAAAGGTGCAGGGCCTCGGCGGCGACGTGGTCCACGCCTACTACGTGAGAAACGGCGAGGGCGAGAAGGTGACCGATCCCGACCACCAGCAGGAGATCAACTTGGCCCTCCAACACGCCATCGACTCCTGCGGCCCCTGACCATGGCGCGGTCCGGTTCTGCCCTTTTGCGGCTGAGAACGCCGATGCCCTCCCCCGCTTGGGCGCGGCCATGACATCGCAGGGCCGTCCCGCGGTGGGCGAGAGCGACCTGCGGCGGTGGTCAGAGGCCCTGGCCGGGATCGCCCGCACCGGGCTGGCCTTCACCCAAAGCAGATACGAGCAGGAGCGGTTCGAGGAGGTGCTGCATGTGGCGGCCGACATGGCCGCGGTGCTGAGCTCGGGCTGGACGCCCGACGACTTCGTGGCCGAGTGGATGAAATCGGTGGGCGAAGGGGTTCCCGGCTACGTCACCCCCAAGGTGGCGGTGGGTGCGGTGGTGGGCAACGACGACGGCCAGATCCTGCTGGTGCAGCGGGCCGATTCCGGGGTGTGGCTGTATCCCACCGGCTGGGCCGACGTGGGCTATTCCCCTTCTGAGGTGGTGGTGAAAGAAGTGCGGGAGGAGACCGGCGTCGTCTGCGAGGTGGAGAGGCCCATCGCCATCCACGACGGCCTGCGCCGGGGCTTCACCACCGTGCCCATGTACTCCATGGTGTTCCTGTGCCGGGCGGTGGGCGGCGAACTGGCACCTCACCCCCTGGAGTGCCGAGCCGTCGGCTTCTTCGGCCCCGACAACCTCCCCGAAGGCATGAACAACAGCGACTGGTGGCTCACCCACGCCTTTGCCGCCATCCGCGGCGCCCCCGTAGATTTCCTCTTCGACCCCCCTCGCACCCCACCCTGGCGCACTGGGTAGAGGCTTGCAGCCCAGGCAATCTGTCACTGGCCCCGGCTAGCGTGCTGCTCTTCCTCGGCGCGATGAGGCGACCCGCAAATACCCAAGGAACCGCAATACAGGTGTTACGGTTGGATTCAGATTATGAATGCGTTACAATCACTGTTTGAAGAGATGATGACTAGTAGAGTGTCAGAGGCTCACAAAGAAGTTGTATTCCATCTTGGGGATTGCCGCGATGTATTGGCAAATTTGACAGATGAATCTGTACGGCTTGTAGTTACTTCACCTCCTTACAATATCGGAAAAGAATACGAAACTTTTCAGACTTTGGATCAATACCTGGACGCACAATCCGGAGTTATAGAAGAATGCGTTCGTGTGTTAGCTGAAAATGGCTCTTTGTGCTGGCAAACAGGTTACTTTGTTCGTAACGGAGAAATAGTACCGCTAGATGCTCTGCTATTTCCGGTCTTTCGAGATTTAGGCTTGAAGATGCGTAATCGTATCGTCTGGCATTTTGAACACGGGCTGCATTGCAAGAGGCGCTTGTCAGGTCGGTATGAAACTATCTCTTGGTATACGAAATCTGACCACTACATCTTTAATGTCGATCCAATACGGGTGCCTCAGAAATATCCTGGAAAACGGCACTTCAAAGGACCAAGGACGGGACAACTTTCTGGCAATCCATTGGGTAAGAACCCTGGCGATGTGTGGATATTTCCCAACGTCAAGCACAATCACATCGAAAAGACTCCTCATCCTTGTCAATTTCCAGTAGAGCTAGTCGAACGTCTTGTGCTATCTCTGACAGAGGCAAACGATCTTGTCCTAGATCCTTATATGGGTGTTGCATCTACGGCTATCGGAGTTTTGCGGCATGGTAGAAGGGCCGTGGGTGCGGAGATCGACCCTCAATATCATTCCATTGGTCTTGGACGTATCCAGGCTGAGCTTCAAGGGGCACTAAAGACTCGTCCAATGGGCAGGCCGGTTTATCAGCCTCCTACATCCAATGTGGCTCGAAAAATAAAGAAAAGAGTACCAAAGGGAAAAAACTGTTCAGTCCTACGCAAATGAACCACGCGTTCAAGTACGAGTTCAACAAACGAGGATTTCATGAATTGAAAAGAACAGTGGAGCCAAATGTACCTGATTGGGATACATCAAAAATACGAGCTGGAACTAAACAGATTGACTTTGCACTTGGACGGGTTCTTGTGGAAGTTCAATTCGGTAAATACTTTGCAATGTTTTATGATATGGCAAAGTTGGAGTATTTCTACCGTCAGAATGAAGCCGATGTAGGAGTTGAGATCGTACCGTCTTATCGGTTAGCGAAAGAGATGTCATCGGGAGTCGGACGAGGAGAAATGCTTGTAACTGACATCATGGGACTCCAACGCCAATTCCCAACGTTTCCTGTGAAGATCATATTTGTTGAGCCGTAGTCAGTTGCGCTGGTCGCGGAGGAACTGCTCGATCTGGTCTACGAGCTTGCCGGGGTCGGTGGAGCGCATCTGGTCGGTTTCGCCGCTCTCGGCTTCTTGTTGGTCGTAGGAGTTCTCCAGCTGGGCGATGTAGTCGTTGGTCTCGTCGGCCTGCTCAGCCAACTCCGACACGTGGCGCTCGTAGCTCTCGGCCATCTCCTCCAGCTCGGCGGTGTCGGGGGAGAGGCCCAGCAGCTTTCCTAGCCGCCGCACCAGAGCGAGTGAGGCTTTCGGTGAGGGGATCTCAGAGGCGTAGCCCGGTACCGCGGCCCAAAGTGATGCGGTTTGCAGTCCGGCGGCGGCACAGGTGATGTGCAGCACCCCCACAATGCCGGTCGGCCCCTCGTAGCTCGAGGGGATGAGGCCCAGACGGGCGGCCATCTCCGGGTCGTTGCTGCTGCCGTAAATGGGGGTGGGCCGGGTGTGGGGCACGTCGGCCAGCAGCGCTCCCAGGGTGACGACCAGCGGGCTGTCGAGCCGGGTGGCCATCTCCACGATCTGCTTAGAGAAGGTCCGCCATTTGAGCTGAGGCTCGGTTCCCGCCAGGAAGGCCACCTCGGCGCCGCTGCCGTCAAGGGTCTCGCTGTCGCTCACGGTGGCTGCCATCAAGTCGTTGCTGGGCCAGATCAGGCAGCGGGAGCCGTCGTCCTCTAAGCGCAGGCGGGGGCGGGTGTTGGCGAAGTCGTAGAACGGTTCGGGATCCAGTGTGGCCACCTCGGTGGCGTCCCACCGGCTGGCCAGCCACGCCAGCGCGCCTGATGCGGCGTCCCCGGCGTCGTTCCAGCCGTTGAAAGCGACCACCAGGGCCGGCCGGTTGCGAGGGGGCTCGCCCACCCAGGTGATCATCGGCATCGGGCTGGGCCCTCGAAGAGCCGGAGCACTTCCACCGTGGAGGCTGCCGCGGAGAGGGAGATCACTCGCCCAACCTATCGCTTTGCTCAGGTGAACCCCACCTCGCGCCGGTACTCTTGCCCCATGGCGGTTGAGATCACCGAAGCTGCTGAGGCCACCGTGGAGCTAGTGGAGGCGTTCCAGCGGCTCACGCCCCAGCTCTCCTCCTCCAACCCGCCGCCGTCGGCTGAAGCGCTGCAAGCCGTGGCCGCCGCGGAGGCCACCCGGCTGCTGGTGGCCCGGTCCGAAGGGCAGATCGTCGGCAGCCTCACCCTGGTGCTGGTGCGCATCCCCACCGGGCTGCGGGCCATCATCGAGGACGTGGTGGTGGACGAGCGGTTTCGAGGCCAAGGCGTGGGCCGGGCGCTCAACGAGCACGCGCTGCAAGTGGCCCGGGCTGCGGGCGCGGTGACCGTAGATCTCACCTCCCGCCCGTCGAGAGAAGCGGCCAACCGCCTGTACCTGCGCCTCGGCTTCAAACCCCGCAACACCAACGTCTACCGCTACGAGTTCTAGGAAAAGAACTATCAGATTTGATAGGCTCTAATCAGGGTAAAATGGCGGGTCTTTGTTGTACTGGTACGGCTAACTGCCCCACGCGTCTGATGAATGCTTTGCCAAGATGGTTCTCAACGATCTTCACCGTTCCCGTGTGATTCATCAGGTGGTTGACTGAGTGGTGGACACTCAATACGAGATCTTGGAGCTTGCCATCTGCTTCTAAATCTACAATATTAAGGCCGAGGGCTCTGAGCTGCGCCTTGCCGAGGCGTCGGCCATGGCTCATGTGCTGGTCGTAGTCGGACAGAACGCTTGCCACTGCCTTCGCCTTGGTTCGCGCTTCATCTTCGGAGGCGAACATGTACTTCTCAAGCCAGTCTGTCACCATTGAAGTGGCCAGCTTCTCGGCATCGTCGCATATTTGGAGGAGTGCTGGTGATAGACCTCGGATAATTGGAAGCCATGCGGCCATGTGGTCAGGATTCTGCTTGAGGTCTTCTGTGGCGTCTTGGAACTGTTTTCGTATCGCCGCTGCTGGAGCAGTCCTTGGGCCTTCTGGCGTGGCGATAGTCATCTGGGGGTCGATTGGCCCCAGCTGTGAGTGGTCCCCCAATATTATTTCATCGGCTGCCATTGCCATCATGGTTGCCGCTGACATTGCAGCTACCGGGACAATTACCCGAAGTCCTGGGAATCGACCTCGTATGTATTCAACGATCGATTCTGCAGCCTCTGCGGTGCCTCCAGGAGAGTGGAGGATCAGATCGATTGGGCGCTCTCGGTCGAGGCCATGGACCACTTCCATGAACGCGCCAACATCTGGATCGAGGGAAATTTGAGTGTCAGATGGTGCAGCTCCGAGGGGTGGCGCGAAGCCTGCAGTTTCGTAGAGGATGAGGGATCGATTGGTATAGCTGGCGAGATCGTGCATATACCCACGCCGCACTCCGTCAAAATCCGGCGGCCCGTGTTCAGCTCGGCTCTTTAGCAGTTCTTTTTCTACTTGCCCCCAAGTTGCCACCGGTTAACTCTATATCGCTCGCATGTGCTTTCCGGTGGAAGAGGAAGATGAGATAGTGACTGTGTAGCTCATCTGGTCTTGTGCAGCTGAATAGGCGGCCATGGCTGACTCGTATAGCTGTACAGCCTCAATTATTCCGGCAGGGGCATCGAGGTCGGCAAGTGGCACCTCAGCGATTTCTCTGCTTATGGCATCCTCACCATCGTTGTACAAGGTCACTATTCACCTCCTGAAAAGCAAGTCTGTATCGATTGTCGCTGCGAGTCCTGTCATCAAGTGCTCAGTCCATCCTAATGGTAATTGCACGGTGACTGCTGGTCAGCCGCTGGTGCTGGCGGGGACTTCGTTGGGGAAGTGGCAGGCTACGTAGTGGTCGGGGGCGATCTTGCGGAGTTCGGGCTCCTCGGTTGAGCACCGGTCCTGCGCCTTGTCGCAGCGGGTGCGGAACCGGCAGCCCGACGGGGGGTTGATGGGCGAGGGCAGCTCCCCGGCGATCTGGCGGTCGGACACCGGATGGTCGGGGTCGGGTTCGGGGATGGAGGCCAGCAGCAC
>JAPYOC010000219.1 GCA_028278955.1 Candidatus Poriferisocius aerobius
CCCGCAAACCGGCCCACCCCCGAGCTGCGCCAACTGCTGCCCGAATCGCCCCTGGGCAGCTACGACGTGCGGGAGGTGGCCCAGGCGGTGGCCGACGACGGCGACCTGCTGGAGTACAAAGCCGATTGGGCCGCAAACCTGGTGTGCGCCTTCGCCACCGTGGCCGGGCGCCCGGTGGGGATCCTGGCCAACCAGCCCCAGACCCTGGCTGGAACCCTCGATATCGCGTGCAGCCAGAAGGGGGCCCGATTCGTGTCGTTCTGCGACGCCTTCAACCTGCCGCTGGTCACCTTCGTGGACACCTCGGGCTTCCAGCCCGGCAAGGACCTGGAATGGCGGGGCATCATCCGCCACGGGGCGCAGCTGGCCTTCGCCTACGCCCGGGCCACGGTGGGCCGGGTGAACGTGACGCTGCGGAAGTCCTACGGCGGCGCCTACATCGTGATGGACTCCCGCCACATGGGAAACGACATCGCCCTGGCCTGGCCCTCGGCCGAGGTGGCGGTGATGGGGGCTCGGGGAGCGGTGGGGATCCTCCACCGCCGGGCCGGCCCCGCCGAGCGGGCCGAGCTGGAGGCCGCCTACGAGCAGCGCTACCTCAACCCCTACAGGGCGGCGGAGCGGGGCTCCATCGACGCGGTTATCGACCCGGCCGAAACCAGAGCCGAGGTGGCCGCGGCCCTGGCAATCCTGGAGTCCAAACGGGAGACCCTCCCCCGCCGCCGCCACGACAACGCCCCGCTGTGAACTCCGGGCCCCTGCGGTCAGCAGCGACGATCTCTCTGGGGCGAATAGAGCGACCTGGGCTATGCTGCGGCAGCGCCGGAGTGAGCAGGGAAAGGAGCCGTGCGTGCCTGAGTCCATAACGATCACCGACAATCGGACCGGTGAGTCGATTGAGGTTCCGATTGTCGACGGTGGTGTGGATGCCGCAGCCTGGCGCAAGCTGCTCCCCAGCATCTGGTTCCTCGACCCATCCTTCAGCACCACCGCGGCGACCACCAGCGCCGTCAGCGAGGTGGACGGCGAGAACGGCATCCTGCGCTACCGGGGCTACCCCATCGAGCAGTTGGCCGAGCACTCCACCTACCTCGAAGTGGCCTACCTCCTGCTTCACGGCGAGCTGCCCACCCCCGGCGAGTACGACAAGTGGGTACACAACATCATCCACCACACCTTCATCCACGAGCGCTTCCGCAAGCGGTTCATGGAGTCGTTCCTCCACGACGCCCACCCGATGGGGATGTTCGTGTCCACCATCGCCGCGCTGTCCACCTTCTACCCCGAGGCCAAGCACATCGACGATCCCGAGAACCGCATGCACCAGATCGTGCGGCTCATCGCCAAGGTGCCGACTGTGGCCGCCGCTGGCTCGCGCTTCAACTCCGGGCTGCCGTTCGTGTATCCCGACAACAACCTCGACTTCGCCACCAACTTCTTGTCGATGATGTTCAAGGTCGCCGAGCCCGCCTACGAGTGCCACCCGGCCATGACCCGGGCGCTCGACCTGCTGCTCATCACCCATGCCGACCACGGCCAGAACTGCTCCACCAGCACCGCCCGGGTGGTGGGCAGCGCCCACACCGACCCCTACTCCGTCATCGCCGCGGCCGCCTGCTCGCTGTACGGACCCCGCCACGGCGGGGCCAATCAAGCCGTCGTGGAGATGCTGCGCGAGATCGGCAGCTACGAGAACATCGACCCGTTCATCAAAGCGGTCAAGGCCGGGGAAACCCGACTCATGGGGTTCGGCCACCGGGTGTACAAGAACTACGACCCCCGGGCCCGCATCATCAAAGACGCAGCCTACGATGTTTTCTCGGTAACCGGGTCCAACCCTCTGCTCGACATCGCCCTGAAGCTAGAAGAGATGGCGCTCGGCGACGACTACTTCGTGACCCGCCACCTGTACCCCAACGTGGACTTCTACTCGGGGCTGATCTACCAGTCGATGGGGTTCCCCACCGACATGTTCACCGTGCTGTTCGCTATCGCCCGCACCGCCGGCTGGCTGGCCCACTGGGTAGAACTCCTCGAACAGGGCAGCCGCATTGCTCGCCCCCGCCAGGTCTACACCGGCGCCAAAGAGCGCACCTACACCCCCATCAGCGAGCGCTGACGGCCCGTCACCGAAGTAGCGCTGCGGATCCTTTCTACATCTGAGAACAGTCAGGCGGGATTCGCTCCGTAGATGGTCAGCATCAACTCAGCGTCGTCAAGCACGCGGTACTCCGGTTCTCGCCCCGAGATTTGAGTGCTGTTGTCGAGGATGATCGGCACCCCCTCACCCCGCCTCTCCATGAAGTGGGCTCGACTTAATGTTAGCCAGGGTTCGTCGGGCATCAAACACCTGCTGAGCAAGCTGCACAGCGTCTCGTTTCGGGCCGTCTGCCGGTATCGCAGAGACTCCACCGTCAGCGTGTTGGCCAATGACCCCGGCGAGTACAACTCGAGCCGGTCCTCAAACATCCGCAGGCGGATCTTCAACCCATGGACGGAATAGTCCCGATGGGCAACGGCGTTCACCAGGGCTTCGAACACGGCTGACATGTCGAACTGAGGCAGGTCGACGCGGCCTACAGATTTCACCGCGGCCATCCGCATGTTCTTGAGGACAAACCGGCAAGCCCCGATGATCTGCCGATCCAACGGCCCGGTGATGTCAGCGGCGTCAAGCTGATAGGCGCCATCGCCCGCTCCTGCGCCGATACCTTGGCCCCAATAGGCAACCGCCTGAATATAGGCATTGGGCAGCCAGCCGTGGGGGGCCTCGCTTCCCATGAGCATTCCTGCAACTGTCGGCTTCGGCGGACCGGCGCCGTCCAGCGCGGCCATGCCCAGCTTCACGAGAAATGTCTCAGGTTCTTGATCGGAGCGGTGTGCGCGGAATCTCTCCCATAAGGCAAGAGAGAGATCGCTGACTTGTGCAGTGGCAACGGCCTGCTCGTCGAATCGGATCAATCGTGTCTGGCTGCGCTGTTGGAATAAGCGGGCCAGAAATTCTGGGGACATGACGCGCTTAGAATCTCCCACACGGTGCAAATACCCACCTGGACCGCGATGCACGAACAGGCTGCGCGGCACTTCCAGCTTCACCACATCGACCTTGTGTTCGTTGCTGGAAGGCAGCGCAAGCCGGTCGATGACGAGAACCTCAACCGGAGGCTTGATAGAATCGGCACATATATCCTTCACAAAACCCACAACAGTATCAAGGTGCTCTCTAGGAATGCCGACAATATCTCGTGATTTATCTTCAACGCCAAGGACTAATACTCCTCCGCCACTATTGGCAAAAGCAGTGATCTCGTCAGCCAAATCATCTCTTTTAAGCCCGCTGATCTTACTACCGGCGAAACGAATTTCTTTGAGTTCTAAGTGACTAGTCTCACCAAGCTGGATAGCTTCGAGCAGTTCTTTTCGACTGTCAAACATCGCCCAATCCAGCTTCTAGTCTCTGGTAACGACGCTCAAAGGCATCCCTTCCGCCTTCCATCACTTGACATACCTGATCACGTATCTCTGGGATTTGAAGCGATCCTGATTGCACGACCCTACACTGGCCTTTACGAAAATCTAGAACATGCACCATCTCGGCATCTCCGTTCACAACGATATTCGGGTTGTGCGTAATTGCGATGATCTGGCGGCGTAGTTTATTTTCGCGCGTTTGCCTCACCACTAGGCTATAAATCAGTTGATTGTCGAGGTCATCTTCGGGTTGATCTAGCACCAGTGGCTCCTCACCATGAGCCAACAAAAACGCAAGTATTGCAGCAGAGCGTTGGCCTGCTGATCCTTGTCTGATAGGCTTAAATTCGGTGCCTTTACCCGTAACACGGTGCTCAACATGTAGGCTGTCTTGTGGAAACCAAGTCAAAAGACGGTCAATAAACTGTTCACTTAGTTCACGCTGTCGTTGCAAATAATTATTGAAGTGCCCACCGAATTCGCCGCGCCCTTCACTGGCTTTGACGAACTGACTTTGCAGATATTCAAGGCGTTCCTCAAGCATTTCCCGACGGTCATCAAGTGCTTCAGGGAGATCGTCAAGCAATCGGTTGACGATGCCCATATTTTGGTTGCTATTCTCTAAGTCGCCGATGTCAGCAGTGAAACGGTCGTCTTCAACGTTAAGGATTTCTCTCAATGACTGCCCGATCACAAGAGGGTCGTCACCATAGGGGATCAGTCGGATCCGAATGAATTCATTTTGATCTAGTGTATTTGTAAGAAATGCAACGCGAGCTTCACTGAGTGACCTCCTAGCTTGCACCAGCTTAACTTGCTCTTCTTGAGCTTGACTTTCGAGACGGTGCTTTTCTTCTTTTAGCGATTCCAGTTCCAATTGCAGATCAATGAGACGTTGGCGCTCTTGAATCAGAATTGCATGGCGTTCAGGATTACCAATGTCACTTTTTTCCATTGTTTCAGTAAGAACTGAATACTCAGCTTGGATATTTTCCAGGTTACGCTGCCATTGACTAATGGAAATTGTAGAACGCTGCCGATAGATAGTTACCTTCAATTGCTTCTCAATCTCGCGTAACTGTACTGAGGTATTTTCGATTGCAAGCCGTAGTATATTAATGGTATTTCTGGCATCTTCTGCAACATTATCATTCTCGTCAAAGATACCACTTGCCGTATCCTCCGGCTGAAGTTGCTCCGCAAATTCAGCGATGCGGAACGCAGCTTGGTCCGCAATATTGAAGTGGTGATCGAGCTCACGCTTCTGGCGCTCTCCACGACGGAAAGATTCAAGTATTTCTGCATGCCCGGAATTCTCCACTGCTGCGATCTCTCGCTCAATATCTGCGAGAGCGACAGTGACTCTGTCTCGATCTGCAAGTTGAGTATCAACGTTGCGAATCCGTGATCGCGTTTCCATGTAGGCGCGCTGCATCGCCTCGATTGCTTGCTTGCACTCTAGTGATCCAGCGCCTTCATCGATCAAATTCAACAACGCGCTTTGATTGTCACCTGCCAATTCGGCTATTTGTCCTTGGCTGAACAACCTGATTGGAAAACGATCTTCGCTGACATGCTGAGCCTGCGATACGATCCACTTTTCAGCGTCTGACCGCTCTTCAACAATCGCCAGACCATCTTCAAGTTGCTTCTTCCAATGGACACGGTACGGAACTCCATGTCGATCCAAAGTCCAAGTGATATGGGTTTCTTTCTTGAGTCCTCCATCACCATTTCGAGACTTAGGAACTTGGCTAAATCGCTCGAAGTTAGTGCGTGAGTTGCTGTGCTCGCCCAAGCTCTGGAGTTCTGATTCTCGCCTAGCAGCTAGTCGCAGGCAATGCAGAATTGTCGACTTGCCGGTTCCCCGTCCACCAATCAACACGTTAAGCCAAGGGCTAAACTCAAGTTTCGCAGAATTATCCAATCCCATGTACCGTGCTTGATCTATTTCAATTGAACAGACATGATGTTTGGGAAGCGGCAGTGGCAGCGACATTTCTTGATCGTCGCTCCTGTGCACTGAGAATTTTTCACCATCAAGCAGAGCCAGTCGAAGACCGTCTATAGACGGCCACTCCATCTTGATCCATGTGTAATGAGTCCCCGGACACCGTTGACTATCGGCACCCCGGGGTCGATGGGAATCGGAGCCCAATACCTCGGCCCAGTCAAGGTGACACTGCGCATACAGTTCCGGCTTCGCAGCCGAGGTGTCCACTACCTCAATGGCGAAGACATCTCCACTGTCTAATACCGGTCTCAATGAATTCCCCGAAAGGCTCCAGAGACCTTTACTGCGGTCAACGTGAGCCGGGATAGCGATGCCTCCTGCTTTCACGATCTCAGAGACCACCTCTATGACCGATGCTTCAACCGCTTGCTGACTCTCGCCTGGTTGGCCTTGATATTTGACCGCACCCAGCAGCCTGTCGACGTCAGAGGTCATCTTGTCCGGGTCAAGAATTGCCAGTACATGAATGTTGCCATTGGCTGTGATTTCAACACCCGGAAAGAGATAGAGAGGACGAAAGTCAGGGTGCTTTTGTCCTTCTAGGTCGTTGCGAGCCAACTTGAGTCGGTCCACCCATGCACCTGAGTTGTGGTCGGTGACGGCCACGCAGTCGATCTCGGCCCGCATGAAGCCCAGCAGCCAGTCTTCCGGTGTCGCCTCGGGGTCCCGGTAGTCATAGGAGGCAGGCGTGTGGGCGTGGAAGTCGAACTTCCACCAGCGTGCTCCGGGGTAGTCCCATGAAGAAGCCGCGGCGCCGGACATGGCTCTAACGTAGCCAACCCGTCTTGAGCGGACGAGCCAATTGGCTGGGCCTGTCCGGTTCGGAGGTCCGAGGCTGGGTTGCGCTTGGGGGGAATTCCACACATGAGAAGAAGCAACTCCCCGCAATATGGATGATCTATTAGTCTTTTGTGCATGACCTATTTCCGGCGGCATCTCGATGAGCGCCTCTCGCATCTGCTCAGCGTGCATCCGGCGTGCCTGATCGAGGGCATCAGGGGTGTGGGCAAGACCAGTACGGCGACCCGGCTGGCGGCATCGACTCTGCGGCTGGACCATCCTCCCACGGCCGAGCTGGTGGCCCGCGACCCGGAGGCAGCCTGCGCTTCACTGCCCAGGCCAGTGCTCATCGACGAGTGGCAACGGGTCCCGACGGTGTGGGACGCAGTGCGGCGCATGATTGATGACGATCGGTCGCCCGGCCAGTTCCTCTTGAGCGGGTCGTCCCGGACGTCGGTGAGCGCCGATATACATGCCGGCGCCGGGAGGATCATGCCCCTGCCGCTGAGGCCGATGACCCTTTCCGAGCGGCGAGACCAAGCCCCTGCAGTTGCACTGGCCGACGTGGCCGAGCACGGGATCGATGCGCTGCGAGGGGCGCGGTCGCCGTTCTCGGCGGCTGAGCAGATCCTCTCGACGGTGCGCTCGGGGCTGCCCGGCTACCTCGAGTTGGAAGAGGTTGACCACCAGGAGGCCCTGCGCTCCTACTTAGACCTCGCTATTTCACGCGACCTCGCCGAGATCGCGGCCGGTCAGCGCAATGTCGGAAAGCTCCGCTCCTACTTCCGAGCCTACGGGGCAACCGTGGGCACCACCGCAGAACACGCCACCATCCACAACTCCGCAGAAGTGTCCAAGGCCACTGGCGAGATCTATCACGACCTGTTGGAGCGACTCGGTCTGATCGAAGAGCTTCCCGGCTGGTCGAACAACCGCCTGAAACGCCTCACCAAACGCCCCAAACGCCACCTCGTAGATCCGGCCCTCGCCGCCGCCGACCATTTCGACACCGCACTGCGGCTAGGCGAGAGCCGGCAGCGTCTCGGCAACTTGTTCGAGGGCGTGGCTACCGGCCAGATCAAAGCAGTCGCCGATGCGCTGAGGTTGGGGTGGCGGTTCTCCCATCTGCGATCAGCAGGCGGCGAGAACGAGATCGACCTGATCGCCGACCTGCCCGATGGGGGCGTTATCGCCTTCGAGGTCAAGCTGGCCGAGGCCGTATCGGCCCGGGACTCCCGACACCTCACCACCCTGCGAGACCGATTGGGCGATGCCTTCCGAGCCGGGGTTGTCGTGCATCCCGGAACCACCGCCCATCGCCTCGATGAGCGCATCGCCGCTGTTCCTCTCGGCACCCTGGTTTGAGCGCTTCAACCCCAGCGGCGTTGGTCGCTTTGCTCAGCTCACGCTGGTCGACCCGTCGCGCAAGGCGGTGAGGAGGGCGGCGGCGGCGATGGCGGCGGTCTCGGAGCGCAGGACCGAGGAGCTGATGCGGATAGCGCCGAGCCGGCCACGCTCGGCGGCGGACCAGCCCCCTTCGGGGCCGATGAGGACGGTGGGGTTTCCAAGCGACGGAGGGTCGCCGCCGATGTCGGCTCGGACCGCCCCCTGACACACGGCCAAGTCGGCGAATTCGGCCACCTCGCCGACCTCGGGCAGGCGCACCTGGCGGCTCTGCATGGCGGCCTCTCGGGCCACTCGGCGCAGCCGCTCAGTATGGCGGATTGCCCGGTCGGCATCCCAGCGCACCACGCTGCGCTCGGCGGCAAACGGCACGATGGCGTCCACCCCCAGCTCGGTCAACTTCTGAACCACCAGCTCGGGGCGGCCTCCCTTGATGAGGGCGAAGCCGACGGTGAGCTTGGGGCGGGGCACCTCGACGTACACGATCTCGCCCTCGGGTTCAGCCTCGAAATCGGGGCCTGGCCCGAGGCGGCAGAGCTGCCACGAACCGGCACCGTCGGAGGCGGTAAAGGCGTCTCCCGGCCTCAGCCGCAGGGATTGGGTGAGGTGGTGGCGGTCTTCGTCGCACAGCCCGGGGCGCCCCAGATCGTTGACAAAGACGTGGGGGCCGTCATTTCCGCCGGGCTTCACGGCGTCGCTTCCTCGTGGTGGGGGCCACCTCTTCTCCTCGCAGCTCGGCAAGCTGGCGGAGCAGATCGATCTCCTCTTTGCTCAGCCCCGTGGGCGTCTCCACCATGGCCTGCACCAGCACGTCGCCCCGGCCCCGGCCCTCCAGCCGGGGCACGCCCCGACCCCTGATGCGGAACACATCGCCGGTCTGAGTGCCAGCGGAAATATCCAGATCCTCCACGCTGTCCAGCGTCTCGTACTTGACGTTCACCCCGAGGGCGGCTTGGGCCATGGACAGATGCACCCGATCTACCAGATGGTCGCCGTCGCGCTCGAAGCGGGGATGGGGCCGCACATCGATATGCACGTACAGGTCGCCCGGGGGGCCACCCCGAGGCCCGACCGCGCCTCGGCGAGCCACCCGCAGCGTCGAACCCTGACTCACCCCGGCGGGCACGGTGACCGTGTAGCTTCGGTCACCCACCACCCGACCGTCGCCCCGGCACTCGCGGCACGGGTTGGCGATCACCTCGCCGCGGCCCGAGCAGGTGTCGCACACCGTGCGGGTGACCATCTGGCCGAGGACCGACTGGCGCACCCGCTGCACCTGGCCCCTGCCGCCGCATGCGCCACAGACAACCGGCTCGGTCCCCTCGGCGGCACCCCGGCCGTCGCAAGACTCACACACCGTGGCGGTGCGCACCCTCACCTCCGCATCGATGCCCAGCACCGCTTCGGTGAAATCGAGAGCCAAGACCGCCTCGAGGTCCTCACCCCGCTGGGGACCGGTCCGACCTCTTCTGTCTGCAGTGCCGAACGGACTGCCCCCGAACGGGCTCGACCCGCCGAAGAACGCATCGAAGATGTCGCTCAGGTTCATGCCGGAGAACGGCTCGCCTCCCCCGGCCGCCCCCGGTGCGGTGCCGAAACGGTCGTAGTGGGCCCGCTTCTGGGGGTCGCTCAAGGTCTCATAGGCCAGCGCGATCTCCTTGAATCGAGCCTCAGCGTCGGCGTCGTTGGGATTGGCGTCGGGATGGTACTGGCGGGCCAGCCTGCGGAACGCCTTCTTGAGGTCGTCTTCTGAGGCGTCTCGGCCCACGCCGAGCAGTTCGTAGAAGTCGGCGACCATAGGCTAGGGAAGCGACAGCCGGTCGCCCAGCTTCTGGCTCACCACCGCGACCGCGGCCAAGGCTTGGGGATAGTTCATGCGGGTAGGGCCCAGCACCCCGATGGAGCCCACCGGCCGGCCGGCCACCTCGTAGGGGGCCACGATCAGCGAGCACTCGGCCAGGGGGGCGACCCCGGTTTCCGAACCGATGGCCACCGTGAGGCCTCGATCTAGGATGTCTCTCACCAACGACACAACCACCAACTGCTTTTCCAATATTCCCAGCACCGACCGAACGGTGCCAGTGGCTTCGAACAGGCTGGCAACGCTGGCCGCCCCGCCCACGTAGAGCTGCTCCTCGGCATCGCCCAGATCGCCCAGCGATTCGAGGATTCGGCCCGCCAGCGGACTGAGGGCATGGGCCGCCCAGCGGTCTCGCAGGGCGCCGGCGGGGCATCCGGCCAGCAGGTCGGTAAGCTGGGCGGCGGCCCGATCCATCTCCACCGGGTCGGCGGGCTGGTCCATCTCGATCGTGCGCTTGTCCACCGACCCGTTCTCGTACACCACTAGGGCCATCACCAACCGCTCCGACAGATCCACGACGCTCACCGACCGGATGGTGGCGCTGGAATGCTGGGGGGCCACCACCAACGCGGCGTTCGCGGTGAGGTCGGCCAAAAGGGCGCTGGTGTCGGCCAGCATCTGCTCCAGCTCCCGATGGGTGGTGTCGAAGAACTCCCGCACCTGCTGGCGTTCGCTGCGGCCCAGCGTGGCGGACACATCGGAGAGGGAGTCCACGAAATGGCGGTAGCCCTTCTCGGTGGGGATACGGCCCGCGCTGGTGTGGGGCTGGCTCAGGTATCCGGCCTGCTCCAAAGCCAGCATCTCGTTGCGGACCGTGGCCGGGGAGACTCCCAGGTCCGCCATCTCAGAGACATGGGAGGAGCCCACCGGCTGGGTGGTGGAGATGTAGCCCTCCACCACTGCCCGCAACACCGCGGCCTTGCGGGCCGAGAGCGTCTCGGCTTGGCTTCCCATAAGCCTTAAATACTACCGGGATGGTGCCCTGGGGCACCCAGCGGGCACCGCCGAGCGGGATCAGTCGTCGAGGCGGAGGGCGGAGATGAAGGCGTCTTGGGGCACATCCACCCGGCCGATGGCCTTCATCTTCTTCTTGCCGGCCTTCTGGTTCTCCAACAGCTTGCGCTTGCGGGTCACGTCGCCGCCGTACAGCTTGGCGGTGACGTCTTTACGGAAGGCCTTGACCGTCTCCCGGGCGATGATCTTGCCGCCGATGGCCGCCTGGATGGGAACGTCGAACTGCTGGCGGGGAATCAGCTCTTTGAGCTTGGTGGTCATGCGCCGGCCGTAGGAATAGGCCGCATCCCGGTGGACGATGGAGCTGAAGGCGTCCACCGGCTCGTGCTGGAGCAGGATGTCCACCTTGGTCAGGTCGGCCGCCTCATAGCCGTCGGGCTCGTAGTCCAGACTGGCGTAGCCCTGGGTGCGGCTCTTGAGCAGATCGAAAAAGTCCACCACCACTTCGGCCAGCGGCAGCCGGTAGGCCAGCTCCACCCGCTCGGGAGACAGATACTCCAGCTTCTTCATCACCCCCCGGCGGGCCTGGCACAACTCCATGAGGGCGCCGGTGTAGTCGGCGGGGGCGATGATTGTGGCGGCCAGCATGGGCTCTTGGATGCTCCGCACCTCGGCCGCTGCGGGCATGGCCGAGGGGTTGTCCACCTCCACCTCCTCGCCGCTGTCCAGCTCCACCCGGTAGGCCACCGAAGGGGCGGTGGCGATGAGGCCGAGGTTGAACTCCCGCTCCAGGCGCTCCCGCACGATCTCCATATGCAAAAGCCCCAGGAATCCGCAGCGAAAGCCGAAGCCCAGCGCGCCCGACGACTCCGGCTGGTAATTGAAGCTGGAGTCGCTCACCCTCAGCCGCTCCAGGGAGTCGCGCAGGGCGGCGAACTCGTCGCCGTCGATGGGATACAAGCCGCAGAAAACCATCGATTTGGGCTCCTGGTAGCCGGCCAGGGGCTCGGCCGCGCCGTCGCGGGCGGTGGTGACCGTCTCCCCCGAACGGGCCTCGGCCACGTTCTTGACGCCGGCGATGAGGTAGCCCACCTCGCCTGGTCCCAGCTCGTCCACCGGCGCGGGCTGGGGGCGCCAAACGCCGATCTCGTCGGACTCCCGATCGGTGCGAGCCTGCATGAAGCGGATCTTGGCCCCCGACCGCAACCGCCCGTTCACCACCCGCACCGAGCTGACCACCCCCCGGTACTGGTCGAAATGGGAGTCGAATATCAGCGCTTGGAGCGGGCCGTCGGGGTGGCCGACCGGCGGCGGGGTGTGGGCCACCACCGCGTCGAGCAGTTCCGGCACGCCCTGTCCGGTTTTGGCGCTGACCCGCAGCACTTCGGCGGCGGCAATGCCCAAGACCTGCTCGATCTCGGCCGCCCGGCGCTCGGGCTCGGCCGCGGGCAGATCGATCTTGTTGAGGGCCGCCACCACCTCCAGATCGTTCTCCATGGCCAGGTAGCAGTTGGCCAGCGTCTGAGCTTCGATGCCCTGCGCCGCGTCCACCAGCAGGATGACCGACTCGCAGGCAGCCAGCGAGCGGCTTACCTCGTAGCCGAAATCCACATGGCCGGGGGTGTCAATGAGGTTGATCACATGGCCGTCGTGGTCGAGACGCACGCTCTGGAGCTTGATGGTGATGCCCCGCTCCCGCTCCAAGTCCATGGAGTCCAGATACTGGGCCCGCATCTCCCGCGGGTCCACCGCCCCGCACAGCTCCAGCATGCGGTCGGCCAGCGTGGACTTGCCGTGGTCGATATGAGCGATGATCGACGTGTTGCGGATGCGGGAGAGATCCATGGGAACCGAGTAACGCTACCGCCCCAAATCAATGGGTTCCCATGTGGTTGCCGGGGTTTGCCGGACGGTAGGATGGCTGCTCTGTGGCAAACATCAAGAGCCAGATAAAGCGCAACCGCCAAAACGAGAAGCGCCGCCAGCGCAACCGCGCCGTCCGCTCGGAGATCAACACCCGCACCCGGTCGGCGGAGACCGCCGCCCAAAACGGCGATGCGGAGGCGACCGCCGAGGCGGTCCGCATGGCCGTCAAGCGCATCGACAAGGCCGCCGGCAAAGGAGTGCTGCACCCCAACACCGCGGCCCGCAAGAAGTCCCGGCTGATGAAGCGCTTGGCCCGCCTCCAGGCCCCCTAACCCCGGCTTCTGCGACACACCACTAGCGATTGAGCTGGGTCAGGCGGGCCACCAGCACCTCCAGCACCGCCTCGGGAGGCACCCCCGTCGCACCCCGGAGGTCCAAGTCGGCTTGGGCCAGCAGCTCGACCGACCGGGCGATCTTCTTCGGCCCCAGCTTGCGGGCTTGGCTCAGCGCTTTGCGGGCCGGAAAGGTCGAGCCCTTCACGCCCAGCAGCACAGCGGCCTCCTTCTCGTCGGCCACATCGGCGCCGTCGAGGCGCAGCAGACGGCTGTGGTGGTTGTACAGGGCGGAGAACACCTGCATCTCGTTGCGGCCCCCGGCATGGAGCATTCGGCACAGCTTGTCCAGCGCGTCGGCGATCTCTCCCGACGCCACCGCATCGGTCAACTCCCAGGGAGGCACCGACCCGGCCTCCCCGATGAACGGCGCCACGTCGCCGGCCTCCAGCGGCCGATCGGGACCGTAGGCCGAGGCCAGGGTCGCCAGCACCGAGGGCAGGCGGCTCATATCCTCACCCAGATGGTCGGCCAAGAGCCGCTTGGCCCCGGCGCGCAGCCGGAGCCCCGCAGCGGCGATCTGGGCGTCAACCCACTTGGCCGCCCCGTCGCGGCCCCGGGGCACTCCTGCGCCGATCACCTCGCCGCCTGATCGGGCCACCGCTTCCGACAGCGGCTTGGGCACGGCGCCCAGCCGTTGGAGCCCCGGCCCCTTCTCCCACACCAGCACCAGATCGGTGGTTTCCAGCGGGTTCTGCAGATAGCCCAGCAGAGGGCCCAGGGAGTCGGCGGACGCGAACCGGCCCATCTCCCGGCCCACCACCACCCTCCGGCCGGTGAGGAAAGGCGGGGTCTGGGCGGCGTCCACCAGCGGGGCTATGTGATAGTCGTCGTCTTCCCAGTAGGCGGCCTCGGTCAACTCGGCCACCATCAGCGACCGCTCGCCGTCGCCCACCAGCTGGGCCACCTGGTCGCGCACCGCATTGGACAACAGCACCCCGTCGTTGCCGTGGAGCAACACCACCGTGGCGCTCACCCGGCCAACCTCCGACCAGCACCGAGCGGGCTCAACGCAGAGCCCTTCGATGGCGGAGTGCTGCGCTCATGCGCACTGTCGGCGGCGTTGGAGGATCTCGCTCATGAAGTCGGCCGTCCGGCGGGTGCCGGCCACGTCGTGGACTCGCAGAATGCGGGCCCCTCGCCCGATGCCGAGGGTGTGGGCCGCCAGCGTGGCCTCCCGCCGGCTGCCCACCCCGGTGTTGGTCAGCGCGCCCAAAAATCCCTTGTTGGACACCGACAGGAATACCGGATACCCCAGGCTGACAAGCTCGTCGGATCGGCGAAGCAGCTCGGCCGACATCTCGGGGGTCTTGCCCAGGTCGTGACCCGCGTCGAGCATGATCCGCGTGGGGGGGATCCCCGCGTCGACGGCCCACTGCGCCCTCTCCGACAAGAAGCGGCTCACCTCGCCCATCAGGTCGTCGTAGACCGGCTCGGGATCGGCCACTCTGGGCGCCAGGCGCACATGGCAGGCCACCACCGAAGCCCCCGCTTCGGCAGCGGCGCCGAGATAGTCGGGGTCGGCAAACCCGCTGATGTCGTTGCCCACCACCGCCCCGGCGGCATAGCTCTCCCGGGCCACCGAAGCCCGCCAGGTGTCCACCGAGATGGGCACCTCGAATCGCTTTCGCAGCGCCCCGATGGCGGGCACCACCCGGTCCATCTCCTCGGCCTCGCCCACCTCGGGACCAGGACCGGCCTTCACCCCGCCGACGTCCAGCAAATCGGCGCCCGCGGCCACCAGCTCTTCGGCCTTGACCAAGAAGTCGTCGAAATCCCAATACTGGCCGCCGTCGTAGAACGAATCGGGCGTGCGGTTCAAGATTCCCATGACCAGCGCTCGGGTGGTGATGTCATAGCGATGCGCCCCGAGTTCCACGATCACGACGCCGACGCTACACCGCGCCGGTGATAACGCGGGGCGCCGACGCGGCCACCGCCACCCCTACCTCCAAACGAGGGTCGTGGGAGGCC